>DATBCS010000146.1:0-10510 GCA_036270315.1 Gemmatimonadales bacterium
CCCTGGCCACATCAACCCCTCGAGCGTATTGCCGGCGCCGATGCCGATTGATGTGGCCAGGGACCCGGCCGTCGTCAGATTGACGATGAACGCGCTCACGAGGATGACCGGCCAGACGTCATAGCCGAGGATGAGAAAAGCGGCGAGCGTGATCCCCGTGGGCGGCCACACGGCCGTGGCGCTAGGATGCACGAAGCCCAGCGTAAGCCCGAGCTTGCCGGCGATGATGTAGCCGGCGCCCAGCCCTGCGAGCGCCAGGGCGCGCCGCATCGGTTGCGAGTGGAGCGGGACACCGCCTGTGCTGCCCATAACGCTGCGCCTCCTTGCCCCGGCTACATCATGGGCCGCCGGCCGTGGGCGGTCGGGTGATGGCGGTCACAGGAGCGCGGGCGGATCGAGCCCTCGCAGGAGGCGCAAGCACATGTGCCGCAGCGGATTAGCATTCCGGGCTCGGAGTCACCGCCCCACCCGGCCGACGCGCAGCGTGAGCGGCCAGCGGACCGATCTGCGGGGTGTGGCGGCCCCCCATGCCAGCGCGAGCGCGCGCCGGAACGCCGCGAACGGGGCGTCGCCCCGGGCCTGGTGCAGCGCGCGCACGGCCGACCACGTCTCCACGTACCCGATCACATCCGCCAACGCCCAATCGGCGCGCATTTCGAGCTCGGGCGCCGCGAGCGGCTCGAAGGGAAACGGCAGCGACCGATAGGCCTGATCGACATGGCGCCGGGCGGGTGGCCAGTAAGGCCCGAGATCCTGAGTGTAGAAGCGGCGGATCACGGGATCGACGGCCTCGGCCACGGTCACCCGGCCGTACGTCACCAACGCGACCACCGCGTCGGGTCGTCCCACACGGCGCGCCTCCGCGTAATAGGCGGTCAGGTCGAACCAATGGGCCGCCTGCGCCGCGACGACGAGGTCCGCGATGCCCAGCGCCAGTCCGCTCGCCTCCGCCGCGGCCCGCACGTAGCGCACATTGCGGTGTGGTCGCGCGTGCGCCAACTGCGCGGCACTCGGGTCAGTGGCGATCACGCGTTCAAACCGGTCCCCCAAGATCAGCGACAGCTGCCCCGACCCGCAGCCCGCCTCCCACGCGCGCGCGCGGCGCGGCGCGGCCTCAGCCAGGAAGGCGGCCAGCGTCGCCGGGTAGGTCGGCCGATGCGCCGCATAACCGGCGGCGCGCTCGGAGAAATGATCCTGGAAGTGCGTCACCGCGCTGCCGCCGGCCTCGCGACCACGAGGCGGCGGACCACGGACCAACCACCGATCTGAGCCATGACGGTCCCCTCTCTGGGCTCACGTCGCGCGTAGCGGGCACCCGCGCGCTCGCACGGGATGACATTAATCTGCCGCGCGGACCCCGGCCCCGCCGCCCCGTGACGCGGGCGGTGACACGCAAGCAACGAGCCCCGCAACGGATGCCGCTGCGGGGCTCGGGACTCCGGGCGCGTCAGGAGCACGCTAGGCGCTCTTGGCGATGTTCCCCTGGCGCAGCTCGGCGACGGCGGCCCGCACCTTGTCCGTGATCTCGCGCTCTTCGCGCAGCGTGGCGATCAGGGCCTCCGCCTGCTTCGTGTGGAACTCGAGCGATCCGGCCTGCTCGACGATCTGATCCATCAAGGCCTTCTGGCCGTGCAGCGTCTCGAAGTTCGCCTGAATATCGGCCAGCACCGCCTCAACCCGGCCGAGCCGCTCCTCCGCTTGCTCCACCTGGCGCTTGCGGTGGTCCAGGCCGTTGGCCGCGTCATGCACGTGGCTCACCAGGCCCAGCACGTTCTCGAGCGTGGCGCGGGTCTCGGTGACCTGCTCCTTCGCGGCGGCGATCGACCGCACATCGTCCACGGTCCGCTCGGCCACCTCGAACAGCCGGTGCAGGTCGGCCTGGAGGGCATCGACGGTCGCCTGCCGCTGGGTGACCTGCTCGAGCGCTCGGGTCAAATGCGATTCGACGGCTTCCCATTTGGCCAGCCGCTCCTCGAACTGCGCCATGCGCTTCTGCGCGAACCGGAGAGTCCCGGCGCGGCTGTCGAGCTCATCCAGCGTGGCGGTGAGCTCCGTGAGACGGCCCCCCGCGCTCGCCAGCGCCCCGGTGAGCTGGGTGGCGCGCTCTTCCAGCTGCTGGGTACTGGCCGCGGCCTGTTCCCGGAGCTCGGACGCCCGCGCCAAGTGCTCGGATGCCTTGTCGAGCGCCGTCTGGCGGAGCTCCAACTCCTGGCCGAGGGCGCGGGTGCGCTCCGTCACCCCGTCGAGGTTCTGGGCCCTGGCCTCGAGCGTCGTGATCGTGGCATCGACGTCCGCCACGCGGCGCTCCGCCCGCTCCGCCGTGGCGAGCGCGGTCGGAACCAGACGCTCGATCCGGCCCGCCTCGTCGGCGTGAGCGGCGAGCGCTTGGAACCGCTCGTCGGCCCCATCGATCCGGGAGAGGAGACCGCGGCTCCGCTCCTCAAGTTGGCCGCCGAGCGCCGACAGCTCAGAGAGCCGGGTGTTCAAGTCCTCCACCAGTTGGCGCCGCGCTTCGATCTGCACCATGGACTGGGACAAGCGGTCGGCCTCGGCGCGCACGACTTCGACTGTCGGCTTCATCTCCTCGACCGCCGCGAGCTCGCCCCGCAGCGCGCTGACCGAATCGGTCACACTGGCGAGCCAGGCCTTGGTGCCGGCCTGACCCTCCCGCACGCGGGCGATTTCGCTCTCGGCGACTTGGACCTGCTCGATGGCGCCCTTCACGGCTTCGTGCGTGCCCTTGAGGCTCGCGACGTCCTGCAGCACCGCGGCGACGCCGGGCTGGGCTTTCTCGAGCCGTGCCATGCGCTGGGTCATGTCCTCGACCGACTCCCCCAGCCGGCCGGCGCTGGCCTCGACGGCGCGCACGCGCTCCGCCTGCGCGTCGAGCCCGTCGATCTGCTCGGCGATGCCCGTCAACTGCGTCGCCAGGCCGTCGGCCCGCGAGCGCACGTCGGCGATCGTGCGGCTCGAGTCGTCGAGCGTCCGGAACCGGGCCTCCATGTCGGTGAGGCCGCCCCGGAGATCGAGGATCCGCTGACTGACCGCGTCGAGCCCCTGGTTCTCGAGCTCGAAGCGCTTGACCGTGCGTTGGACCTCGTCGCGCAGGGCGGCCAAACGGCCGCGCAGCTCCTCGTCGGCCCGCTTCGCGGCGTCGTGATGCGCGCTGATGTCCTCTGTGCGCTCAAGGACATCCCCGTGGAACGCCTTGAGCTCCTGGACCTTCGTCTCGAGCTCCCCGAGTCCCTTCGCGTGTTCCTCGTGCTTGCGGATCTTGGCGTCGACTTCCCGCATCAGGTCGTGGAGATGGACCACCTGAGCGGTGGCGCGATCAACGATCTCGCGCTGCTGCTCGAGCGCCCCCACCTTCTGGGTGACACTGTCGGCGAGCGCCTTCAAGACGCCGAGCTGGCGCTTGGTCTGAGTCGCATCGGCGGCCGCCTGGGTCAGCTCCTGTAACGTCGAGGCGAGCGCCGCCACGCGGGACTCGGTCGTCGCGACGCCGCCCTGGACCTGCTGCTGCCGCTCCTCGAAGGTGCTGAGGCGCACGGCGACCGCCTCGCTCGCCCGGCGCAGCTCTTCCTGACGCTCGCGCACCCGGTCGAATCCCTGGGTGACGTCGCGCACCTCGCCCGTGAGCTTGTCGGCGTCCATGCGGAGCGCTTTGAATCCGCCGCCCAACTCGAGGAAACCCGTGAGGTCGTTCTTCAAGGCCACGGCCGCTTCGAGCGTGCCGCGCAACCCCTCGATGTCGCCGCGGAGCCGCTTGGCGTCCTCCGCGCCCTGCGCCAGCTGCGTCTCGGTGCGGCGCTGCACCTTGGAAACCGCCTCGGTCTGTTCGTCGAGCGTCGCGAGCACCGGGACGAGGCGCTCCAGCGCCTTGACCCGCGTTTGCATCTCGCTCACGACCTTCTGGGCTTCGGTAATCGGCTGGGTGAGCTGGGCGAGGTTCTGGGCCGAGTCCCGCGCCCCGTTCGTCAACGCTTCGAACGCCACCCGCTCCCGCTGCATCTGCGCGAGAATGGACCGGAGCTCAGCAGGCAGTTGCTCCGCGGTCGTGTCGTGCCCGAACAGCTTCCAGGCGGCCATGATGACCTCACGAGAGAAGGAGGCTCCGGCGGTGGCGCGGGAGCCCGACGCGCTGCACTGGCGGGACGTCATCTCCGAGGGGCGGGTGGCACTACCCCGTCCGGTGAACGGCGTCAGTGCCAAGTGGCTGTGATGATGAGGCAATCGGTGTGCCGCGTGCGGCGCCGAGCGGTTAGCTGAGGCGGCATCACAGGTTACGCCTGACGCGGGCCGTCCGGAGCCGCGGGCGCCTTCTCGCCACCCGCCCCACTGGTTGCAGAATCCGGCGCCTGCTGGTGACCCGCCGGCGCGTGACCCACGTCACGAGTGTCCCCCTCGGGTCCCGCTTTCGGGCCCCCCGAACGACCCACGGCGCCTCGGAAATGCTGCGCGACCGGTACAACAAGCGGGCCCGGAGGGGGAAGGCGCGCGGTGGCACAGGGCACGGTGGGTCGCCCGCGCGCTACCGGCGCCACGGCGGGCGTCTCGGCCCGACCGATGGCCCGATGAGCGGTGACGTCTGGCCTTGATAGCGAGCCACGGTAGCCCGTACGTGTGATACGAGGTGACATCCAGGGTGGGGTCGAAGCGATTCCCTTGGGCCTCGCCTCGACGCCAGGCGCAGCTACCCGGCAAGGGAGTGATATGGCGATAAAGACTCGGTCGGTTGCGTTGCTGATGGTGGCGGCGCTCGCGGCGTGCCAGCAGAGCACGGCGGCTCCGCCGGGGGGACCACCCCCGCCCGGGGGTACACCGACGGTGCGCGTGCAGGGGAACCAGCTCGTCGATTCGACCGGACGGCCGATCCGCCTGCGGGGGGTCAACCGCTCCGGGACCGAATACGCCTGCGCCCAGGGCTGGGGATTCTTCGACGGCCCAGGAGACTCGGCGTCCGTCCAGGCGATCCGCTCGTGGAAGGCGAACGCCGTCCGGGTGCCGCTCAACGAGACGTGCTGGCTTGGCATCAACGGGGTCAACCCCGCGTACGCGGGCGACAACTACCGCCGCGCGATCGCGAACTTCGTAGCCCTGCTCAACCGCACCGGGCTAGTCGTGATCCTCGACTTGCACTGGACCGCCGCGGGCACGAGCGTCGCGCTCGGCCAAGCACCGATGCCGAACCGCGACCACACCCTGGAGTTCTGGCGCCAAGTCGCGACCGCCTACAAGGGCAACCAGCGCGTCATCTTCGACCTCTTCAACGAGCCGTTCCCGGACAACAACTCGAACACCGCCGAGGCGTGGCGTTGCTGGCGGGACGGCGGCACCTGCAGCGGGATGGCCTTCCAAGCGGCGGGGATGCAGCAGCTCGTCGACACCGTCCGCAGCACCGGCGCCACCAACGTGATCATGATCGGCGGTATTCAGTACGCCGCGCGCCTTTCGGGCTGGCTCGCGAACAAACCGGTCGATCCGCTCAACAACCTGGCGGCGTCGTGGCACATCTACAACTTCAGCTGGTGCAACACGGTGGCGTGCTGGGACGGTGATGCGGCGCCGGTGGCCCAACAGGTGCCGGTGGTGCTCGGGGAGCTCGGACAAAACGACTATGGCAGCGCGTTCGTGAACGCGCTCATGGACTGGATGGATGCCCGCCAGGGCAGCTATCTCGCGTGGGAGTGGGACGTGTGGGGCCAGTCCCTCGACTTAATCCAGCGCTATGATGGCACGCCCACGACGTACGGCCAGACGTTCAAAACGCGGTTCGGTTCGTGAGGCAGTTGTCGAGCGCCGCGTTCTCCGCGCGGCTCGCAGCACGTCACGGTCTCGCGTCCCGTCCGTAGCGGCGGAGGAGCGCGTCCACCTCCGCGTATCCGGACGGAAACGCGACACCGTGGGCCGCCGCTCCCGCCTCGAGCAGCATCGCCACCGACTCAGGGGAGCGCCGGTCCGCCCAGTACGAGTCCACGCAAGCACGAATGGCTAGCGCCAGCGGCGTGCGCCCCTGGCCGTCCGGCACGTCAACCGGCGCGCCGCGCTCGACGAGCAGTCGCACAGTCCCGTGCTGCGCCCGCCACGCGGCGACGTGCAGTGCCATGCTGTCCTTCGCGACGTCGAAATAGCCGTCACCCGCCCGGTAGACGACACGGACGTCGACGCCGAGGTCGAGCAGCTGCCGCACGCCGTCGGTGTTCCCGACGCCGGCGAACTGCGCGAGCAACTCGCCACTCTGGGCCCGGACCTGGTCCACGAGGGTCGGCTCGCGGCGGGCGATGGCGCGGACCGTCACCCCGTCGTTCGTGGCGCACGCGGCGATCAGGCGGTCGACGCCTTCGAGCGCGATTCGAACGCCACGTCGCTCGAATAGCGCGAGCAGGTCGCCCCGTCCCCGGCGCGCCGCGATCGCCACCGCCGACATGCCGTGTTCCGCGAGCGTCGGGTCGGCGCCGTGGTCGAGCAGCAGGACGATGATCTCGATCGCGTTGTCGCGCGCGATGGCGTGATGAATGGCTCGGAAGCCCCGGTGGCGCTTGCGGTTGGGGTCAGCACCGTGCTCGAGCAAGAACTTCACGCCCTCGTAGTCATGCCAGTCGTGTTTGCGGATCAACATGAGCGCGAGGCTGTCGGGCGTGAGTTGGCCTGTTTCCACGAGGAGCTTGAGGACGGCGGTGTCGCGCGTCTCGGGCGCATGATAGACGACCTCGTCGGCGTTCGGATCGGCGCCCCGCGCCAACAGGAGGTGCGTCAGCTCCGCCTGGTGGGCCACGCCGGCCGCGCCGTACAGCACGCTTTCGAACTCGGGCTTGGGCTGGTGATTCAGCTCATAGAACCCGGTGTTCGCGCTCGCACCGGCGTCCAGCAGGGCCCGCGCCGCGCGCACGAATCCGTCCGCTCGCGTGCGATCGAGCCGCAGGTACCTCGAGAAACAGAGGTGGGTGAGCGCATCCCACCCACGGGGGCCGCCCATCGTCGTGGCGCTTCCTGGGTCGCGCTCGAGGAAGCGACGCACAGCGGTATCGTCGCCGAGGATCGCCGCCGCATGGATGTCGCGCGTTGCGACCGCGGGGTGCGCCGCCAGGATCGCGTCCGCGGCCTCCAGGGTTCCCGAGGCGTGGCCGCGAACGAGCGGTACACACGCCGCTTCAATAAACGCGGCCAGCGGATCAACGCTCGTGGTCATCGTGTCCCCCTCACCGAGCAAACTAGCACGCTTGGGAGACCTTCCGGCGTCAGAAAGCTGTAAGCATCGCCGGGCTGACGAGTTGCGACGCCCATGCGTCAGCCCAGCGCGCGTCTTGGCGGCGTGCTCGCTCTTGCGCCCGAGTTCGACATGGGGGGATATGGGGGCCGCCGCTCGACCGCCGCCGTCCACAGGAGAGTGCCATGGCCGCCGTGTCCGCTGGTCGTTCGCTCGTGTTGCTCGCCCTGATCGTCGCCCTCCGCACGCCCGCCCACGCTCAGGCGGTCGCGCCTGCCCCCTCGGGGGCGACGGCCGCATGGACCGTCAGGGTCAACGGGGACGTTCGCTGGCAGCAGGTCACGCCGGCCGGCATTCTCCTCGCCTCGACCGATCGTGCCCTCGCCGGCATCGACATCGAGCGCGGCCAGGTCGCGTGGGAGAAGCCCGAGCTGGGCGGGTTACCGGCCGACAGCGTCCGGCCGGTCGAGGGCTCGCTCCTCATGGAGGCGGCGCGGCCGGGGCTGTTGTTGGTCTTCGACCCGGCGACCGGTGCAGTCGTCTTCGATTCGCGGCGCCTGGGTCTCACACAAGTCCGCACCCGCCGGGTCCTGCCGCAGACCGGCACCCTGCTCGTCCACGGGCAGCGCCCCTCCGGGCCGCCGGTCGTCGCGCTCTACGATCTCGCAAGCGGTGACCAGCGGTGGGCGAGCGAGTCGCTGTTCCAGCAGACCGAGCCCAGAAAGCGGGGGTTCGGCGGTCTCATCCAGGGCGTCGTGCGACTCGCTTCCGGCGGCACGACGCTCGAGGTCCTCCAGGCGGGGCCCGACGTGATCGTGGTCAACACGCTGATGGGCCTGCGGGCGTTGGATGCGCGGACGGGCGCGGTGCGCTGGTCCGCTGTACTGCCCACGGCCCGCGTGGGCGCCCCCGCGCGGCACGTGCGGCTCTACCCTTCCCTCGACAAACCCGACCGCATTTACGTGAGCTTCGACGACCGACTCATGGCCTACCGGCTCGTCGACGGCCAGGCGCTGTGGGCCAAGCCTGCCGCCATCGATGGGCGCATCCGGGACATCGTGCAGCATCCTGCAGGGATCATCATCCTCCCCGAGTCGCCGCCACCGAACGAGGCCACCGGCAACGTCCGCATTGTGAACGGCATCGTGCAGACCGGCCTCAACGTGGCACGCTATGACGACGGCTCGACGATCGCCGAGAAACCGCTGCGGATGCGCGGCACGGTGGCCGAGGCGCTGGTCGCCGGCGATGCCGTCGTGCTGGCCGTGGACGCCGACTCGCGCACCTTCGTGAACGTGCTCAACGTCGCCACGGCGACCCTGCGCTTGAACAAGGATGTGAAGATCAAAGGTCACCTCGACTACGCCGAGCTCACGCCGGCGGGCCTGCTCTACGTGTCGCGGCCCGACTCCCTGACGAACGCCGAGGTCAACATCATCGATCTCGCCAGCGGTGAGCCGCGGTTCAAGGATGCGATCGAGAGCGGGAAGCCGACCTTTGAGAGCGCGAGCGGATACAATGCCGCGCGCTACCACCTGCATCATGCGGTTGAGGGACGGACGCTGTACGTCTTCGCGAACCGTGACCACCACCTGTACGCTGTCGATCGCGACGCGGGCACATTCCGGGCGCTCGGAGGCGAGATCAAGCTGCAGGGCGGCGAGGATCCCACCGCGATGGAAATCCGCCCCGGAGGCATTGTCCTCAGCTCGCCCCAGAACCTCGTGGTCGTCGCGCGCGACGGGCAGGTGAAACAGCAGGTGTACTATCCCGCGCCGCAGCTCCCGGGGCTGCTGCGCGCGCTGTATGCGATCAACTCCGTGCGCGCCGGCCTGTACGGCGCCGCCGCCGCAGCGTACGGCGACGCCTTCGCTCAGGCGTCGCGCCGCGCTACCGATTCCACGGCGCAACGCGTCACGGCCCAGATCGCGACGGCGTACACCCAGGGGGGCAAGCAGCTCGAGGGCTACTCGCACCAAGCGGGGGCGATGGCGACGAAGCGCTTCAAGGCTTCGCTGGCCGTGCCGGGATCCATCTTCATGCTGACCCGTGCGCCCGAGGGGAACGGCAACGTGCTGCTCCAGATCGACAAGGACAGCGCGCAGCCGCGGGCGCGGGTGGATCTGGGCAAGGAGCGCGAGCCCGTGTACGCGGTGGACGACGTCGCCAACATGCTGTTTCTGCGGACCGCGTCGAACACGCTCGTCGGGTACCGGCTCTGATGCGCGCGGGCGCGGGGGCTGACGACCCGTGACGCAGGACTCGTCAGCCTCACGCCCTCCTCCCGGCCTGTGGGGCCGCGCCCAAAGGCCATGGGGGCAGCCGGTTACGTCACAGGGGCGGTGCGGCTGCGGGCCAGCAGTCGGGGGGCGCCCATCCGGTCGGCCCACGCGGCAAACGTGCGCGTGGGCCCGCGCCACCGCAGCTCATCCACGTGTGGAAATAACGGCGCGTCGGTACGGAGTGTCGCGAGGTCCTTGAAGAGGAGCGCGCGGTGCCGTTGCTCACCGAGGACGGAGTCCGGGAACGTTTCGATGGGCCCGTACTGGTTGAGGAGGCGAGCGGCCGTCACGCGCCCGATGCCGTCGATGCCGGGGTAGCCGTCCTGGGCGTCGCCGACCAGCGCGAGGAAGTCCGGGATGAGGCGGGGCTCGACGCCGAACTTCTCTCGCACCCCAGCGGCGTTCCGGACGATGCCGCTGCGGCGGTCGACCTGCACCACGCGGTCGCCGCTCACGCACTGCGCGAGATCCTTGTCATTCGCCCAGATACAGACCTTCTCGACCGCGTCGTCCGGGGCGGCGAGGTGCGCCGCAGAGGCGAGCGCGTCGTCCGCTTCCAGCTCGATCATGGGCCAGACAACCACCCCCAGCGCGGCGAGCGCGTCCTCGAGCGGCTGGAATTGGGCAGCCAGCGCGGGCTCGATGCCTTCCCCCGTCTTGTACCCGGGCCAGAGTGCGTTCCGGAAGGACTCGATGACGTGATCCGTCGCGACGCCGACGTGGGTCGCGCCCTGTTCGATCATCTGCAGGACGGTGGTGAGCACGCCGGCCACGGCGCCCAACGGCGGGTCGTCTCCTTGTGTGGCGCGGCGTAGCCCGTAAAAGTGACGAAATAGTTCGTAGGTGCCGTCGACGAGATGGACGACCATGACGTCCCAGCCGCTACCGGCCGGGCTCCTGGTAGAGCCCGATCACGTTCCCGGCGGGATCCTTGAAGCGCGCGGTGATTTCGGGGGCGTCGGCCCCGATCGGCTGCACGAGCACGCCGCCGTTCGCGACGACGGCGTCAATCGTCGTGGCC
>DATBCS010000147.1:0-10006 GCA_036270315.1 Gemmatimonadales bacterium
CGCCCCGCCGTTCACGTTCACCCGGTCCCAGTCCCAGCCAAGCGCTCGCCCATCGGCGAGCGCCTGCACGGCGAACGCCTCGTTCGCCTCGATCAGGTCGTAGTCCGCTATCGTGGTCTTGGCCTTCGCCAGCAAGTGCTGCACGGCCACGATCGGGGCGAAGAACAGGTCCTTGGGCTCGCCGCCCCCGGTGGCATAGGCGGTGATGCGGGCCAGCGGCTTGAGACCGTGTGCCCGCGCGAACGCGAGCGAGGTGACGACGAGCGCGCTCGCCCCGTCGTTCAGGCCGGGCGCGTTCCCCGCGGTGACCGTGCCGTCCTTCTCGAACGACGGGCGCAGCGCCGCGAGCACCTCGTACGAGGTATCCTTGCGCGGCCCTTCGTCCTTCTCGATCACCGTCGGACCCTGCTTGCCCGCGATCTCGACCGGCACCGTCTCCGCCTTGAAGCGGCACGCCTCCATCGCCGCCACCGCCTTGCGGTGGCTCGCGAGCGCGAAACGGTCCTGATCCTCACGCGACACGCCGGCGGTGCGCGCCGTGTACTCGGCGAGGTTCCCCATGTGGGTGTTCGAGAACGAATCCCACAGCCCGTCATGGATCATCCCGTCGACGAGTTGGCTGTTGCCCGCCTTGATGCCGGTCCGCATGCCAAAGACGTAATGGGGGGCGTTGGACATGGACTCCATGCCGCCGGCCACGACACATTGCGCGTCGCCCGCCTTGATCGCCTGGGCCGCGAGCATCACGGCCTTGAGCCCCGACCCGCACACTTTGTTGATGGTGACCGAGGGGATCGTCCCGGGGAGACCCGCATGGATCGCGGCCTGCCGCGCCGGGGCCTGCCCCACGCCGCCCTGCAGCACGTGCCCGAAGATCACCTCGTCCACCGTGGCCGCATCGATGCCGGCCCGGCGCACGGCTTCGCGGATCACGATCGCGCCGAGGCGCGGGGCGGCGAGCGGCGCCAGGCCGCCCAGGTAGCGTCCGATGGGCGTGCGCACCGCGCTGGCGATGACAGGAGTGGTGGCGTCCGGCATGGTGGCTCTTGGCGTGCTCTCAACCTAACGGATTGCCGGCTCGAGCGCCCGCGAGCGGATTTCCGCTGTGAGCCGCTGCGTGAAGTCGGCCACGGACAAGATCACCTGCTTCGTCCCTGCCCCCCGGACGCGCACAGCGACGCTGCCCGCATCGGCCTCGCGCTGCCCCACCACCGCCATGTACGGCACCTTCTGCGTTTCGGCATCGCGGATCTTGTAGTTCAGCGTGTCTTTGCGTTCGTCCACGTGCGAGCGGATCCCCGCCGCGCGCAGCCGTTCGTGCACGGCCCGTGCGGCGTCGAGCTGCGCGTCCGCGATCGGCAGCACGCGGACTTGCTCCGGCGCGAGCCACAGCGGGAAGGCGCCGGCGAAGTGTTCGATCAGGAATCCCACGAACCGTTCCGCGTCCCATAGATCGCGCGGTGGATCATGACGGGCCGGTGCGGACGGTTGTCCTCCCCCGCGTACTCGAGACCGAAGCGCTCCGGCAGCTCGTAATCCAACTGAATCGTCGCCCCCTGCCACTCGCGGCCGATCGCATCGTTGAACTTCACATCGATCTTCGGACCGTAGAACGCTCCCCCGCCCTGATCGAGGCGGTACGTGAGCCCGCGACGCTTGAGCGCTTGTTCCAGGGCGCGCTCGGCCTGGTCCCATACGTCGTCGGACCCGAGCTTCTTCGCCGGCCGCGTGGCGAGGTCGAGGCGGTAGCTCAGTCCGAAGGTCTTCCCGAGCACGAGCTCGACGATATCGAGCAGGCGGAAGATCTCGTCCTCGATCTGGTCGGGGCGCAGGAAGATGTGCGCGTCGTCCATCGTCAGTCCCCGCACCCGGAGCATGCCGTGCAGCGTGCCCGAGCGTTCATTGCGGTACACATTCGCGACCTCGGCCAGGCGGAACGGCAGGTCGCGGTAGCTGCGCTGCTGCGCGGCGTAGACGAGGATGTGCATCGGGCAGTTCATCGGCTTCACGCGGTAGCGCACGTCCTCCGCTTCACCCTCGCCCGCGGCCATCGGCGGGAACTGGTTCTCGGCGTACAGCGGCAGATGGCCCGAGCGCAGGAACAGCTGCTCGCGCGTCACGTGCGGCGTGTAGACGAGGTGGTAGTCGCGCGCGAGCACCGTGTCCTCGATGAAGCGCCGCAGCTCGAACTGGATCAGGGCGCCCTTGGGGTGCCACAGGATCAGCCCGGGCCCCACATCCTCCTGGATGGAGAAGAGGTCGAGTTGCTTGCCGAGCAGACGGTGGTCGCGCTTCCGCGCCTCCTCCAGGCGGCGGAGATAGCCCTCGAGGTCCTCCTTCGTGAACCACGCCGTGCCGTAGATGCGCTGCAGCATCTGCCGCCGCTCGTCGCCCCGCCAATAGGCGCCCGCGGCGTGTAGCAGCTTGAAGTGCTTGATGCGGCCGGTGCTCGGCACGTGGGGCCCGCGGCACAGGTCGACGAAGGGGCCGTCGGTGTAGACCGAGATCACCTCGCCGGGGGGGAAGTCGGCGATGCGCTCCAGCTTGAGCGGATCGTCGGCGAAGCGCCGCTCGGCTTCCGCGCGGTCCACCTCCTCCCGCACGAAGGGGTAGTTCGCCCGGACGACCTCTTGCATCTTCGCCTCGATCTGCGCCAGGTCCTCCGGGCTGAACGGCGTGGGCACATCGAAGTCGTAGTAGAAGCCGTCCTCGATGGGCGGCCCGAAGCCGATCTGGGCGCGCGGGAACAGCTGCCGCACCGCCGTCGCGAGCACATGGGCGGACGAGTGCCGCAGGACGTCGAGCGCCTGGGGATCGCGGTCGGTGAGGATCGCGACCTTGACCCCGTCGGGGAGCGGGCGCGCGAGATCCTGCACCTGGCCGTCCACCCGCACGGCGAGGGCGGCCTTCGCGAGCCCGGGGCCGATCGCCGTGGCGAGGTCGGCGCCGGTCGCACCCGCGGGCAGGCGTTTTTCACTCCCGTCGGGGAGCGTGACGCGGATCTCCGGGGCGGCCATCGGATCAGTGGGTCGGCTGGCCAGGCGCCAGCGCCGGGGGCGGCGCCGTCAGGGGTGCGGTGCGCCGCCCGTCGCGGAAGTACAGCGCGACGGCGAGCAGGATCAGCGCTCCCGTCGCGGCCCAGCGGGCGACGCGGCTCGTCGGCAGGTCGTTGGATTCCTCGGGCATCGGGAGGTATTCTAGCGAGTCGGCGAACCGGCTGCTACCAACGACCCGATGTGGACAGCGCGTCGTCCCGTTATTCCCGCTCGCTGCCCGTCCGGTCTATAATTCCCCGTCCCGTCTATAATAAGGAATGCCCGCGCCCCGCTTCGAGCTCCCGCCCCAGTACGACCCGCATGCCGTCGAGCGCCCGCTGTACCAGCGCTGGCTCGACCGCGGCGTGTTCCCGCCCAACCCCAACGCGCCGGGCGCGCCCTACGTCATCGTCATCCCGCCACCCAACGTCACCGCGGTGCTGCACATGGGCCAGGGGCTGAACAACGTGACGCAGGACGTGCTGATCCGCTTCGAGCGCATGCGCGGGCGCCAGACCCTGTGGCTGCCGGGCACGGATCACGCCGGGATCGCGACCCAGAACGTGGTGGAACGGCTGATCGCGAAGGAGGGCAAGACCCGCTTCGACCTCGGGCGCGCCGAGTTCGTGAAGCGCGTCTGGGCGTTTGTGCGCGAGACCGGGAGCACGATTCTCGAGCAGCTCAAGATGATCGGCTGCTCCTGTGACTGGACCCGCACCCGCTTCACGCTCGATCCCGGGTACTCTCACGCCGTGCGCGAGGTGTTCGTGCGGCTGTGGGAAGCGGGACTGATCTATCGCGGCCACCGGGTGATCCACTGGTGTCCCCATTGCCTGACGGCGCTGTCGGACGAGGAGGCGGAGGCCGGAGACCCCGAGACCGGGACGCTGTACTACATCCGGTACGCGGTGGAAGGCGGGCCCGCCCCCTATCTCACGGTGGCGACGACGCGTCCCGAGACACTACTCGGCGACACGGCCGTGGCCGTGAACCCCAAGGACCGGCGGCACGCCGCGTTTATCGGCAAGACGGCGCGCCTCCCGATCACGCAACTCCCGATCCCGATCATCGCCGACGACGCCGTCGTGCCCACGTTCGGCACGGGGTTCGTGAAGGTGACGCCCGCGCACGACGCGACCGACTTCGAGATCGGCACCCGTCACAAGCTCGAGATGCCCCTCGTGATGACGGAGGACGGCCGCATGGAACACTCCACGCGCGTCCCCCCCGAGCTCGCCGGACTCGACCGGTTCGCCGCACGCGAGCGCATCGTCCAGATGCTCCAGGAACAGGGCGCGCTCGAGAAAACCGAGCCGCACACCTATACGTTGCGCCGCTGCTACCGCTGCGGCACCGTGGTGGAGCCGCGGCTCTCCGACCAGTGGTTCGTGAAGATGACGCCGCTCGCCGAGCCCGCGCTGCGCGCCTACCGCGCGGGGATGCTCCGGCTCGTGCCCGAGCGGTGGGCCAAGACCTACGAGCAGTGGTTGGAGAACATCCGGGACTGGAACATCTCCCGCCAGCTCTGGTGGGGGCACCGGATCCCCGTGTTCACCTGCGTCACGTGCGGCGAGCAGTGGGCGGATCGGGAGGATCCCACCGAGTGCCGCAAGTGTGGCGGCTCGGTCGCCCAAGACCCCGACGTGCTGGACACCTGGTTTTCCTCCTGGCTCTGGCCGTTCGCGACGCTGGGCTGGCCGGACGACACGCCGGATGTGCGGCGGTTTTATCCCGGCCACACTCTCGTCACGGCGCCCGAGATCCTGTTCTTCTGGGTCGCCCGGATGGTCATGGCGGGCTACCACTTTCTGGGGGAGCGCCCGTTCGCCACGGTGTACCTGCATGGCACGGTCCGCGACACGCAGCACCGCAAGATGTCCAAGTCGCTCGGCAACGGGATCGATCCGCTGGACGTCGTCCGGTTGTACGGGGCCGACGCCTTGCGCTGGACGGCGATCGCCGGGATTGCGCTCGGGTCCGACCTGATCCTCGACCCCAACGACCTCGCGACCACGTTCGCCCCAGGTCGCAACTTTGCGAACAAGCTCTGGAACATCGGGCGGTTCATCCTCGCCCAGTTGCCGGAGCAGGTGCCGGCCTTCCCCGTGGGCCGCGTGGCCGAGCTGCCGCTCGCCGACCGGTGGATTCTGTCGCGCACCCAGGGGGCGATCCGCGACGTCACGGCGGCGCTCGAGCAGTTCCGGCTGGACGAGGCGGCGAAGCGGTGTTTCGACTTCGTGTGGAAGGAGCTGGCCGACTGGTACGTGGAAGCGGTCAAGTCGCGGCTCACGGGCAGCGCCGTGGCCGTCCTCGCCTACTGCTTCGATACGGCCCTCCGACTGTTGCATCCCGTCGTGCCGTTCATCACCGAGGAGCTGTGGCAGAAGCTCCCGGGCCGGCGGGCGGACGAGCTGCTCGCGGTGGCGGCGTGGCCCACGGTGCGTGAGCCGCTCGTGGACGCCCGCGCTGAGCGGCAGTTCGCCCTCGTGCAGGACGCGATCGCCGCGATCCGCAACATCCGGGCGGAGTATCGGGTGAGCCCGAAGACCCGGCTCGGTGCGGCGCTGTCGAGCAAGAACGACGAGGCGCGCCGCGCGTTCGAAGGCGAGCGCGACACCATCGCCCGGCTGGCGCAGCTCGCCGAGCTCGGGTTCGACGGCCGGGCCGCGCGGGGCGCCGGGGCCCACGCGGTCCTCCGCGACGGCAGCGAGGTGTTCGTGGCGCTGGCGGATGCGATCGACGTCGCGCAGGAGTGCCGGCGCCTGTCGAGCGAGCGTACGCGCCTCGCGCAGCAGCTCGCCGCGCTCGCGGCGAAGCTCACCAATCGGGATTTCATCGCGCGGGCGCCCGCCGACGTGGTCGCCAGGGAGCGCGAGAAGGAGCGCGCGTGGCACGACCAGCTGCAGGCGCTGGGCGCCAAGCTCGAATCGCTGGGCTGCTCCTAGCGGCCCTGGGCGGCGCGTGCGCGAGCCAGGGCGAGCCGCCGGGGGGCCCGATCCGCACCAAGCCGCCCGCGGTGCTGCACGTGGTGCCCGAGTCGGGGGCGGTCGTGCCCGGCCTGAAGGGCGACGCCGTCATTGAGTTCGACGAGGTGATCGATGAGATGCCGTCGACCGGAGGCGCGAGCGGCGCGATCAGCGGGCTGGCGCGCCAAATCGTGCTGTCCCCGGTCGCGGGCGAGGTCAAGGTCTCGTGGCACCGGAGTGCGATCCACGTGAAGCCCGTCGAAGGCTGGAAACCGAATCGCGCCTATCATCTCGAGCTCGTGCCGGGCATCACGGACCTGCGCCGCAACGTGACCAAGACGGGCAAGATGATCGAGTTCTCGACCGGCGGCCCGCTCCCCAAGGCGGCGATCCGGGGGACCGTGCTGCTGTGGGTCGAGCAGCGCACGCTGCCGCAAGCGGTGATCCGGGCCGCGCCCCTTCCCGACACCGTCGCGTACGTGACCTTGACCGACTCGGCCGGCGATTTCCGGCTGAGCGATGTCCCCCCCGGACGCTACTTGGTGCAGGCGATCCAGGATCAGAACAACAACCGCCGCCTCGACCGACGGGAGGCGTTCGACACGGTGACGATCACCGTCGATTCGGCGGCGAGTGCGGTGTTGTGGGCGTTCGTGCACGACACGGTGGGCCCGCGGGTGCGCAGCGTCGACCCGGTGGACTCGACCGCGCTGCGCGTGGTGTTCTCGCAGCCGTTTGATCCTCGCCGGCCGCTCGACACGACGCAGATCCGGGTGCTCGCGCTCCCCGACTCGACGCCGGTCCCGGTGCGAGCGCTGTACGGCGCGGCGCAATACGATTCGATCCAGGCGCGGGCGCGTGCGGTCGCCGATTCGCTCCGGCGCGCCCGCGACACAACGGCGCGGCGCGACACTGCCCGCGCCCGGCCGACGCGGCCCGCGGGCGCCCTCGCCCGAGGCCCGCGGGCCGATACCACCGCCGCGCGTAGCGATACCGCCCGCGTGCACCGGCTGCTCGCGCAGCGTCCCGTGCCCTTCGACCGGTTCGTGGTCGCGACGGCGCGACCGCTCGTGCCGGGGGCCAAGTACCTCGTACGCGTGCTCGGCATCACCAACCTCAACGGCGCCCGCGCGGACGGGCAGGGCGTGCTCGTCACGCCCGCCGCGAAGCGTTCAGGCCGCGACTCGACCAAGGCCCCGTGAGCGACCCCCGCCGCCGCCTTCCCGCCGTCGAGGCCCTGCTCGCAGAGCCCGAGATCGCCGCGCTCGGCGCGGCCCACCCACGCGGTCTCCTCGTACGGGCGGTGCGGGAGGCGATTGACGCGGCCCGGGCGAATGGCGGCGCGGCGCCCGCCGAGGGCTGGGGGGCCGCGGTGCTCGCCCGCGTGGCGCGCCTCGCCCGGCCGTCGCTCGAGCCCGTCATCAACGCGACGGGGGTGGTGTTGCACACCAACCTCGGCCGCGCGCCGTTGGCGGTGGCGGCGACTGAAGCGATGGCGCGCGTCGCGGGCGGCTACACCAATCTCGAATATGATCTCGCGCGCGGGGCCCGCGGCTCGCGCCAGGCGTTGTGCCGCGACCTGTTGATCGAGCTGTCCGGCGCAGAGGACGCGCTCGTGGTGAACAACGCGGCGGCTGCCCTGCTGGTCGCGCTGTCCACTCTGGCTCGGGATGGCGAAGCGATCGTGTCGCGCGGCGAGCTGGTCGAGATCGGCGGCGCCTTTCGGATCCCCGATATCATGGCGCGCTCGGGCGCGCACCTTGTCGAGGTCGGGACCACGAACCGCACGCACCGCGCCGATTACGAGGCTGCCGTGACGCCCGGCACGCGGCTGCTCCTGAAGGTGCACCGCTCCAATTTCCAGCTGACGGGCTTCACCGCCGAAGTGACCGGCCAGGAGATCGCGGAGGTCGCCCGGGCGCGCGGTGTGGCGAGTCTGTACGACCTGGGGAGCGGGCTGCTGCTCGATCTCGCCCCCTACGGGCTCACGGGGGAGCCGAGCGTGCGCGACGCCCTCACGAGCGGGGTGGACGCCATCGTGTTCTCGGGCGACAAGCTGCTCGGCGGTCCGCAGGCGGGCGTGCTGCTCGGGCGACGGGGGGCGATCGACGCGTGCCGCACGGATCCGCTCGCCCGCGCGGTGCGCTCGGACAAGTTCACCCTGGCCGCGCTCGAGGCGACCCTCATTCTGTACCGCGATCCCGAGGCCGCGCGGCGCGAGATCCCCGTGCTCCGGATGCTGACCGAAGACCTCACCGAGCTGCGCCGCCGGGGTGAGGCGTTGCAGCAGGCCATCGGATCGGGGGCCGAGCTGAGCGCGGGCGAGTCGGAGGTCGGCGGCGGCTCGTTTCCCGGCGCGAAGCTCGAGACCTGGCTGGTGCGCCTCGACGCCCGCCACCTGACACCGGACGCCTTGGCCACGCGGCTGCGCCGCGCCACCCCGCCCGTCATCGCCCGCATCGCGGCCGACCGCGTGGTGCTCGATCCGCGCACGATCTTCCCCGCAGAGGTAGCGACGGTGGGCCGCGTCGTGCGCGCGGCGCTCGATGGTTGAAGCCCATCCCGCCCGCGCTGCCCTGCCCGCGTACCGGGCCGTCTTCCTCGACCGTGACGGCACCCTGGTGGAGGATCCCGGTTTCCTGCACGAGCCGGACCGGGTGCGGCTGCTCCCCGGGGTCGCGGCCGCCGTGCGGCGGCTCAACGAGGCCGGGTGGCTCGTCGTGGCGGTGTCGAATCAATCCGGGATCGCGCGCGGCGTGTATGACGCGACCGCGTACACCGCCGTGCAGCGCCGGCTGGGCGAACTGCTCGCCGCCCACGGGGCCCATCTGGACGGTGCCTACTTCTGTCCCCACCATCCGGCGTTCTCCGGGCCGTGCGACTGCCGCAAACCGGGCGTCAAGTTGTTCCGCGACGCGCAGGCCGCGTTGGGGATCGACTTTGCGGCTTCCTACTGGGTGGGCGACCGCCCGAGCGACGTCGAGCCGGCACGGGCGCTCGGCGGGCGGGCGATCCTCGTCTCGACCGGCCACGGCGCGGCCCATCGCGCTCAGGCCGGAGCGCTCGGTGTGCCCGTCGTCGCCGATCTCGCGGTTGCGGTGGACCTGATTGTGCGGGACCGTTGACTCTTCCAGATTGTGCATCGGGCGTCGCCCCCGTTCGAGGAGTCTCGTGCCCGCTTGCCTCTCCGTTTCCCTCGCCACGCTGCTGCTCGGCGCCCTCGCGCCGGGCGAGCCCGCCGTGGCGCAGAGCGCCCATACGATCGCGATGGGCCAGACGGTCGCCGGCCGGCTCACGAGGAGCGACCGCTACCAGGAGCGCGATAGCACCTACGTGCAAGCCTGGTCCATCGCGGGGACGGCGGGGCGGACGGTCACGGTCGACCTCGAGTCCGACGAGTTCGATGCCTACCTGTTCGTCGCGGGGCCGGGCATCGCCGAGCCGCTGCAGGACGACGACTCGGGCGGCCACTGCAACGCGCGCATCACGCTGACCTTTCCCCGCACCGCCCAGTATCTGATCGTCGTCACGTCGACGAACCATGGGGCGACGGGCCGGTTCGCGCTGCGCGTGACGAGCGGCGCGACGCCCAAGTCGCTGGCGCGCTGCGCGGGCGACCGCTGACCCCGCTCCCGGTCGCCGTGCTCGTATCGGGCGGCGGGACGAATCTCCAGGCGCTGCTCGACGCGCTGGCGGACTCACGGGTCGCGCGCGTGGCGCGCGTCGTCTCGAGCCGACGGGACGCGGCGGCGCTCGAACGGGCCCACCGCGCGGGCGTGCCCACCGCCGTGCTCACGGAGCCCGACAGCGCCGCCGAGATCGCCACGGCGGTGGGCGACGCGCGGCTCGTGGTACTCGCCGGATATGTCAAGCGGATTCCCGCAGCGGTGGTCGCGCGCTGGCGCTGGCGCCTGATTAATATCCATCCGGCGTTGCTCCCGGCGTTTGGCGGGCCCGGGATGTATGGACGCCGAGTGCACGCAGCGGTGCTCACGAGCGGCGCCG
>DATBCS010000148.1:0-33150 GCA_036270315.1 Gemmatimonadales bacterium
TGGTCGCGGGTGACCTGCCCGTAGTATGGCGGATCGCCATAGACGAAGTCGACCGTGAAGCCGAGCTGCTCGGCATAGAAATCGCACGACGCTGTGATGTCGGCAACGAATAATTGTGCGGAGGTTGAACGGAGAATAGGGCGGTGTACGGTCTGTCCCCCTTCATGGGTCATGGCCGCCCCCGAGTGGAGCCGGTTCTGGTCGACGTCGACCCCGACGGACCCTGGGTCATCTCCCCGCGGCTCCCGACATGGCCGTGCCCAGCTCCCCTGCCCCTGACCCTGACGGGCTGGTGGCTGGTCGGGGCGTCAGGGGCGTCCGCTGTTCGACCCAGAGCGCCACCCACGAGGCCGCGTACAGGAGGGCCGCGATCACCAACAGGGAGCGCACCCCCGTCCAGAACGAGAGCGACTCGAGCAGGCCCCCCACGAGCGCGCCCACGAGGTTCGAGCCGAGCGCTTCCCCGCGGAACCCCTCGCGCGCGAAGCTGCGGATGAAGACGATTCCGGCGAACAGCACCGGCAGACACAGCACCGCGGTCGCGGCCAGCACCTTGAGCGCGAGCGACGCGAAGAAGAACCGTTCCAACGGAACGAGGTAGGCGACCAGCAGAGAGGCGAAAATGCCCCCATAAGCGGCGCCCACCAGGATGCCGGGCCGCCACTGCACCAGGAGATTGGCTGCGACGATGAGCAGCAGTAAGCCACTGATGACGATCGAATTCACCACCCACGTCGTGCCGAACAGCAGGGCCATCTTGCTGATGATCTGCGCCTCCAACAGCAGGAACCCCGCGCCCAAGAAGAAGAAATGCCACCGGATCGAGCGGCCCGCTGCGCCGGTGCTGCCGAACAGCAGCCCGCACACGAGCAGCAGGGCGAGCGAGATCACGATCACCGTGGCGGGCACGCCGGGTGCGTGCTGATAGAAGTAGGGCCAGTCATCCGTCGTGGGCGGTGCGCTTGCCATCGTGACGTGGCCATGGGCGGTGACGTAGGCCGCGAGCTGCGGGTCGGCCAACGCGCGGGCCAGGGCCACGTCGGCCCCACTAATGAAGAACATCCCGCCCGTGGCGCGGCGCGTCGCCGTGGACACCTGGTCGGCTTGGAGTTGCAGCGGCGGGCGGCCAAACACGGTGTTGAGGAGTCCGTATAACCGGCCGGCGATCCAGGGCACCTCGACCTGGAACTTGACGATGAAGATGCCGTCCGGCTTGAGGAGCCGCTTGGCGGCTTCGAGCGCCTCCACCGTGTAGACGTAGTTATCGATGCGGATGTTCGAGAAGTACGAGCTCGTGGTGTGCGAATCCAAAAGCGAGAATACGATCAGGTCGAACCGCTCCGGGCTGTTCTGGATGTAGCTGCGCGCGTCGTCGACCACCTGCTCGACGCGAGGCGAGCTGTAGGGCCGCTCCAAATGAAACTGGCGTCCGAGGTCGAGGATCAACGGGTCGATTTCCACGGCGACGACGCGGCCGGCGCCGTTGCGCAGCGCCGCGGCCACGTCGTTGCCCATGCCGGAGCCCAGCACGAGGACCGCGGGCGGCTGCGGATGGAAGTGATACGGCACGTTGTATGCGTTCCACTTGACGGGCGTCCGGGCGAAGAGCTGCGGATGAGCCGCCACGAACCCGGGCGAGAGATCGACGATCAGCTGGTACCAGCCTCCGTTCGTCGTCAGGATGTAGCCGATCGGGCGACCCGCCTCGTAGCGCGGCGTGAGGGCGAGCTTCTGATAGGGCGACCAGTACACGGTCCCGCCTTCGAAGTCCTCGCGCGCCGCGAGGCCGGCGCACAGCGCCAGCGCGGCCAGGGCGGTCCAGCGCAGCATCGGGCGGCGCCACAGCAACCACACGAGCATCACGCCGGCCAGGGCCAACCAGATCGCCGGCGGCTGATAGAGAAAGCACAACAGGGTGTACAGCAGGATGCCCGCCAGGCTGCCGAGGATGTTCACCGAGTAGCCGACGATGCCCCGACCGGCGTTCTCGAGGTACCACCCCACGAGTTGGCCGATCGGGATGAAGACCAGCGCGATCAGCGCGAAGATCGGTACGATCACGAGCACCCCGGCGAGCAAGCGTCCGAGCGCGGCGGCGTTAAGCGGGACGGACGGCACCCCCCACACGTTGACGTCGGAGAACGGGCCCAGTTGCGCCGGGAGATTGGCGATCAGGTCGCGCAGCTCGTGCCAGGGCAGCTTCACCACGAGCACGAGGGCGAGCAGTGGGAGGATCAGGGTGACGAGGTTGATCGCGCGGCGGCACAGGTAGCAGCCCAGCCCGAACCCGAGGAAGCAGGCGATCAAGACGAAGTTCTTGAAGTATGCGAAGATCCGGATCTCGGACGCGATCCAGCGGATCATCAACAGTTCAAGGAACAGGCCCAGCACGCTCACCAAGGCGAGCTGCCGGTAGGAGAACCCGCCGAGTTCGGTCGGTGAGAAGGTCCAGCGCTCGACCCACGCGCCGGGAGTCCACCATCGGGCGCTGCTGGGCTCGGTCCGGTAGAAGCTGAAGAGGTACAGGTTCAGGAGGATCGCCACGGCGAGGAGTCCCACCAGCGGCGCGTATACGGCGATGTTGACGAGGACGGATTCCATAGCGCGGCGCGGCCCTCAGAACACGGTTCGTCGGGGTCGGACCCGGCGACACGTCTCCGGGGCCCGGTCAGCCAACGTCCGACGCTAGGCGCCCTGCTCCCGGCGCGTACCGATCGAGCGTCTCACAGGCTTTCGATCAAGCGTTGGTACGCGCCAGCGGGGTCTTGAGCCTGGAGGATCGGTCGGCCCACCACCAAGTGCGTCGCGCCACGCGCCACCGCATCGGGGGCGGCGATGGTGCGCGCCTGGTCCCCGGCCGCTTCGCCGGGGGCGCGGATCCCGGGCACGACGATCCAGGGCGCTTGGCCGAGCACGGCCCGCAGCAGGCCGACCTCCGTGCCGGCGGCGACCACGCCCGCGAGCCCTGCGGCCACGGCGAGGCGCGCGAGCCGTTCGGCTTCGAAGCCGAGATCGGGGACGCCTCGGCCCACGATCCGCTCGAACTCGCCGGTGTCGTGCGAGGTCAGGACGGTCACGCCCACGAGGGCCAAGGCCTCCCCGTTGGGTGCCCGCGCGCCTTCCGTCCGTTCGGGGGCGCCGGCCGCCACTGCCGCCGCGTGGAGCATGGTCGGTCCGCCGAGGGTGTGGACGGTCGCCATGTGGGCGCCGAGCTGGCGGGCCGCCGCCACCGCTCGCCCGACGGCGCTCGGGGTGTCGTGCCATTTGAAATCGAGGAACACGCGCACGCCGCGCGCCACGAACTCGCGCACCAAGTCCGGCCCGGCGCGCAGGTACAGGCCGGGGCCGATCTTCGCCCAGCGGAGTCCGGGGAGCCGGGCCGCGAGCCCCAGCGCCTCGGGGCCGCTCGCGACGTCGAACGCGACGATGAGCTCAGCCACGGTCCAGCTCGCGCGCGATGCGCTCGGGGACGCGCGGGTCAGCGAGCGCCGCCGTGCCGATCGCGACGAGCGACGCGCCGGCCGCGAGGTACGCGCGTGCGTCGGCCGCGGTGCGGATCCCGCCCACGCCGATCACAGGAATGCGCACGTGCTCGGTCACCCGGAGCGTCGCGAGCACGCCGATCGGCAGCAGCGCGGGTCCGCTCACGCCACCCGACCCGTTCCCCAGGCGGTGCGCCAGCGTCCCCGGGATGGTGTTCACGAGCGTGACGGCGTCGGCGCCGGCGTCCGCGGCCACCGCGGCCATGGCGGCCACCTCGGGCAGGACGGGGGATAGTTTGACCGCCAGCGGTTTCGTGGTCGCGCTGCGGCAGCGGCGTACCAGCTCGCGCAGGCCTTCGGCCGTCGCCCCGAACTCGAGCCCGCCGGCGCTCGTGTTGGGGCAGGAGGCATTGAGCTCAAACGCGGTCACGACCGCGAGGGAGGTAAGCGTCCGGACGACCTCGACGTAGTCGTCCACGGTAGCGCCCGCCACGTTGACGAGCACGCGGGCGCGCGTCAGGTGTGTGGCGAGCCACGGCAGCTCGTGGGTGCGCACGCGCTCGAGGCCGGGGTTTGCGAGGCCGACCGCATTGAGCATGCCCCCGACGAACTCCGCCACGCGCGGCGCCGGCGCGCCCGGGCGGGGCTCCGGAGTCACGGCCTTGGTGACGAGGCCCCCCAGGCGGTCGAGGGGGATGACGCCGTCCACCTCGCGGCCGAAGCCGGCGGTGCCAGAAGCGAGGAGAACGGGATTCTGAAACGCGACGCCGAACAGCTGGACCGCGCTCACAAGGTATCCCGCGGCACGGCGGGGCGCTCGTCCTGATCGCCCACGGGTCGGGCGCCGCGGCGTCCCGGCGGCTCGGGACGCTCCGGGCGCGCTGGTGGGGGCGGGGCCGCGACGCCCGCCGCGACGACGGGGCCGTCGAGCGGCGGGCCGCGGGGCCCTGGCACGGGGAGCGCGACGCGGCCGACGAACCGGGAGCTCGCCCGGCCGGCGGCGAGGCCCAGCGCGGTGGCGAGCGAGTCCTCTGCCGCGGCGAACCCGGGGCTCTGCTCGCCCCGCAGCGCCAAGGTGTAGGGCGAGGTGGCGTAGCGCGCGTCGAGCACGGCGACGAGGGAATCGTGCCGCTCGGGCTCGAGCGCGGCGGCGGCGACGAGCGCCTTGGGGGCGAACAACGAGGCCGGCTCCTGGCGCGCGAGCTCGAGAAACAGGCGGCCCGCGAGCCGCGCCGCCCCGAGTGAGTCGCGCACCGCCTCGGCGAGCTGGAACCGCTCGCCCGTCGAGCGGTCCTGCTGGTGCGCGATGCGGCGGATCAGCGCGATGAGCGCCTGGCCTTCGCTTTGGGCGACGCCCCCGCCGCCCTGGAGCAGGCGCTCGAGCGCGGCCGACGGTGCGGCGAGTTGGGGCACGCTCTCCGCCGCGACGCAGAGCACGCGCAGCGCCCGCACCCGCGCCACCTGGCCCTCGCTCGAGTCGGGCACGAGGGCGACGACGGCCGCATAGCGCGCCGCGGCGGCGGCGGTCCGCCCGCCAGCGAGCAGCGCATCCCCATCCGCGGACCACAGGCGCGCCCGCACGCCGCGCGGCGTCTGGCGGTGCGCCAGCATGCGGTCGAGCGCGCGGCTGGTGGCCTCGAGCCCGGCGGCGCGGCGCAGGTCGATCAGCATCGCCGCCCACGCCGTCTCCTCGACGGGACCGTGCGCCAGCGTGTCGGTCCATTCGAGGGCGTCGGCCACGCGGCCCGCCGCGACGAGCGCCCGGACGCGGGCGGCGAGCGCGCCGGGCGCGGCCGAGCGACGGAACCACTCGGCGGCGGCCTCCTCGTCCCCCTCGAGCGCCGCGACGCGGCCGGCGTCGAACGCGGCGCGGGAGCGTCGGGCAGCGTCGCTCGATTCCGTCACGCCGGCAAGCGCGCGGCCCGCCGTCGCAGGATCGTTGGCGTCGAGGGCGCACTCCGCGCGCGCTAGCCGCGCACGCTCAAGCAAGGCCGGGTCCCGCACGGTCGCGATGGCGCGCGCGAGCGGTGCCGCCGCCGGCGCGCACGCGCCGCTGCGGGCCAACGCCTCGCCGTGGAGCACCAGGGCAGCGTCGGCCCAGCGGCTCGTGGGGTGGCGCACCAGGACCGACTCGGCCTTCACCGCGGCCTGGGCCCAGTAGGTGCGCGCCTCGCCGGCGCGGTCCTGGCGCTCGAGCTTCCGCGCCTCACCGGCCAGGTGTTCGGCGCTCCACATCCCGTTGTAATAACCGCAGCCGGCGACGCACGCGCCGGCCAGCACGAGGGCGGTGGCGCGGGTCATCGCCCCCCCGCGCGCGTGCCGACCGCGACCTTGTGCTCGAACTCCTGGAGGTACTGCACGATGCCGTCAGCGATGGCGGACGCGAGCTTGTGCTCGCCGAGGCCCGACGCCAGGAACGCGGCGTCGGTGCGGTTCGTGGCGAAGCCCGTTTCGACGAGGATCGCCGGCCGCCGCGCGGTGGTGAGCACGGTGAAGCCCGCCTGCTGCACGCCGTGGTCCCCGCCGGGGTGCACTGCCGCCACGTGCCCCTGGACCAGTTGGGCGAGCGCGGCGGACTCGCGCAGATACTCGTTGAGCTGGAGGTCCTTGAGGATGAAGTTGACCGGCCCCTTCACCCCCGTCGCCGGCGCTGCCTCGAACCGGATCGCGTCGTTTTCCATGGTGGCGACGCGCTGCTGATCCTCGTTCTTCGCCTCCGACAGGAAGTAGGTCTCGACGCCGCCGGTGCGTTCCGCGCGCCGGCCGGCGGGCATGGCGTTCACGTGGATGCTCACGAACAGGTCGCAGTCCACCCGGCACAGCGCGCCGCGGTCGGCCAGGTCGATCAGCGTGTCGCGGGTGCGGGTGAGCGAGGCCCCGATGGCGCGGCGGCTCAGCTCCGCGCGCAACAGCCGCGCGATGGCGAGCGTGATGTCCTTCTCGACCAGTCCACTCGGGAAGTAGAGGCCCGGGTTGCCGGGGTCGGCGCCGCCGTGCCCCGGGTCGATCACCACGGCATGGGGGAAGCGGAGCCCGGTGAGCGGGTTCGGCGCGCGGTCCCGGGGAACGGCGACGACGGGTGTGAGGGGCGTGGCCGGCGGTGCGACGGCCGGGATCAGGGCGGCCGGCCCGGGCCGTTCGAGCCCGGGCGTTGGCGGCGCGGCCACGCGATCCGCGACCGGCAGCTCTTCCAGACGGCGCGCGGCGGCGTCCCAGCGGTAGCGCGGCCCGAGCGCGCGGGGCACGCAGTCCGTGAGCCACACGAGCGGCAGGAAGACGGTGTCGCGCGCGGTGTAGGGCTCGCCCACGAGGCCGTACACCGTCCCTTCGTGGCGCACGTAGGGAGCGCCCAGTTGGAACACGAACAGCGTGCCCCGGAGGTTGACGAGCACGCGCGATCCGTCGACGATGATCGTGAGGCGGAGCGGCTCCGTGAGCAGCGGGGCCGCGAGCGCTGCGCTGCCGCGCTCCATTGTCACCGGCACGCTCGTCGCGCCGCGGGGCGTCGTGATCATCACCGTCTCCGGCGGCGTCGTCGCGACGAGCAGCCACACCAGCGCACGGGTCATGCGCGCTTGCCCCGGACGCCGCGCGCCAGCTCGCGCTCGGCTACGCGCTGCTTGAGCGCTTCCCGTTTGTCGTGCAGTTTTTTCGCCTTGGCGAGCGCGATCGCCACTTTGGCGATGCCGTCCTTGAAGTACAGTTCCAGCGGCACGATGGTGAGGCCTTTGCGGCTGGTGCCGCCGATGAGTTTGCGGATCTCGTGCGCGTGCAGGAGCAGCTTACGCGAGCGCGCCGGGGGGGGATTGTTGTAGCTGCCGGGAAGGTACGCCGAAATACTCAAGCCTTCGAGCCACACTTCGCCGCGTTTCACGTGAGCGTACGCCTCGCCGAGACTCGCCTTGCCGGTGCGCAGCGACTTCACTTCGGTGCCCGTGAGCACCAGCCCCGCCTCCCACGTCTCCAGGAGATGGTAGTCATGACGCGCCCGCGGGTTGCGCGCGATGGTGACCTTGTCCACCGGGTGAGGCAAGATAGAAACCGGGTGCGAAGCGGTCAAGCCAAGAGTTGACTTGAGGTTATACCGCCGTCTATATTCGCCGTTCCAACGGGCCGAAGTGGTGGAACTGGTAGACGCGCTGCGTTCAGGGCGCAGTGGGCGCAAGCCCGTGGGGGTTCGAGTCCCCCCTTCGGCATCGGCGCCGAGCGCTCGCGCGCACCGGCACACAAGAGGCGGCGAGGTGATCGCCGCCTTGGTGTTCTCCCGCGCTGCCGTCGCCGCGCCTCAGTAGCGGGGCATGTCCGGATCCACGTTCACCGCCCACGCATCGATCCCGCCGCGCAGACTGCGCGCCTTCGCAAATCCCGCCGCCCGCAGGATCTCGAGCGCCCTGAGCGAGCGGGCGCCGTGGTGGCAGTACGTGACGACTTCGGCGTGATCGTCGAGCTCCCGCAGGCGGGCGGGTAATTCGCCCAATGGAATGAACGTCCCCCCCGGGATGTGCGTGATCTCGTACTCGTGGGGCTCGCGCACGTCGAGCAGCACGACCGGCCGGCCCTGGTCGAGCTCGCCCTTCAGCTCGAGCGCGCCGACTTCGGCGCCCGCATAGGTCGGCTCCGCGCCGATCCCGCAGAACGCTTCGTAGTCGATCAGGGCTGTGACGCTCGGATGCGCGCCGCACACCGGACAGGCGGGGTCCTTCTCGAGCGCGAGCTCGCGGAACTGGAACTTGAGCGCGTCGAACAAGAGCAGCCGTCCCACGAGCGGCTCCCCGGCGCCTACGATCAGCTTGATCGTCTCGAGCGCCTGGATCGAGCCGATGATCCCGGGCAAGACGCCCAGCACCCCGCCTTCGGCGCATGACGGCACCAGGCCCGGGGGCGGCGGCTCGGCATAGAGACAGCGATAGCAGGGGCCCCGCCGCGCGTCGAACACGGAGGCCTGGCCCTCGAACCGGAAAATCGAGCCGTACACGTTCGGCTTGCCGAGCAGCACGCAGGCGTCATTCACGAGGTAGCGGGTGGGGAAGTTATCCGTCCCGTCCGCCACGATGTCGAAGTCGCGGATGATGTCGAGGCCGTTCTCGGAGGTGAGCCGGGTTTCGAACAGCTCGACGTGGACGTTGGGGTTCAGGTCCTCGAGGCGCGCTCGGGCGGACTCGAGCTTGGGGGTGCCCACCGCCGCCGTGCCGTGGAGGATTTGGCGCTGGAGGTTCGTCTTGTCGACCACGTCGAAGTCCACGAGCCCGAGCGTGCCCACGCCCGCCGCAGCCAGGTACAGGGCCGCGGGCGAGCCGAGGCCGCCCGCGCCGACGACGAGTACGCGCGCCGCCTTGAGTTTCCTTTGCCCTTCGACGCCCACATCGGGCAGAATCAGGTGACGCGAGTAGCGGAGGATCTCCTCGTGCGACAACGGGGGCAGGCCGGTCGTCACGGCCGTCCCGCCCGCGATGCTCGGGATGATCGACACGGTGTCCCCGGGCGCGACGGTGGTCCGCTCGTGCGCCAGCCGGCGGATGTCGCGATCGTTCACGTAGACGTTGACGAAGCTGCGCAAGCGCCCATCCGCGGCGAAGAGATGCGGCTTCAGCGCGGCGTGCTCGCCCGTCAGGCGCGCGAGCAACTCCGCCACGCTCGTGCCCTCGAGCTCGAGCGTGTCACGCCCGCCGACATACGCCCGGAGCGGGCTCGGGATCAAGACCTTCACTGCCATACGGCGTTCCCTTCCTCAATCACCAACGGTTCCACGTCGAACGCCCCGCGGTCGTCCGCCAGCACCCAGCTCGCGAGCTCTCCCGAGCGTCCGCGGGCGACGCCCACGATCACGTAGGACAGCCACGGCCAGGCGTGCGCCCGGTCGAACGCGGACGGCGTCGGCGGGTGATCGGGGTGCGAGTGGTACACGCCGAGCACCTCGAGGCCGTCGCGGTCGAGCTTCTCCTGGGCGCGCCGGAACGCGTCGGGGTCGATCAAGTAGCGGTTGCGGGCCGCGTCGGTGCGCTGGTTCGCGAGGGGCACGAGGTGCACGGCCACCTTGCGGCCTCCCTCGCCCTCGTCGATCATGCCGCCGATCAAGCCGCAGGCCTCGGCGGGGTAGTCCGCCTCGCCGTGACGCCGGATGGCCGCCACGTGACGCGGGTCGAGCTGCAGGGTCATGACGTCTCCCCCTCCCCCGCCCCCGCCCCCGCCCCCGCGCCGTCGCCTGCGAGGCGGCGCCACTCGCTCAAATAGCGGCCCCCGGAGTCTGGGGCGACGACCACGATCACGAGCGGACCGCGCCCCGGCCGGCGCGCGGCGGCGCGGATCCGCTGCGCCGCCACGAGCGCCGCCCCCGTGGACCAGCCGAGCAACAGGCCGCGGTGCGCGAGACGCCGGACCGCGGCTTCCGCCGCTTCCGTGGCAACGAACTCGGTCCGGTCCACGAGGCCGGGATCGTAGATCGGCGGTACGTGGGCGGTCGCGAGGTGTTTCAACCCCTCCAGCCCGTGGAATGGGCCGTCCGGCTGCACGCCGACGAGTTCGATCCGCGGGTTCAACTCCTTCAAGCGACGGCCCGTGCCGATCAGGGTCCCGGTCGTGCCGAGCCCCGCGACGAAGTGCGTGATCCGACCCTCGGTCTGGCGCCAGATCTCTTCCGCCGTCGTCGCGTAGTGGGCCCGCGGGTTCGCGGGATGGCTGTACTGATCGGCGTACCAGTACCGCTCAGGCTCCTGGGCCGCAAGCTCGCGCGCGGCGCGAATCGCGCCGTCCGAGCCCTCGAGCGCGTCGGTGAGGCGTACCTCGGCGCCGTACAGCTCGAGCAACGTCTTCCGCTCGACGCTGGCGTTGGCCGGGACGCACACCGTGACGCCGATCCCCGCCGCCGCGCCGAGCATCGCGTAGGCGATCGCCGTGTTGCCGCTCGACGCGTCGAGCAGTCGTTTACCGGGCAGCGCCCCGCGGGCGATCCCGTCGCGCAGAATGAAGAGCGCCGGCCGGTCCTTCACCGAGCCGCCGGGATTGAGCCACTCGGCCTTGAGCCACAGCGCCGCCCTCCCGACCTCCTCCTCCGCGGCGGGGAGGGCGAGGAGCGGGGTGTTCCCGACGAGCCCCCACAGGGCCGGCTCGCGGGCGTTCCGCGGCTCGCTCCCCCGCGTCCGCGGCCGTGCGGGGCGCGGGCTGCGTTTCAGCGTTGCCGCCTTCACTCCGCTCCTTTCGCGATGGGCGCCGCGACCAGGTTGCCCCACTCGGTCCAGGAGCCGTCGTAGTTCTTCACCTGCTTCACGCCCACCAGATACTTGAGCGCGAACCACGTATGACTGGACCGCTCGCCGATGCGACAGTACGCGATCACGGCTTTCTTGCCATCGATCACCTTCGCGGTCTGGTAGAGCTTCACGAGCTCCTCGTACGGCTTGAACGTTCCGTCGGAGGCGACGGCTTGGGCCCAGGGGACGCTCCGCGCTCCGGGGATGTGGCCGCCGCGTTGCGCGGTCTCGGTCATGCCGGGCGGCGCGATCACGTCGCCCAAGTACTCCGGGGTGGAGCGGACATCGACCAGCGCGACCTTCGCCGACCCGCGCGCCCGCTCGACGTCCAGCCGCTTGGCGCGGATCGCCGCGTTCACCTTCTTCGGCGCCGGGTAGCGCGTGGGGCGCACGCTCGGCCGCTGGGTGACGAGGGGTCGGCCTTCGGCCACCCACTTGGCCCGCCCCCCGTTCATTAGTTGCGCGGCGGTGTGGCCGTACAGCTGCAGCAGCCAGAACGCGAATGCCGCGAACCAGTTGTTGTTGTCCCCGTATAGCACGACGGTCGTCTGGGGCGTCACGCCCGCACCGGACAGGAGCGCGGCGAACGCCTGCTTGTCGGGGATGTCGCGGCGCACCGGGTCGTTGAGTTGCGACTGCCAGTTCCAGCCCACCGCCCCGGCGACGTGCCCGCCGTCATACGCCGTGGTGTCCACGTCGACTTCGATCAGCCGGATGTTGGGATCGTTGAGATGCGCCGCCACCCATTCGGTGGAGACGAGCACCTCGGGATGTGCGTAGGCCACCGTTACCTCCAATCGGGGGAAACCCGACAGAGGGAGTCGGGTTTCAGTTCAAAAAAAACAATCGGGATGGCGGGATTAGTTCCCGGCCAGGACCCCGGCGATCTGGTACACTTCCGGCTCGTCGTGTGTCAGGTCGGCGAGCGAGATGCTGGCCAGCAGGTCGTTGATCCGCTGTTCCAGCATTCGCCAGACCGGCCGGATGCTGCACGACGCGTCCGGACTACATCGCTGGGGGTCGACCGGGTGGAGATCGCAGTTGACTTCGAAGGTGACGTGTTCCGAGGCTGCGACCACGTCCTTCACGGAGATGGCCTCTGGGGAGCGGGCGAGGTGATAGCCGCCCTTGGCGCCGCGCACTGAATCCACCAACCCGGCGCGCCGCAGCCGCAACAGGATCTGCTCGACGTAGTCGTGGGGCAGGTGTTCCTGCTCGGCCAGCTCGCGCGCCGCGACCGGCCCCTGCCCCGCGCGCTTCGCGAGGTTCAAGGAAACGATCAGTCCGTATTCGGCCCAGGTGGTGACGCGCATATGAAAGCAATATGGGAGACTGGTTACCGGGATTCAATGGCCCGCGGGCCCAGGGCGCGGCGGGGCCGTCACTTAGGGGTCGCGCGGACGGGCGGGCGCCGGGCCGCGCGGGGTCCCTAGCGCCGAGGCGGTGGGCTTCCCACGGCCGGTGAGAGGCTCACGCCGAGCTGCACACCGAACACGTTTTCTCCGCCCGAGCGTTGCAGCCAGAGCAACCGCGCGTTCAGGTTCCACAGCAGCAGCCCGCTCGCGAGGTCAGCGCCGATCCCGCCCTGGAGGCCCTGGAGGATGCCGCGGTCGGGGCCCTGCGTGTAGACGCCTGCGAGCAAGAGGCCCGCCTCGCCGTACAGCCGTCCCCAGGCCGACCGCGCCGACGCCTCGTAGCCCGGGGCGAAGAGGATCGCGTTCGGCTGGCATCCGGACGAGCAACTGCCGGTGACTTGGAGCGGGGCGAAGTCGATCTGCAGGCCGACGGTGCCCCCCTTCTTGGTATCGCGGCGGAACCGCACGCCCACGAACGGGGCGCGGGCCCGGAGCGAGCCCGACACGGGGATGAGGGCGCTGACGGCGGGGCCGAGCGTGCCGGCCAGGAACTCGCCCTTGCGCGGCGGGCCGAACGCCACCGCGGCTTGGGCCCGGGCCTCGAGCCCCTGGATCTGGCTACCCGGGACTTCGAGGAAGCGCCCCTCGACGCTCGCGACCGCCTGGTTCCCCAGGGTCAGGCGGAGCCCGAGCCCGAAGGCGATCGCGAACTGGCTCGAGGTCGACACGGTATCGCTACACAGCAACAGACAGGCGGCGGCGGATTCCGTGACCCGGGCAAGCCCGAGCGTGGTGAGGGCGAAGGGCGCGAGGCCGCGGGTGCCGACGGGATAGTAGTACGAGTCGAGTCCGACGAGGGTGAGGCGCCGCACCTTGCCGTCGGTCGATAGGTCGTTGAACCGCTCCACCGAAAGGCCGGTCTCGCCGTCGTCCCCGGTGATCAAGGCCACCGAGGCGCCGAACGAGGTGAAGCTGTGGCTCTTCCCCGAGAGGTCTTCGAGCGTCAGGGAGGACACGGTCGGGCCAATCCGGACGCGACCTTGGGCGGGGAGCGCGGAGGCCGTCGCGAGCGAGAGCGCGAGCGCCGCACCGAACCACGGAGTCTTGGGCATGGCGTAATTGCTACCACGGATGCGGGGTCGGATGCCGTGACTGGCATCACGACCCCGCCCCCGAGACCATCACTTCACGAGCAGCCCCACCAGCAGCCCGGCCACGTTCATCCGGACGAGCCACGCCCAAAACGTCGCCATGTTCAGCCGCCGCACCTTGTCGAACCACACGCCGCCGCCGATCGTCGAGAGCGCGATCGTGGGCAGCCACAGCACCGTGGCGAACTCCATTCCCGCGAGCGGCCCGCCGCCCGTCACCCACAGTCCGCCTTGGAGCCGCACGTAGAACCACGCGAACAAGACACCGAAGATGAGCGCCAGGACGCCCGATTTGAGGAGGGCGGGTCCCATCATCTTCTTCGTCTCCTCGGGCGAACTCGGCATGGTGCCGTACGATTCCAACCCCTTGTTGACGACCTTGCTCCACATGACCCAGTCGGCGAGAAACGCGCCGACGCCGGCGATGAGGCCTGCGACGACCCAATGCATTGGTCCGCCTCCTCAAGGTAAGTGTGCGCTGCCGACGGCCCGTCGTGTCACTTCCGCTCGCCCGGCACACCCAGCTCCGTCATGGCGGCGAGATCGAGCACGCGATCCAGCTCTTTCCCGGTGAGCACGCCGCGCTCCATCACCAATTGGCGCACGGTCACGTTCTTGGCGAGCGCCTCCTTCGCGAGCTCGGCCGCGCGGGCGTAGCCGATCTTCGGGGCGAGCGCGGTGACGAGCGCGGGGCTGCGCTCGAGCCAGTGAGCGCACTGCGCCGCATCGGCCTCGATGCCCTCCACGCACCGCTCGGCGAAGACGCGCGACGCCGTGGTGAGAATCAGCAGGGTGAAGAGCAGGTTGTGGGCGATTACGGGCATCATCACGTTGAGCTCGAGCTGGCCCGCCTCCGCGGCGGCCGCGATCGTGACGTCGTTCCCGAGCGCCTGGTAGCAGACCATGTTCACCATCTCGGGAATCGACGGGTTCACCTTCCCCGGCATGATGCTCGAGCCGGGCTGCACGGGGGGCAGGATGATTTCCGCGAGGCCAGTGCGCGGCCCGGACGCGAGCAGCCGCAGGTCGCTCGCGATCTTTCCCAGGTCGACGGCGTAGGTGCGGAGCGCGCCGGAGAACGCCGTCGCGTCGCCGAGCGACTGCATCAGCTGCACGCGGTCGCGCCCCTCGCGCAGCGTGAGCCCGGTGAGCGCGCCGAGCTGTTTCACCATCAGGGCCGGGTATTCGGGCTCGGCGTTCAGGCCTGTCCCCACCGCCGTGCCGCCGATCCCCAGGTCGCGGAGCTGGTCCGCCGCCTGGGCGAGGCGCTCGCGATTGCGCTCGATCGTGTGCCCGTAGGCGGTGAACTCCTGCCCCAGCCGGATCGGCGTCGCGTCCTGCAGGTGGGTGCGGCCGGCCTTGATGATCGAGTCGAACGCCGTGCCCTTCGCGAGGAACGCGGCCGCGAGGCGCCCCAGGGCCTCGAGGAGCGCGGGCAGCTGGGCCAAGGCCGCGAGCCGGATAGCCGTGGGGATGACGTCGTTCGTCGACTGCGCCATGTTGACGTGATCGTTAGGATGCACGGGGCGGTACTCGCCCCGCCGGCCGCCTAGGAGCTCATTGGCGCGGTTGGCGAGGACCTCGTTGGCGTTCATGTTGTGGGAGGTCCCCGCGCCCGCCTGATAGGGATCGACCAGGAACTGGGAGCGGTGCTCCCCGGCGAGCACCTCGTCCGCGGCCTGCACGATCGCGTCCGCGAGCTTGGGGTCGAGCCGCTTGGTCTGCTTGTGGGTGAGGGCGGCGGCTTTCTTGATCCAGATGACGGCGTCGACGAAGGAGGCGAGCGGGGCGAGGTGGGAGATGGGGAAGTTCTGGCGCGCCCGTTCCGTCTGAATCCCATACAGCGCGTCGGCCGGCACCGCCAGCTCGCCCAGCGAATCGCGCTCGATGCGCGTGGTGCTCATCGCCCCCGTCCGTTCGGTCACGGCGCCGTCGGTCTCAAACCAGGAATCGCCCATGGACACCCAGGATCTGCTGCAGCGCCTCCCCACCCGTGCCGCCTTCTCGGGCCGCGGCATGACGAAGCTCGACTGCTTCCGATCCGAGCGACTGCTCGTGGGGCTCAACTGTTTCGAGCCCGGCCAGGCGCAGCCGGTGCACGCCCACGCGGGCGCCGACAAAGTCTATTTGGTTGTGAGTGGAAAGGCGAGCTTCGCGGTGGGTGAGCGCGTGTTGGACGCCGGCCCCGGCGACCTCGTCCTCGCGCCCGCGGGCGTGCCGCACGGGGTGCTCCAGGCGCGGGAGCGCACCGTGGTCCTCGTGGCGATCGCCCCGGCGCCGGCCACGTAGGGCGCCCGCGGGCGGGCGCGCGCGGGTCAGGCGCTCAGGTGGTCGGCGCAACGCGCAGGGCGTCATTGAACCGGTTGAAGTACTCGGTCATACCGATGACCAGCGTGAGCTCCACGATCTGGCCGTCATCCCACGCGGCGCGCAGCTTCCTGTACAGGTCGTCCGTAACGTCGTGTCCCGACCGGTGGACCACGTCGGCGTACTCCAACGCGACTCGCCACCCAGGCTCCAGCCGTTCGACCGCCTCACGACCGCCACGGTCCTGGATCGCGTCGACCAGCGCCTCGCTCGCACCCTTCTGTCCCGCCAAGACAGTATGGGAGTTGAGTCAGTAGCGGCAGCGATTCAGGTGCGAGATGCGCACCCACAGGAGCTCCTTCAAGAGCGGCGGCACCGTCCCCTCGTTCATCACGACGCGGAAATGCGCGACGAGGGTGCGCAGGTGATTGGGTCGCAGTGCGACCGTGCGAAACATGTTGGGGATGTTGCCGCGCTCCTGGAGAAACGTGTCGAAGATGGGCCGCACGTCGGGGGCGGCCTGGTCGGGCGCGAGGGGCGTGATGCGTGGGTCCGTCATGGGTTGCCTCCGGAGCGCTTGCCCCACCCGATCTTGAACAGCTCGACGGTGGCGCGGTAGCCGAGCTGGCGCACCAGGACGTAGACGCCGAGGAGCGTGAGCAGGATGGTCGAGTAGAACCGCCACAACACCAGCATGCTCACCTGGCGCGCCCCGAAGTCCCCGGCGAAGCCGTTCAGGAACGCCACTTCGAGCCCGCCGCCGCCCGACGGCAGCGGAACCACGAGGGGCGCCTGCAGCAGGGCGAGTGAGCCGTAGAGCATCTGGCTGAGCGACGGGCGGGCCGGCATCCCCCAGGCGAGCGCCGGGAGGATCAGGGCGCGAGCCGCGATGCTCACGACGGTGAGCAGGGCGCCCGCGCCCAAGACCCACCACGGGGCCCGGCGCACGTGGGCCAAGGCGACGCGCCACTGGCGCCGTACCCGGTGGGGGATCGTCCCGGAGCGCACCAGCCGCTGCAGCAGGTAGATCGTGAGCAGCACGACCAGCGCGATGACCTCGACCGTCACCAGCTCGCCGGCGCGGTGGCGGCGCAACCACACGAGCGCCGCGGCGCGCCAATCCGGGACGTAGTACGCGAACAAGAGGCCGCCGAGGATCAGGAAGACCGGCCATTCGGAGGCCACCTCGACGCCGATCGCCACGATCCCCGTGACCGGGCGCAGGCGGGCTTCGTTGAGGCCGAGGAAGCGGGCCGGCTCGCCGCCCAGGCGATTGGGCGTGAGCTGGGAGGCCGCTTCGCCGTACAGGTTCAGCCGGAACGCGTCCCCGAACGACAGCCGCCCGCCCGCGGTCCAGACGGCGAGCTGGATGCGCCACGCGCGGACCACGCAGTCGATGGCGAGGAGCGCCAGGGAGAGGAGGTGGCCCACGGTGCGATTAGTCGGAGCAGTCGCCGAGCGGGTAGACGAAGCCGCAGTTGGGGCAAGGGTGTTTGCAGCCCCACGGCTTGGGGGAGACAGCGGCACCGCAGCGCAGGCAGGTGGCGCGCGGTTCAGGCGAAGCGCGAAGCGTCGGTGAGGAACGGGTTGGCGCGGCGCTCTCGTCCAACAGTCGTTTCCGGTCCATGGCCGGTGTACACGATGGTGGAATCGGGGAGCGTAAGCAACTCGCGCTCGATGCTCTTGAGCAGGGTCTCGAAGTCACCGCCGGGCAGATCCGTCCGTCCGATCGAGCCTTGAAACAAGACGTCGCCCGCGAACGCCACACCCTCCCCCTCGAACACCACGCTGCCCGGCGAATGGCCTGGGGCATGGCGCACCCGAAACGCCAGCTCGCCCAGGCGCAGCACATCGCCCGCCGCGAGCGGCCGGTCGGGTGCCGGGAGCGGCGCGGCGCTCATTCCGAACGCGACGGCCTGCTCGGGGACATGGTCGTAGAGGAGTCGGTCGGCGGGGTGGAGGTACACCGGGGCCCCCGTGTCGGCCTTGAGGCGCGCGACGCCCACGACGTGATCCACGTGCGCGTGCGTGAGCCAGATCCCCACCGGCCGCACGCCGGCGGCGGCCACCTTGTGGGCGATGAGACCCGCTTCCTCCCCGGGGTCGATGATGGCGCACGCCCCGCTCGGCTCGTCGATCACGAGGAAGCAGTTCTCGGCGAACCGTCCGTTCGGGATGGGGACGACCTTCACGGCGTGACGCCCGCTTTGTCGCGCTCGCGGACGCGCGCCAGGTACTTCTCGACGGCGATCGCCGCGGTGGTCGCGTCGCCCACGGCAGTGGTGATCTGGCGGGTGAGCTGGCTGCGCACGTCGCCCGCGGCGAACAACCCCGGGATCGACGTCATCATCCGCTCGTCAGTCACGAAGTACCCGCCGGCGTCGTGTTTGACGTGGCCTGCGACGAGTCCGGTGTTCGGTTGGAAGCCGATGAAAATGAACACGCCGCCCACGACGAGCGGGGCGCGGGCGCCGCTCACCGTGTCCTCGAGCTCGACGCGGTCCGCGCCGCGCGGGCCTCCCGTGATGGCGGCGACGCGCTTGTTCCACACCAGCTCAATCTTGGGGTTCGCGAACGCGCGTTCCTGGAGGATGCGGGAGGCGCGCAGCCGATCGCGCCGGTGCACGATATACACCTTGCTCGCGTAGCGCGTGAGGTAGTCGGCCTCCTCCACCGCGGCGTCCCCGCCGCCGATGACCGCGAGCACCTCGCCCTTGAAGAACGCGCCGTCGCACACGGCGCAGTACGACACGCCCTTCCCCGCGTGCTCGAGCTCTCCCGGCACGCCGAGCTTCACGGGCGTCCCGCCGGCGGTGAGGATCACGGCGGGCGCGCGGTACATCCCGCCCCGCGCCGTCTGCACGTCGAACCGGCCGTCGTCGGCCTTGGCGACGCGCTCCACCGTGTCGGTGAGGATCTCGGCGCCGAACTTCTGCGCGTGCGCGGCCATCCGCTGCGCCAGCTCCCAGCCCTTGATGCTCTCGAACCCGACGTAGTCTTCGATCAGGTCGGTGTTCAGGAGCTCGCCCCCGGGGGCCCCGCGTTCGATGGTGAGGGCCTTGAGCATGCCGCGGCCCGCGTACATCGCGGCGCAGAGCCCCGCGGGCCCGGCGCCGACGATGATCACGTCGTATCCGTTACGGCTGGTCTCGGGCATCGCTGCGGAATTCCAATCGCGGGGGGTCACCCTCCCCTGCCAGGGCGCGCGCGAGGCGCGCGCGGAAGCTCTCGGTCTCGAACTCGACATCGGGGCGGGCTGCGCCCGCCAGCTTCGCGAGCGCTGCCTGCCCCACGATGCGGGCGCCGTGCGCATTGGCACGGCGCTGGTGCAACAATGCCGCCGCCGCCTGAATCAGGCCTTGCCACACCGCGGCGGCGGCGGGATCGCCGTCCCTAATAATAGAACGCCAGACGGTTTCCAGCGCTTCGTGGGCCTCCCAATAGGCGCCGGCGTTGAACAAGTCACGGGCGCGCACCAGGATGGTGCGGCGCTGTTCAGGCGTCACGCGCGCGCAGGGCCGAGGCGCAGCAGATTGAGGGCGCCGTGGCACGCGCTGATCGTGCCCACGAGCACCGCCGCCGGCCCGCCGCGGGTGCCCGCGGCGCGCACCAGGTCGTCCCCCGCAAGCACGGCGTCGACCGCGAACGTCCCCACGCCGAACACGTGGTGGCGGCACACGAACAGCGCCACGCCCTCGACCGGTTCGCCGGCGCCACGCAGCCGCTCGGCCAGCCCGCGGATCGCATCGCCCATTTCCCAGGTGCGCGCGCTCCCAATCGCCGGACAGACGGCGGGCTCGATACAGTGCGTGGGACAGATCCAGTCGGCGAACGAGACGTAGCGGGTGTGGTCCGGCACGGCGCGATCATAGGGCGTGCCGAGCGCCCCCGGGACGGGCGCCGGCGCGACCGCGCGCCCCGGCCAGCGCGCGCGCGCCCGCGCCAGCACCCACGCGAACATGAGGTGTGGCATCAAGGGTGAGGGGACGATGTAGTCGGCGGGTGCTCCCGCCGGTGTGGGTGCGGCCGCGCCCAGGAATGTCGCGACGTAGTCCGCCCACTCGGCGACGGCAAACGTGCGATCGGGCGCGGCCCCGAGTTCGGTGCGCGCGCGACACCCGGTGTCTCGGTCGACCACAATCACGCGTCGGAAGCGCGCCTTCCCCTTTTGCTGCGCCACCGCGAGCTGGCGCGCGTAGAAGGTGCCGTAGCAGCCTCCCCCGACGACGATCACGTCGCGCATGACGACCGGTTCGCTCATCGCGGACCGGCCGGGTCCACGACTATCCGTCTCCGGCAACGGCGAGTACCTGGCCGGTGACGGCGCGCGCCTCGTCGCTCGCGAGGTACAGAACGGCCGCGACCAGGTCGTCGAGCTCCACCCAGCGCACCTTCGCATCGGTGATCTGGGCGAGGTTGTCGGTGGTCTTCATCGTGCCCGGGGCGACGGCGTTGACCCGCACGCCGCGCCCCTGGAATTCGCGCGCTAGGGCGCGGGTCAGGCCGGCGACCGCCGCTTTCGCGGCGATGTAGGAGGCCATCTGGGGCTGGGGCCTGAGCACCGCGACCGAGGCGAAGTTGACGATCGCCCCGCCGCCGCGCTCGAGCAGCGCGGGGAGGGCGGCCTGGGACAGGTAAAACGTGGTCTTCACGTTGACCGCGAGTTCGCGCTCGAACTGCTCGGGGGGCGTGCTGAGGACGGGGCCGTAGTACACGAGCCCGCCGGCGACGTTGACCACGACGTCGAGCCCGCCGAACTCCTGGCGGGCGGTGGCCACGGCGCGCTGGGCCGCGTCGGGGGTCGTCAAGTCACCTGCGACGCTCCGGACGGTGAAGCCGGCCGCGGTGAACTCGGCGGCCCGCTCCGCCACCGCCGCCGCGGTGCGATCGGCGATCACGAGGGCCGCCCCGGCGCGCCCGAAGCCGCGCGCCACGGCCTGCCCGATCTGGCCGACGCGGCCCACCCCCGTGATGAGGGCGACCTTGCCGCGGAAGTCAGGCGGCACGGCGGACGGCCGCGACGATCGCGTCCGGCGGTGGCGCCCCACGCTCGGCGAAGGCGACGGTGCCGTCGCGCGTGATCAGGTAGACGGAGCGTTGGATGCCCTTGCCGTCGTCCTTGAGCGCGTGGTAGGCGCGCGCGATGGTGCGGTCGGGGTCGGAGAGGAGGGGAAAGGTGAAGCCCAGTTTCCGGACGTAGCCCGCGTGGGCTTCCACGCTCGCCGGGTTCACGCCGAACGGCTGGATGCCCGCCTTCCGAAACTGTGCCATCTCGTCGCGCACGGCGGAGAGTTGACGGTTTCAGCCGGGGGTGTTGTTGCCCGGATAGAAGATGAGGGCCACATGCTGCGTCTTGAGCACGTCGCCGAGCGTGTAGGTCTGGCCGTCCGAGGCCCGGGCGGTGAACGCCGGGGCGATGGTGTCGAGCGGCAGCAGGTCGGTCATGGAGCCTCTCCAGGGGGCTGTGGGTCGGTGTGCGGCGCCGCGGCGAGGCGGCGCGCCTCGAGCTGCTCGAGCCAGGCGAGCGGGATGTCGAGCCCGCCGAGCGACGCGTGGGCGTCGCCGAACACGGTGTCGCCGTGCCAGTCCGAGCCGCCGCTCACGGCCAAGCCGAGCCGCTCGGCCAGTGCGGTGAGCCGCCGCTCGGTGGCGGGGGAGTGGCTCGGATGGCGGACCTCGAGCCCGTCCAGGCCCTGCTCGCGGAACTGGCGGAGTTGGCCCTCGCTCCCGTGGTCGCCCAAGTGGGCCGCCACGGCGACGCCGCCCGCCGCGTGCGCCAACGCGGTGACCTGGGCCAAGGTGGGCAGCGGTTTCTCCACGTAGCCGGGTCGCCCCCGCGCCAGGTAGCGCGCGAACGCGTCGTTGATGTCGGCGCTTGCGCCCCGTTCGACCAGCGCCCGAGCCACGTGGGGCCGGCCCACCGCCCCGCCGTTCGCGGCGCGCACCACATCCTCGACCGCGATCGGCACGTTCAGCCGCTGCAGCCGCGCGACCATCTGGTCGGCGCGCTGCCGGCGCGCGGCGCGGGTGCCGGTGAGGAACGCTGCGAGCCGGGGGTCGCCCGGCGCGAGAAAGTAGCCCAGCACGTGCAGCTCACCCCAGGGGGCCCGCACGCTGAACTCGCACCCGGGCACGACCCGCAAGCCCAGGGCGGTGCCCGCCCGTGTCGCCTCCGGGACGCCCTCCGTGGTGTCGTGATCGGTGAGCGCGATCGCCGCGAGACCTGCCGCCCGCGCGCGCCGCGCCACCTCGGCCGGCGGGTATTCCCCGTCCGAGGCGGTCGAGTGGCAGTGCAGGTCAACGCGCGGCGTACTAGGCCTCGGTCGGGGCGGCGAGCGACACCTCGGTCCACAGCTCCCACGCGTCGGGCGCGTAGCTGCCGAGGGTTTCGAGGCGGCGCTCGAGCTTCAGCTCCTCGGGCAGGCGCGAGGCCTGCGCGCGGTGCGACATCTCGGTCGGGCTTTCGGAGAATTCGGTGAAAAGCTGCGGGTCCTTGGTGTTGCGGAACACCCAGATGCGTTGACCGCGCGCCTCGGCGAACTGGCACAGCTCCCGCAGCGTCGCGAGGTAATCCGTCTCGTGCGCCGGCGGCACGCGCACCCGGGCAGCGGTGAGCACCTTGGGCATAGCTAAATCGCTCCCTCGGGGAAGTCCTCGAGCGTTTTCTTCAAATCGGCGAGGAAGCGATCGGCGTCCGCGCCGTCCACGATGCGGTGGTCGTAAGACATCGAGACCATGCCCATCGTGCGGATCGCGATCGTGTCGGTGCCGTCGGGCAGGGTCACGACCTTGGGGCGCTTCTCGATCGCGCCCACCCCGAGGATCGCCACCTGAGGCTGGTTGATGATGGGGGCGCCGGCGTACGAGCCGAACACTCCGGGGTTGGTGATGGTGAAGGTGCCGCGTTGGATCTCGTCCGGCAACAGCTTCTTGGTCCGGGCGCGCTCGCCGAGATCGTTGATGGCGCGCGCCAGGCCGAGCAGCGACAGCTCGTCCGCGTGTTTCACGACGGGCACGATGAGGCCCCAGTCGAGCGCCACGGCGATCCCGATGTTCACCGCGGCGCGGTAGATCGTGGTGTCCCCGGAGACCGCAGCGTTCACGACGGGATGGCTCCGCAGGTTCTCGGCGCACGCCTTGGCGATGAATGCGAGGTAGGTGAGGTTCACGCCGCGCTCCGCATAGGACGCCTTGTGCTTACGGCGCAGCTCGGCCACGCGGCTGTAGTCGATCTCGAAAAAGCTCGTGACATGTGCCGACGTGCGGCGCGACAGGATCATGTGATCCGCGGTGATCTTGCGGATCTTCGAGAACGGCTCGACGCGGTCCCCGGGCCAGGCCTCGACGGCCGGGTGCGCCACCGGGCCCGCTGGCGCGGAGGGGGCGCCGGGGGTGGGGGCGGGGGCGGGGGCTCGTCCGGGCGCGGCTGGGGGGCGGGCGGCCGTCGCGGCAGCGCCGCTCGAGATGAAGCTCAGGATGTCCTGCTTCGTGACACGGCCCGCGAAGCCCGAGCCCGGGATCGCCGCGATGTCGACCTGATGCTCCGCGGCGATCTTGCGCACGAGTGGCGTGGAGCGGCGGCGCAGCCGCTCCTCGGCGGTCTCCGCCCCATCCCCGCCCCGGGCCACCGGCGTGCTGGCGGGCGGCGCGGGCGGCGTGGCGGGCGCCGCGGCTGCGGGCGCCGCCGGCCGCGCCGGCGGGGCGAGCGGTGTGGCTGCCGCGGGTGGCGCGGCCGCAGCGGGCGGGGCCGTGGCGGACCGCGCGGCGAGCGGGGCCGCGGGCGCCGCACTCGGAGCGGCGGTGGGGGCCGGCGGCGGGGGCGCGGTGGCCCCCTGCGCGGTCTCGATCACCGCCACAAGCGTCTGCACCGGGACGGTCTCGCCTTCTGTGACCTTGATCTCGGCCAGCACACCGGCGGCGGGGGCGGGGATCTCGGCATCGACCTTGTCGGTCGAGATCTCGAACAGCGGCTCGTCGCGCTGCACCGGGTCGCCGACCTTTTTGAGCCACTTGCTCAGCGTGCCCTCGGCGATCGACTCGCCCATCTGGGGCATCAACACGTCAACGCGGGCCATCGCATCTCCTCAGTACGCCGCCAGCCAGCGGGCGGCCTTCACAATATCGTCCGTCTGGGGCAGCACGAAGTCTTCCAGGGTCGGCGCGTAGGGGAGCGGCACGTCGTGCGCCGTCACCCGCATGATCGGGCCGTCGAGCCACTCGAACCCCTGCTCGTTGATGCGGGCGGTGATCTCCCCGGCGACGCCCCCGGTGCGCGTGTCCTCGTGCACGATCAGCACCTTGTTGGTCTTGCGGACGGTCCGCATGATCGCCGCGTCGTCGAGGGGCAGGAGCGTCCGCAGGTCGAGCACCTCGGCCGCGAGTCCGTCCTCGCGCGCGAGCTGGTCCGCCGCCTCGAGCGCCTTCCACACCGTCGCGCCATAGGTGATGATCGAGAGGTGCTTGCCTTCGCGGGCGAGCCGCGCTTCGCCGATCGGCGTGAGGATCTCCTCCCCTTCGGGCAGCGCCTCCTTGATGCGGCGGTACAGCCATTTGTGCTCGAGGTAGAGCACGGGGTCGTCGTCCCGGATGGAGGCCTTGATGAGGCCCTTCGCGTCGCGCGCCGTCGCCGGGTAGACGATCTTCAGGCCCGGGGTATGGAAGAACGCCGCCTCGGGGCTCTGCGAGTGGAACGGGCCGCCGCGGACGTAGCCTCCACACGGCCCGCGGACCACGAGCGGCGTGGCGAGACCGGCGCGGTAGCGGGCCGTGGCGACGTAGTTCGTCAGCATGTCGTAGGCGCAGGAGATGAAGTCGATGAACTGCATCTCGGCGACCGGTCGCATCCCCATGTGCGCGGCGCCCGCGGCCGCCCCGACGATCGCGGCTTCGGAGATCGGCGTGTCGATCACGCGGGCTTCCCCGAAGCGCTTGACGAACCCTTCGGTGACCTTGAACGCGCCGCCGTAGAGCCCCACATCCTCGCCCAGGATGAAGACCCGGTCGTCGCGCTCCATCTCTTCCCACAGCCCCTGCCGCAAGGCCTCGAGGTAGGTGACCTCGGCCATCACAGGCTCCGGTACCAGTGGCGCGGTGCGCTGCTCGGGTGCGCGTAGACGCCCGGGAGCGCCGTGTCACCCACCGGCAGGGGCTCATCGACACACGCGTCCGTGGCCTGGTCGATCTCCGCGCGCGCGCGGTCGTCGATCTCGCGCAACTCGCGCTCGCTCGCCCAGGCGTGGTCGAGCAGCTGCCGCACGTAGCGATCGACCGGATCGTTTTGCTGGGCCCACCAGTCGAGCTCGGCGGGAGCGACGTAGTGCTGGTCGTCGTGCTCGGCGTGGCCCTTGCGGCGGTAGGTCTTGACCTCGATGAACTGCACCCCGGCGCCTTCGCGGGCCTGCGCCACGGCCGCCTTGGTCGCCTGGTACACGGCAAACACGTCGTTGCCGTCCACCGTGACCGCCGGGATGCCGTAGCCGCGCGCCTTGTCGGCGAGGTCCTTCACGGCAAACTGCTTCTCGGGCGACGTCGAGTAGGCCCAGCGGTTGTATTCGGCGATCACCACGAGGGGGACCTGCCGCACCGCGGCGAAGTTCAGCCCCTCGTGAAACGTGCCTGTGGAGGTCGCGCCGTCGCCGATGAAGACGAGGCCGACGCGCCGCTCCCCCCGCAGCTTGCAGGCGAGCGTGATGCCCGCCATGACCGGGATCATGTCGCCCAGGTGGGAGATCTGGCCGACGAAGCCGCGCTCCAGGTCGTTGAAGTGGACGTTCATCTCGCGCCCGGAGGTCGGGCCCGCGGCCTTGGCCATGTACTGGCGCAGAATCTCGATCGGCCGCGCGCCCATTACGAGCATGGCGCCGAGGTTGCGGATCAGGGGCGAGAGCAGGTCGCGGTGGGGACCGCGCTCGAGCGCATACGCCGCGGCGACCGACTCCCCCTCCTGCCCGAGCGAGCGGTACAGCCCGCCGATGACCTTGGTCTGCCGGTACAGAGCGCTAAGCCGCTCCTCGAGGGTGCCCGTGAGCCGCAGGAAGCGATAGATCTCGAGCAGCTGGGGGCGCGTGAGACCCGCCGGAACGGGCGGGGACTCGCGGATCGGAGCGGCGCGGGAGGCCATGACGTAAATTATAGTGGGCGTGAAACTTGGCGGGACGGGACGCCCAAATCAAGCGCGCGCGCTCAGCGGGCCGCGCTCCCGGTGATACCCGGGGCAGAGGGGAGGCGCGATGGCGACGCTCAAGTTACGCGTGAGCGGGATGACGTGTGGCCACTGTCAGTCGAAGGTCGAGCAAGCACTGCGGCACACGGCGGGTGTGTACTCCGCTTTCGTCGAGCTCGAGACGGGCGAGGCGGAAGTGGACTTTGACGACGACAGCGTCACGACGGGGCAGCTCGTGTCGGCGGTCGAGCGCGCGGGGTACTCGGCGAAGCTCGCCGGCTAGTACGCTCCGCGCAGTTCGTGGGTTGGCTCGACCTGCTGGTGAATCTCCGCCAGGAATCGCTTCGCCAACCGGTCGAGTTCCGACTCGCCCAGTTGATCCGTGCTCACTTCCACCAGCGTATAGTGCCCGCCTTCGGCGCGGGCGCCGATCGTCACGCGGCCGAGCGCCCCCGTGTAGGTGCGCCGGCGCGGTGCCTCGTCCGCCGGCGCCAAGCGCGCGCCGAAAAACGCCTTGGCGTGCGCCAGCACCGCGTCGGGCGTCGCGCTCGTGCGGTGGAAGTATCTCATGGCGCCGCCGGCCCCGCCACCGCCCCTGCCCTGCGCCCGTTCATGCGCCCCACGCCGGACGGAACCGGCGCAACCGGAGGCTGTTCAGCACGACGCTCAAGCTCGACCATGCCATCGCCGCGCTCGCCAACACGGGCGAGAGGAGGATGTGGAAGAACGGGTAGAGCGCGCCGGCGGCGATGGGGATCCCGATCACGTTGTAGACGAAGGCCCAGAACAGATTGACCCGGATGATGCGCATCGTGCGACGCGACAGCTGTAGCGCCGTCACGACGCCGCGCAGGTCGCCGCGAATCAGGGTGACGTCGGACGCTTCCATCGCGATATCGGTCCCCGTGCCGATCGCGATGCCCACGTCGGCCTGCGCCAGCGCCGGCGCGTCGTTGATCCCGTCGCCCACCATGGCGACGTGCTTCCCCTCGCGCTGCAGCTGCTTCACCAGCTCGGCTTTCTGCGACGGCAGCACGTCCGCCAGCACGACGTCGATGCCGACCTCGTGCGCCACGGCCTCCGCCCCCCGCTTCGAGTCTCCCGAGACCATCAGCACCGTGAGTCCCAGCCGTTTGAGGTAGGCGACGGCCTCGGCGCTCGTCGGCTTGAGGGGATCGGAGATCGCGATGACCGCGTACACGGTATTGTTCACGACCACGATCACCGGCGTGCGGCCCTGGGCGGCGAGCCGGTCCCCGTCCTGCCCCAGGCTCCCGAGCTCGAGGCTCCGCTCGCGCGCATGGCGCAGCGAGATCACTTCGATGATCCGCCGGTCCACCGTGCCGCGTACGCCGCGTCCCTCCATCACGGCAAACCGGTCCACCGGGAGCAGCTCCACCTGGCGATCTTTGGCCGCCTTGAGGACCGCCCCCGCGAGCGGGTGTTCGGACTTCTGCTCCACCGAGGCGGCGTACTTCAGCACCTCGGCGGGCGCGATGGGGGTGCCGTCGGGGCGTTTGGCGGTCACGATATGGGTGACCATGGGGTGGCCCTCGGTGATCGTGCCGGTCTTGTCGAGCAGTACGGTGCGCACGCGGGACAGGCGATCGAGCGCCTCGCTGCTGCGGATCAGGATGCCGTGCTCGGCCGCCTTCCCCGTCCCCACGAGGATCGCTGTGGGGGTGGCGAGGCCGAGCGCGCAGGGACACGCGATCACGAGGACGGTGACCAGCGCGATCGTGGCGAACACGACGGCGGGCGCGGGGCCCACGTCGAACCACACCACGAAGGCGGCGATGGCGAGCGCCAGCACGATGGGAACGAACACGCCGGCCACCTGGTCGGCGAGCCGCTGGATCGGGGCCTTGGTCGCCTGCGCGTCCTCGACGAGCTCGACGATCTGGCCCAGGGCGGAGTCCTTGCCGACGCGCGTGGCGCGGAACGTGATGCTCCCGGTGGTGTTGAGCGTCGCGCCGATCACTTCGTCGCCTGGGCGCTTCGCGACCGGGAGCGGCTCCCCGGTGAGCATGGACTCGTCCACGGCGGCGGCCCCTTCGGTCACGACGCCGTCCACGGGAACCTTCTCGCCCGGCTTGACGATCACGTGATCGCCCGGCGTGACCGCCTCGACCGCGAGCTCGATCTCCTTGCCATCGCGCAGCACATGCGCCGTCTTCGGCTTGAGGGCCGCGAGCCGGCGGATCGCTTCCGAGGTGCGGCTCTTGGCCCGGGCTTCGAGCAAGCGCCCGAGGAGAATGAGGGCGAGGATGGCGGACACGGCTTCGTAATAGACGTCGGCGGGCCGGCCGGCGGCGGCCCACACGCCCGGGGCGACGGTGGCCCCGAGCGAGTAGAGGTAGGCGGCGAGGGTGCCCACGCCGATCAGCGTGTTCATGTCGGCGGTGCGGTGCTTGAACCCGCTCCACATCCCCCGGTAGAACTGGGCCCCGCACCACACCACCACGGGCAACGTCACGACAGCGAGCGCGACCTTCAACCAGCGCGGGTCGATCGCCGTCCGCCCGCCGAGCGCCTCCTCGACCCGCAGGGCGAGCGGCATGAGCAGCCGGCCCAGCAGGTCGACCTGTTTCAGGGTGTCGTCGGGTTCCCGGCCCATGAGGAGCATGGCCCCGAGCATGCTCACCACCGTGGCCGCGGCGGCGAGGGCGAACTTCCGGCTCAGGGTGCGGACTTCGCGCTCGCGCGCCAGGCGCTCGCGCTCGACGGGATCCTCGGTGGGAATCGGCGCGGCCACCTGGAACCCGGCCGCGCGAACGGCGCGTTCCAGCGCGTCGGCCGTCGTGGCGCCGGGGATGTAGTCCACGGTGATGGTCTCGGTCGCCTGGTTGGCGGCGGCGCGGATCACGCCGTTCACCCGGCGCAGCGCCTGCTCGAGCGGCACGACGCTCGGCGCGTAGTGCAACTGCTCCACGGCGAACGTGACGCTCGCCTTGCCGCAGTCGTAGCCGGCGGCGCGAATCGTCTTGATCAGTTCGGCAACATGGGTCTGGGCGTCGTCGTAGTCGACCGCGGCCTTGCCGGTGGCGTAGTTGACGGTCGCGGCGCCGACGCCCGTGGCGCTGCCCAGCGCCTCCTGGACCGTCGCCGCGCAGGACGCGCAACTCATGCCCTCGATCGGGAGGATGGTGCGCGCCTTACTCATGGAACTTGTGGGGTGAGGCCGAGGGTTTGCGATCGGCCGTGGCGGGCTCCACGACGAGCAGGCCCTTCAGCATGTTCATGCCGCAGCGGAACGCGAACTCGCCGGCGGCCTCGGGGGTGAACGCGATCGCGGTCGTTTGGAACGCGGGCAGCACGGCGTCGATCCCGAACGCCTCGAACACGACGCGCTCGGAGCAGTCGGCGGTCTCGTCGCGGTAGAACAGCAGCCGGACCGGCCGGCCGGCTTGCACCACGATCGTGTCGGGGGTGTAGCCGCCCTTCACGGTGACCCGCACCTCCTGCACGCCGGCCGTCTGGGTCGCCGCGGTCGCGGGCCCGGTCGCGAACAGGAAGTACCACAGCACCCACGCGATGGCGCCGAGACCGGCGGCGGTGACGACGTACTGCGAGACGCTCACGCCTTCTCGTAGTACTCGATGCCGAGGTGAGTGATCTGTTCTTCGCCCTTGAGCCACCGCAAAGTGTTCTTGAGCTTCGTCTGCTGGATGAACAGGTCGTGTTCAGGGTAGAGACCGGGGGCCGCCTGCGGGCTCTTGAAGTAGAAGGAGAGCCACTCCTGGATCCCCGAGAGCCGGGCCCGCTGCGCCAAGTCGAAGAACAGCGCGAGGTCGAGCACGATGGGCGCCGCCAGGATCGAGTCGCGGCAGAGGAAGTCTACTTTGATCTGCATCGGATAGCCGAGCCATCCGAAGATGTCGATGTTGTCCCAGCCCTCTTTGTTGTCGCCGCGCGGCGGGTAGTAATTGATGCGCACCTTGTGGAACACGTTCCCGTACAGCTCGGGATACTGGTCCGGCTGGAGGATGTACTCCAGCACGCCAAGCTTCGACTCTTCCTTCGTCTTGAACGATTCGGGGTCGTCGAGCACCTCGCCGTCGCGATTGCCGAGGATGTTGGTGGAGTACCAGCCCGCGAGGCCGAGCATGCGCGCCTTGAAGGCGGGCGCGAGCACGGTCTTCATCATGGTCTGGCCGGTCTTGAAATCCTTGCCCCCGATCGGGAGCTGGCGCTCTTCCGCCAGGCGCTCGAGCGCCGGGATATCGACCGTGAGGTTCGGCGCCCCGTTCGCGAAGGGGATGCCTTCCATCAGGGCCGCGTACGCGTAGAGCATCGACGGCGCGATGGCGGGATCGTTCTGGTCCATCGCCTGCTCGAACGCGCGGAGATTCTGGTGCGCCGGGCCCGGCGTCAGGAACACTTCGGTCGAGGCGGCCCAGATCATCACCAGCCGCTCGGCGCCCGAGCGTTGGCGGAACTCGCGGATGTCCTGCCGCAGCTGCTCGGCGAGCTCGCGCTTGGTCTTCCCCGTCTTGACGTTGGTCCCGCTCAGCCGCTTCACGTAGTGCTGATCGAACGCGGCGGGGAGCGGGCGGATGGCCTTGAGGAAATCGGCGACGGGCTCGACGTGGTGGGGTTCGAGCACGCCGGCCTTCTTGGCCGCGGTGTAGGCGTCGTCCGGAATCGGATCCCAGGCCGCGAACACGAGGTCCGTGAGCTGGGCGAGCGGCAGGAACTCCTTGATCTTTGGCGCGCGTCGCTCGGTGCGCTTGCCGAGGCGGATCGTGCCCATTTGCGTGAGCGACCCGATGGGCAGGGCGGTGCCGCGCCGCACGTGCTCGACGCCGGCGATGAAGGTGGTGGACACTGCCCCCAGCCCCACGAGCATCACCCCCAACGTCCCCTTGGCGGGCGCGATGTCCCGGCCGGCCTTCTGTGGCACGATTACGGTCCTTTCGGCGATTGGAGGGCCGGCGTGCGACTCGGGAGGGGATCCCGCGGGCGCGGGGCCCGCTGCACTGCCGGCGCCCGGGCGGCCCGCGCCACGTAGACGACGCGCTGCACCACGGTGACCGAGGTGGCGAGCGCCAGGGTGACGACGATCCAGAACAGCAGGCTGCCGCGCTCCCCGGCGCCCAGGACCATCGTCGGCGCCCCGAGCAGGAGCACCCGCTCGGCGCGCTGCGCGATGCCGACCCGCACCATGAGACCCAGGCCCTCGGCGCGGGCGCGCGTGTAGGACACGAGGAGCGACGCGGCGAGCGCGCCGAAGGTCGCCAGGACCGCCACGGTAAGGCGCTCGGGCGCGACGCCGCCGCGCAGGAAGTAGACGGCGACCCCGCTGAACAGGACCGACTCGCCGATGCGGTCGAGGGTCGAGTCGTAGAACGCGCCGAACGTCGTGGTCATCCCGCCCTGGCGCGCCACCCGCCCGTCGATCATGTCCAGCAGGCCGGACAGGAGCAGCAGGAACCCGCCCCAGTGCACGGCGCCGAGCCCGAATGCGGCCGCCGCGCCGCCGATGACGAGGGTCCCGAGCGTGGTGATGAGGTTGGGTCGCACGTGCCACCCGATCAGCAGCCGCGCGAGCGGATCGAGCGCCCTCCCAAACCCGTCGCGCACCCACTGCGGGATCACGTTCATAGGCGGGGGAAGCTAGCGGGGCGTGGCAAGAGTCTCAATAGCGCGACGCGTGACAGGGCGGCGCGCGGCCGTGCGCTCCGGTGGCCGGAGGTCTCAGGGTCGGGCGCCGGGCGGCGCGCCACGGCGGGGCGGCCGTGAGCGGGGGCAGCACGATGCCGAGGACGAGGAGCGTGATCGCAAACGCGAACACGCCATCGGAGAAGGCTTCGAACCGCGCCTTATTCATCGCGCGCGGCACGAGACACGCCCTACGCGCATCCGGCTAGTGGCGGATCTTGAAGTCGATCGGAATCCTCATGAACACCGAGACGGCATGGCCCGCGAGCTGCCCCGGCCGGTACTTGGCGTGCAACACGTAGTCGATGCAGACGTCGTCGAAGTCGGAATTAGGACTCCGCAGCACCGTGACGGACGACGGTTCGACCCGGCCGGTGCTGTCGATAATCGCGCCCACGATCACGCGACCCTGCACCCCTTGCTCGAACAGTTGCGGGGGATATGTGAGCCGCGGCTGGACGAGGATGCGGGGTTTTTCGTCGACCTGGCCTTCGCGATACACGCCGTGCGGCAGCGGCGGCACGACGTCGAAGACGACCGGCACCTTGACCCAGGTGCGCACCGCCTGTCCCTTGCGTCGCCCCGGCCGGAACGTGGTGCCGAGCGCGAACTCCTGCGCCGCGGCCACGAGACCGGAATCGGCGCTTTCGAGCACCTCGAGCGACGCCGGGTCGGGCCGGCCCAGCGTGTCGATGACCACGCGCAGCATGATGCGGCCCTCGATTCCGGCGTGCCGCAGGCTATCGGGGTAATTGAGCGGGGGCCGGGACAGCACCGTCGGGCGCTCGTCCAGTTCCTCCGCCGCGAACACCTTGGCCGCGGCCGCCGTGGAGTCCTGGGCGTGCCCGGTCCGCGCGGCGGTGGCCGCGACGGCCACGATCGCGATTAGGACGCGTTGCCCATGCACTGGCACTCCTCCCATGAGGCCCCGGGGTAGGTCAGCGACCCCGCGCTCCGGCGCGGGCGCGGTGCGTACTAGTGTAGCACAACGAGGCCGCGCGGGAAGACGGGGCGTGGCGTCTAGACCCTCGGCGCGCGGCGCGTGCGGCCGGTGGGCGATCGCTCAGTAGAGCAGGTACTGGGCGCGCATCCGGCGGAACCGCTCGAGCCCCGGCTGCCACGCCCGCACGATGGCCGCCGCGGTCGTCCCGCGGAGAATCGCCCGGCGCAGCGCCGGGCCGGCCGCGAGCCCGTCGAAACGCGGCGCGTTGAAGCGCAGCGAATCGCGTTGCGCCAGATGGAGCGCGGTGAGCAGGGCGACCGCCGTCGCGGTGGGATCATAGCGCCGCCGGTCCGTCACGCGCAGCCGCACCCCGCGGAGCGGGACGCCGTCGTACTTCCCGTCCGTGGGCGTCTGGGGGGTGAATATCGTCGCCGAGAGCTCAACGCCCGCGAGCAGGTGTCCCGGGCCCCGGCCAGCGTCCGCAGGCGGGCCAGCACGGCGGCGGTGTCGAACCACGGCGCGCCGATCACCTGGAATGCGACGCCCGTGCCGCGCCCCACCGACAGGTTCGTGCCTTCGAAGAGACAGGTGCCGGGGTAGTGGAGCGCGCTTTCCAGGTCGGGCATGTTGGGCGAAGGGCGCACCCAGCGGAGCCCGGTCGCGTCGTAGTCGACTGCCCGCCGCCATCCGGCCGCGGGGACCACGGTGAGGTTGGCGTCGACCTTGAGCGCCGCGGCGGCGAGCCGGACCAGTTCGCCGAGCGTGAGGCCGTGGCGCATCGGGACCGGCAGGAACCCGACGAACTGCGTATCAGGGTCGGCGATCCGGTCACGCACGTCTCC
>DATBCS010000149.1:0-3430 GCA_036270315.1 Gemmatimonadales bacterium
CGGAGTACACCCAGATCCAGCCCCCGGATTGCTTCACGATCCCGTACACCGTCGCGAGGCCGAGCCCCGTCCCCTTCCCCGCCTCCTTGGTCGTGAAGAAGGGCTCGAAAATCCGCGCCTGGGTCGCGGCATCCATGCCGACGCCCGTGTCCGAGACGGCGAGCATGACGTAGCGCCCGGTCTGCGCCAGCGGATGGCCCCGCACGTAGACCTCGTCCATCTCGACGTTCCCGGTCTCGATCGTGAGGCGCCCGCCCTTGGGCATCGCGTCGCGCGCGTTGACGGCGAGATTCATGAGGACCTGTTCCAGCTGCCCGGGGTCCGCCGTCACCGTGCCCACGTCCGGGGCGAGCGCGGTGGTGAGACGGACATCTTCGCCCAAGAGCCGGGTGAGCAGCTTCTCCGTGCTCGCCACCACCGCGTTGACGTCGAGCACGCGCGGCTCGAGCACCTGCTGGCGGCTAAACGCCAGGAGCTGCCGCGTCAGGCCACTGGCCGCGACCGCGGCCTTGCGCATTTCTCCGATGTCCTCCCGCTCCGGCGCCGCCGGCGCGAGGTCTTCGAGCAGCAGGTCGGCGTAGCTCAGGATGACCGTGAGCAGGTTGTTGAAGTCGTGCGCCACCCCGCCGGCCAGCCGTCCCCGGCTTCCATCTTTTGCGCCTGGACGAGCTGTCGCTCGAGCCGCCGCTGCTCGGTCACGTCGCGCACGAAGGACTCGTAGTACTCCACGGCCCCGGCGCTGGTGCGGACCGCGCGCACGCTGAGTTGCACGGTCACGAGGCGCCCATCTTTGCGTTTCCAGGCCACCTCGAATGCTTCGTACGCGCGCTGGCGGGCGCTGTCGCGCTCGAGCAGCCCGGGCCGCGCGGCCGGATCGGCGTACACGTCGCGCGCCAGGTCGAGGGCGAGCAGCTCCTCCGGCGCGTCATAGCCGAGGATGCGGGCGAGGGCGAGGTTGGCGACGAGGACGCGCCCCGCCGGGGTGGACCGGAAGATGCCCACCGGGGCTTGCTCGACGAGCGTGCGCAACGCGGCTTCGGCGCGCCGCCGCTCGCGCCGGCTGGTCGCCTCGCGCACCTCGCGCGCGATCACGGGCCCCAGGCGCGCGAGCTGCCCCTTCGGCACGTAGTCGGCCGCCCCCGCCTTCATGGCGGCCACCGCCTTCTCCTCGCCGATCGTGCCGGAGACGATCACGAACGGGAGATCGAGCCCGCGTTCCCGCAGCACCGCGAGCGCCGCCGGGACGCCGAAGTGCGGCATGCTGTAGTCGCCGATGACGATGTCCCACTCCTGGCGATCGAGGGCCGCCCGCATCGCGGGAGCCGTCGCGACGCGCTCGAACACCGGCTCGAACCCGGCGCGGGTGAGCTCGCGCACGAGCAGCAGGGCGTCGTCCTCGGCGTCCTCCACCAACAGGAGACGCAGTGGCTGGCGAGGCGGGGACCCGCCTCGGGGGGATTCACTGCTGGGTATCACGGCCGCACGTCGGCGCACCGACGCCCTCCCCTACAGCGATGCGGACGCGCGCCCCGTGCGTCCAATACTTTTTTGGTATGGGAGCCAGCGCGCCGGTGGATGACTCCCGAGGTATGGGGCGATTCCCTATAACGGGGACGCCGTCCCCACGCGACACTATCACTCCGCCGGGCGCTCAAGGCGTCGCGGTCGGGTTGGGGTGCCGGTCCACCTCTCGCGCGGAGGTCGCTGACACCGCATGGAATTACGCCACCTGAGGTACTTCGTCGCGGTCGCCGAGGAGCATAGCTTCGCCCGCGCCGCGCGCCGGCTCCGGGTGGCGCAGCCCGCGCTCTCCCGCCAGATCCGTGATCTCGAACGGGAGGTCGGCGTGCAGTTGTTCGAGCGCCTGGCGCGCGGGACGCGCATGACGCGCCCCGGCCAGGCGTTCCTCCGGGAGGCGCGGCAGGCCTTGGAGAGCGCGTCGCGCGCCGTGACGACCGTGCGCCGGGCGGCGACGCAGAGCGCGCTGGTCCTCGCCCACACCGACCTCATCATCTACGCGCCGCTGTTGCTCGAACTCGTGGCCGGGGTCCGCGCGGCGCGCCCGGACACGCCGGTGCGGGTCGTACGCATCAACGAGGCCCAGCAGCGCGCGGCCTTAGTGACGCGACGGATCGACGCCGTGCTGACCGTCGTGCCGGCCTGGCCCGTCCCCGACCTCACCGCCCTCCAACTGGGTGATGCGGCCGCGACCGGCGTGTTCCTCGCCCGCACGCACCCCTTGGCGGCGCAACCGCGCCTCCAGCTGCGCGAGTTGGTCGACCTCACCTGGCTGCACCCCATGGAGCGCGCGCGCCCGGAGGTGTTCCGCGCGCTGCGCGCTGCCCTGGCGAGCCGCGGCCTCGTCCCACTGCGCCACCGGGGACGACGGCCGGATGCCGCGGGGGACATCCCGATCGCCGCGGGCGACGCGTGGGCCCTCGCGAACCCGACTGTAGCGGCGCGCTACGCCTACGACGACGCCCCCATCGTGTACCGGCCATTCGTCGATCCGCTGATCCCCATGTGGCTGACGCTGCTGTGGCGGGGCGAGACGGCAGGCCCCCTGGTCGAGACGCTCGTCGAGGTCGCCCGCAGCGTCGCCGGGCTGGGCCGCGCCGCGGCCCTCGCGCGCCCCGCGCTCCCCTAACCGCCTCCTCGGACCGATAGTGGGGGCCCCTACGACGCGGCCGCCGTGGGCGCGCGCCCGACCAGCGCCGCGCCCGCGTCCGGGGCCTCGAGCGCGACGAGCCCGACGCGGATCGCATAGCGAACCAGGCCGGGCAGGTGAGGAATGCCCAATCGGCGCATGGCCTGCGCGCGGTGCGCTTCGATGGTCTTGACGCTCAAACCCAGCTGGCGGGCGATCTCCCCTCGCTGCAGTCCCCCCACGAGGAGCCGCAGGACGACGATTTGGCGCTCGCTCAACCGCCGGAGCGGCTCCCGCACGGCGAGCGCCGCGTCGATGACGGGGCGGAGGCGGGTCAAGTCGGTCAACCGGACCGCGTCCTCGGCGCCCGCTCGCAAGCACGCGACGAGCGCCCGCTCGTCCGGCACGCCGGTCACCACGATGAGCGGCACGGTGGGACGCACGATCCGCAGGACCGCGAGGGCGGTCGTCGCGCCGAAGTGCAGGAGCGTGTGGTCTGACAGAACGACGTCCGGCGCGGCCTCGGTGAGCGCCCGCGTGAACGCGGCGCGGGACTCGACGCGGGCGGTGAGCGTGTCGATGCCGGCCCGGCCAAGCTCCTGCCGCACCAGGTCTCCCGCTCCGGCCTGGTCTTCCAGCAAGAGGCCCCGCAGCGCTTCGCTCATGCTGCTGGGGACCTGCGTCGCGCGGGATGCATGGAGGATGGTGTGGTCAGGGACCGGCGCTCGGCCAATACTTTATTGCGAGGGGAGCCAGCGCTCCGAGCGATAGCTCCGCGGGCAC
>DATBCS010000150.1:0-14523 GCA_036270315.1 Gemmatimonadales bacterium
TCGGCGGCCGGGGAGGCCTTGCGGATGATGACCTGGCCGTCGGCCTGCGCCTGGAGCAGCGCGTGGCGGGGGAGCACGCCTGGACCCCAGAGGGCGATGGCACAACTCGCGTCGCTGCCGAGTGCTACCTCGCCAACGGGGATGGTGAACTTCTTGTCACCGAGTTCCAGCAACGACATGCCGGGCGACTCCAGGGCCGGGAAAGCTAGCGCCAGAAGTTACGCCCGGCGGCGTAACCGCGCAAGGAAACACGGCTTACGCGACCCCACGGGGGGTGCGGACGGGCCGCGCCCGCCTCTCAGGGTCGACCGTTCGGGCTGGCGCCCACGGCCTCTTGCTTCCCAATCAGGCCCCGGCGCAGCCAGTGCCAGAACAGCAGCGACCCGGCGATCACCGTCGCGTAGCTGTTGATGAAGCGCCAGATGAGGATGTAGGTCGCCGTGATTTCGCGGCGCACGTAGATCTGCATCACCGCCGCCGAGAGCAGCTCGGCCAGTCCCGACGCACCGGGGGTCGGGGCAAAGTAGAGGAGGAACGTAATGAAGGTCTGGAGCAGCAGGATGTCGACGAAGTTGGCCGGGATGCCGAGCGCGCGCAGCGCCACGTAGCCGGCGAGCAGTTTATTGGCGTGTGAGGGGCCCGAGAGCAGCACCGCCCAGAACAAGGCGAGCCAGCCCCTGGGGCTGCCGAACGCCACGAGGCATTCGTGGGCGCGGTCGATGCCGGCGCGGAGCTGCTCGATGCGCCGCGCGATGCGGCGGCTCTTGCGCTCAAGCCGGCCGGCGAGCCAGTGCACCGTGTCCCGCAGCCAGGCCGGAAACACCATGGCGACGAGCATCAACGCACCCAGGATGCCGAACATGGTGAGGCTGGTGCGGAACAGCCCGTAGTACGTGATCCCGAGCACCAGGTTGTGCTGTTCGAGCGACTTGCCGGCGCCGAGGTAGATGGCGAGCGGGCCCGCGATCGCGAAGAACGCCACCGTCGCGACGAACGTCATAAACGTGGACGTCATGGCCTCGGGCAGGCGGACGCCGGCGCGGCGCATCACCCACATCATCGTCGGACCGGCGCCGGTCTGAAACGGGGTGAGGTACGCGGCCCACGCGCTCATCCCGCCCGCCACGATCATGTCGCGCAGCCGTACGCCCGGGTGCACGTGCCGCGCCACCACCCACAGCCGCGTGCCGCCCCCGACCCAATCCATCGACGCGAGCCCGAGCCCGAGCACGAGCCAGCCCCAGTGAATCCCGAACAGGGCCTCGAGGAAGGCGTGGAAGTTGTTGCCGTAGAAGAGCAAGCCGCCCACGCCGGCGAGCGAAATGAGGGCGAAGAGCTCGAGGCCGCGCCGCAACAGCCGCGGGGTGAGGGCGAGCGCCATGTGGGGGCGAAACTACAGGCACCCACTGCCCCCGGCCAGATGCGGCGTGACGCATGTCGGAACGCCACGACCGCGCCACCCACCCCGGTACGGAGTCCCCCCCGGGCTGTTATTTTAGTGGGTTATGCCCGCTCCTCCCGACCGCGTGATCATTCGCAACGCGCGCCAGCACAATCTCCAGGGCATCACCGTGGAGCTGCCGCGGCGCGCGCTCACCGTGGTTACCGGCCCGTCCGGATCCGGGAAGAGCTCGCTGGCCTTCGATACGCTCTACGCCGAGGGCCAGCGACGCTATATCGAGTCGCTGTCGACCTACGCCAAGCAGTTCCTCGAGCGGATGCCGAAACCGCTGGTGGACAGCATTGAAGGGATCTCCCCCGCGGTCGCGATCGAGCAGAAGAACCCCACCACGAGTAGCCGCTCGACGGTCGGCACGGCGACGGAGATTTACGACTTCCTGCGCCTGCTGTGGGCCCGGGTGGGCACGCAGGGCTGCGTGCACTGCGGCCATGTGGTGAAAGCCGATACGGTGGAAGCGGTCGTGGACGAACTGGTCGCCGCGAGCCGCGGCGCGCCGCATCCGGTGCTCGTCACCTTTCCCCTGCCCCCGAGCGCTCACCGCCCGGAGGTGGCAGTGGCGGCGCAGCTGCGGGCCGCCGGGTTCGTGCGGGCCCAGCTCGACGGCGCGCTGGTGCGGCTCGACGCGACGGACGCGGAGCGGCAGGTGCGGGAGGCGGGCGAAGTGTTGGTGGTCGTAGACCGGCTGCCGGCCGCCGCGGCGACCCAGGGACGCCTCGCCGACGCGGTCGCCACGGCGTTCAGCGAGGGCGAGGGAGTCGCGGTGGCGCTTGAGAACGGCGACCGGCGCCGCTTCTCCGCTCATCCCACCTGTTCGCACTGCGGCGCGGCCGCGCCCGGGCTCATGCCGAGCCTCTTCTCCTTCAACAATCCCCGCGGCGCTTGCCCCACGTGCAACGGCTTCGGCGCCGTGCTCGAGTACGACGAGTCGCTCATCGTGCCCGACCCGACGCGCAGCCTTGCCGACGGGGCGGTCGACCCTTGGACCAAGCCGCGCTACGAGGGACGCCGGCGTATCCTGCGGGAAGTGGCGCGGGCGCGCGGAATTCCGTTCGACGCGCCGTGGCACGCCCTTCCCGCGCCGGAGCGGCAGTTCCTGTTGCACGGCACGAGTGGCCGGTTTGTCGGCATGTTCCCGTTCCTCACACGGCTCGAGACGAAGCGCTACAAGCAGTACATCCGCGTCTTCCTGCGGCAGTACCAGCTCGCGAAGACCTGTCCCGCCTGTGGCGGCGCGCGACTCAAACCGGAGGCGCTCGCGGTGCGCGTCGGGGGGCGGAATCTCGCCCAGGTGACGAGCCTGACGGCGGGCGCGCTCCGCGACTGGATCACAGCGCTCGAGCTCACGAGCTTCCAGCGAGCCGTGGCGGTGCACATCTTGGCCGAACTCGCGGCCCGGGTCTCCTTCGTGAACGACGTGGGACTAGGCTACCTCACGCTCGACCGTCTGACCCGCACGCTGTCGGGGGGCGAGGCCCAGCGCATCGCCCTCGCCAACGCGCTCGGCTCGCATCTGATCGACGCGCTCTACGTGCTCGACGAACCGACCATCGGGCTCCACCCGGCAGACACCGACCGCCTGTTGGCGCTGTTGCGGCGGCTCGCCGACGCCGGTAACACGGTGGTCGTGGTGGAGCACGATCCCGCCGCGATCCGCGCGGCCGACTGGATGGTTGAGCTGGGTCCGGGGAGTGGGGTGGCGGGCGGGCGGCTGGTCTACCAGGGCGCCGTCGCGGGGGTGCGCGACGCGGGAACGCTCACCGGCCAGTACCTCTCGGGGGAGAAGCGCATCGGCGTGCCGTCGGCCCGCCGCGCCGCGAAGCGGTGGCTCACGCTCACGGGCGCCCGGCTGCACAACCTCTCCGGCGTGGACACGCGCATCCCCCTCGGTACCCTCACGGCGGTCACCGGCGTGTCGGGCTCCGGCAAGTCGACGCTGGTGCACGACGTTCTCTACCGTCACCTTGAGGCCCGGCTCACCGGAGCCCACAGCGCGAAGCAGCACCTGGGCGAGCCGGTGGGCGAACTGCGGGCCCTCGAGGGATGGGAGGCGATCAGCGAGGTCGTGCTCGTCGATCAGGCGCCGATCGGCCGTACCCCGCGGTCCAATCCGGTCACCTATATCAAGGCGTTCGACGAGTTGCGCACGCTGTTCGCCGCCGAGCCGCTGGCTCGCGCCCGGGGGTACACGCCGAGCACGTTCTCCTTTAACGTGGCCGGGGGCCGGTGCGAGGCGTGCGAAGGCGCGGGGCATGTGCTGGTCGACATGGTGTTTCTCGCCAACGTGTTCGTGCCCTGCGACGTGTGCGCCGGACGGCGCTTCAAGAAAGAAGTGCTGGAGGTGAAGCTGCACGGCAGGTCGATCCACGAGGTGCTCGAGTGGACGGTGGACCAGGCACTCGAAAAGTTGCACCGCCAGCCGCGGCTCGCGCGCGCACTGTGGCACTTGCAGCAGGTCGGCCTCGGCTATCTGCGCTTGGGCCAACCCGCCACGACTCTATCGGGCGGCGAGGCGCAGCGCCTGAAGATCGCCCGCGAGCTCGCCGGGGGACGGAGCGGGAACGGTTCCCGTGGAGCGCGCCGCCGCGGCCTGGGAGGGAGCGGCGCCCGGGGGCGTCCCAGTCGCAAGTTCTACATCCTGGACGAGCCCACCACGGGTCTCCACCTGGACGATGTGCGCACCCTGAGCCGGGTCCTCGACCGGCTAGTCGACGCCGGGCACACGGTGCTCGTCATCGAGCACCACTTGGACGTCGTGAAGCGGGCTGACTGGATCATCGAGCTCGGGCCCGGCGCGGGCGATGCCGGTGGGCAGGTGGTGGCGCAGGGCACACCGGAGGACATCGCGCGCGTGGCCGCGTCGCCGACGGGCCGATACCTCAAGGATCTCGCGTGACGCGACGCCAAGCGGACCTGACGCTGCTCCTCGCCACAGCGCTCTGGGGATCGACCTTTGTCGTCGTGAAGGGCGCCCTCGCCTACGCCACGCCGTTCGCCTTCCTCGCCGTCCGCTTCGGTATCGCGGCGCTGGCCCTCGCGCCGGGTACCCCCTTCTGGCCCCTCCCCCGGGGCCGGGAGCTGTGGGGTGGGGTGTTGCTCGGGACGCTCGTCGCCGTCGGCTTTATCAGCCAGACCGCCGGGCTCGTGATCACCACGCCGTCCCGTTCGGCATTCATCGTGGCGGTGTCCTCGATCCTCGCACCGGTGATCGCGCTGGCACTCCTGGGCCGGCGGCCGCGCTGGGTCATGCTGGCCGCGCTCCTGATCGCCACGCTCGGGATTTATGGGCTCACCGGGCCCGATGCGGGCGGTTTGAACCGTGGAGACCTGCTGACGCTGATCTGCGCGGTGTGCTTCGGCGGGCAAATCGTGGCGGTCACCGAGCTGTCGCGCCGCTACGACGCACGCCGTTTAGTGTGGATCCAAGTCGCGGCCACCGCGGGGCTGAGCGCGCTGGCCGCACTGCTACTCGAGCAGCCCCGCATCGCCTGGACCCCGGGGTTCATCGGCGCGCTCGCGTACTCGGTCGCGTTCGCGAGCACCACCTGCTTCCTGCTGCAGATGCGCGCCCAGCGCGAGATGTCGTCGGCGCGCGCCGCACTCATCTTCTGCTTCGAGCCACTCTTCGCCGCGGTGGCCTCGTGGCTCGTGGTGGGCGAGCGGCTCTCGCTGGTGCAGTGGGCCGGGGGAGCATTGATCCTCGTGGGGATGGTGCTCGCGGAGTTGCCCTGGAGCGAGCTGCCAGTTGAAGTCGCTCCCCGCGCCCGCGATATTTGAGCTCCTTCCCGAGTAGCTCAGTTGGTAGAGCAGCCGGCTGTTAACCGGCGGGTCGCAGGTTCGAGTCCTGCCTCGGGAGCTTGTCCGCATTACGTTGCCCACCTTGCGGTCGTGACGGTTTGGTGTCAGTCCAGGGGGGGAGTGCGACGCCAAGCACCCGTTTCCGAGTCTCAAAACGGAGAGTACCTTCAGGCATGCACCGGCGCACCTTTGTCCACAGCCTCGCCGCTTCGCTGGCTGGCGGCGCTTGGGCGTCTCGCCCCGTGGACCGCTCCAGCAAACTCACCCGTATCGGGCTCGAACTCTATTCCGTACGCGACGCGATGCGCCGGGACCCCGAGCGCACTCTCGCCGCAGTGCGCGCCATTGGCTATACGGACGTCGAGCTGCTCTGGTCGTTCGGCAATTTCGGCCGCACGCCCGCCCAGGTGCGCGCGGCGCTGGATCGGGAAGGGCTGCGCGCGCCCTCCGCGCACGTGTCGTCCACCGTGCCGTTGGTGGGGTGGGAGCGGAGCCTGGCGATCGCCCAGCAACTGGGCCACGAATACCTCATTGTGCCGAGCTTCACGCCGGACACCACGCGGTCGCTCGATGACTGGCGCGAGTGGGCCGACCGGTTCAACGCCGCCGGCGCCACCGCGCGCCGCGCCGGCATCTGGTTGGCGTTCCACAACGAGCCCGAGCACCTGACGCCGATCGACCGTACGGTGCCCTACGACCTGTTCGTCGAGCGGACCGACCCGAGCGTCGTGCGCCATCAGCTGGACGTCGGTAACCTCACCATGGCGGGCGGCGACCCGCTCGCCTATCTCACTCGGTACCGCGACCGCTATTGGACCTTCCACTTGAAGGACGTGGTCCCCGATCGGTCGGGCGACACCGAACTCGGCTCCGGCGTCGTTGACTTCCGGCGCTTGTTGGCAGCCATTCCGGACCTCGACCGCAAACCCTGCTACGTCGAGCAGGAAGGCGCCCGGGACCCGCTCGCGAGCGCGCGCCGCGATTACGAGTTCCTGAACCGACTGGAGTTTTAGTCGGGGCGGCCGCCTGGCCGGCCAGGCTCGGAGCGGCGGCACCGTTTACCTTGCCGTACCCTTGCGCCCGGAGCGATCATGACCCGCCGCCACGCCTGGAGTCGCATCGCCGCGCTCGCCGTCCTGGCCGCCGCGTGCAGTGGTCGCGACCGCCCCAAGGCAGCCGTCACCAGCCCGCTGGCGAGCCCCGCCCAATGGCGCGAAAGTGCCCCCGCGGTGTTTCGCGCCCGCTTCGAGACCACGGCCGGCCCGTTCGCGATCGAGGTGCGCCGCGCGTGGGCCCCGCTCGGCGCGGACCGCTTCTACAACCTCGTGAAGAGCGGCTACTTCGACGACGCGCGGTTTTTCCGCGTCATCTCGGGATTCATGGTGCAGTTCGGGATCCACGGCGATCCCGTCGTGTCGGCCGCGTGGCACGATCAGCGGATCGCGGACGATCCCGCGCTCCAGAGCAACCGACGGGGGATGGTGAGCTTTGCGACCGCGGGCCCCGGCACACGGACCACGCAGGTCTTCATCAACTACGGCGACAACCGCCGCCTCGACGCGATGGGGTTCGCGCCGCTTGGCCAGGTGGTCGAGGGCATGGACGTCGTCGATCGCCTCTACGCCGGCTACGGCGAAGGCGCGCCCGGCGGGCTCGGACCGGTGCAGGGTCAGATCCAGGCCGAGGGCAACGCGTACCTCGATCGCGGGTTTCCCAAGCTCGACCGGGTGCGGCACGCAACGCTCGTGGCCCCGTAGCGACGGAGCTACGTCAGATCCACCGGCGGCGCAACAGCACGTGCTTCACGACCTGCGTCAGGACGAGGTAGCAGAGCAGCGTCAGGACCAGGATGGGCCAGTAGAGCGGCGGGAGCGCGACGAGTCCGAGTGCCGGGGCGAGCGGCGAGCTCGGCAACCAGACACCCACGGCCATGACCGTGATGGTCGTCGCCACGAGCGGCCAGCTGGGCCGGCTCTGCACGAACGGAATCTTGTTGGTGCGGATGACGTGAATGATGAGCGTCTGGGTCATCAGCGATTCCACGAACCAACCGGTTTGGAAGAGGGCCGCGTGGGCCGGCGTCTGGGCGCCGAACACGTAGTACATGACGGCATAGGTTGTATAGTCGAAGACCGAACTGATCGGCCCAATGGCCAGGATGAACCGCGCGATTTCCCCGATGTCCCAGGGGCGAGGCCGGGTGATTTGTTCGGGATCGACGTTGTCGGTCGGGATCGGCACCTGCGAAAAGTCGTATAGCATGTTGTTGGCCAGCACCTGCAGCGGCGCCATGGGCACGAACGGCAGGAGGGCACTGGCGCCGAGCACGCTGAACATGTTGCCAAAGTTCGAACTCGCTCCCATGCGGATGTACTTGAGGACGTTGGAGAACACCTTGCGTCCTTCGAGGACGCCCTCTTCCAGGATGAGCAGGCTCTTTTCCAGCAGGATGATATCCGCCGACTCCTTGGCCACGTCGACCGCCGTATCGACCGAGATGCCCACATCGGCCACGCGGAGCGCGGCCGCGTCGTTGATGCCATCGCCCAGGAAGCCGACCACGTGCCCCCGCGCTTGGAGGCAGCGAATGACGCGCTCTTTGTCGTTCGGCGAGAGGCGCGCCAACAGGGTCGTCCGCTCTACGGCGTCCGCCAGTTTGGCATCGCTCAGCCGCGCCACGTCGGTCCCGAGGAGTACCTTCTTGCTCGTGAGGCCGACGTGTTTGCAGATGGCGCGGGTGACAAGCTCGTTGTCGCCCGTGAGAATCTTGATGCTCACGCCGTGGTCCCGCAGCGCGGCGATCGCGGGCGCCGCCGTTTCCTTGGGGGGGTCGAGGAACGCGACGTAGCCGAGGAGGACGAGGTCGCACTCGTCCTCCTTGCCGTAGGCAGGCTTGGGAGACACGTCGCGGTAGGCGACCCCCAACACGCGGAACCCGTCCGCACTCAGCGCGTCGCACGCCTCGCGGAGGTCCTCGGCGAACCCCGTGGGACAGGGAAACGTGTCGCCCTCGGCCTCAAACGAGGTGCAGCGACGGAGGATCTCTTCCGGCGCCCCTTTGGCGAGGAGGCGACGCCGCCCGTCGGGCTCGTCCACCACGATCGACATGATCTTGCGCGAGAAGTCGAACGGCATCTCGTCGACCTTGCGGTACCCGTCGAGCGACAGCTCGGGGCGCTCGTCGCGCTTCTTGAGGATCGCCCGGTCGAGCGTGCTCTTGAGGCCGGTTTGGAGGTAGCTGATCAACAACGCGTCGAGGAGCACGCGGTCGCTCTCGTTGCCCAGCACGTCGCAGTGCCGCTCGAGGATCACGGTGTCCATCGTGAGCGTGCCCGTCTTATCCGTGCAGAGGACGTCCATGGCGCCAAAGTTCTGGATCGCGTTCAGGCGCTTGACGATCACGCGCTTGCGCGACATGGCCATGGCCCCCTTGGAGAGGGACACCGAGACGATCATCGGGAGCATCTCGGGCGTCAGCCCCACGGCGACCGCGAGGGCGAAAAAGAAGGCCTGGTGCCAGTCGTGCTTGGTCAGACCGTTGATGAGGAAGACGACGGGCACCATGACGGCGATGAAGCGGATCATGAGCCACGTGAACCGGTTGACGCCGCGATCAAACGCCGTTTGCGGGGCCGCGTGGCCAATCGCCCGCGCCATCGTGCCGAACAGCGTCCGCGGCCCGGTCTCCACGACGACCGCCGTCGCGGTCCCGCTCTGCACGCTCGTGCCGAGGAAACAGAGGTTCGAGTACTCGAGGGGCGACCGGTCCGGCGCGCCGTACAGCGCGTCTCCCTTTTCCACCGGGAGCGACTCGCCCGTGAGACTCGACTGGCTGACAAACAGGTCCTTGGCCGTGAGGAGCCGCACATCCGCGGGGATCATGTCGCCGGCCGCGAGCACGACGACGTCGCCCGGGACGATGTCGCGGAGCCGCACTTCGCGCGGCTGCCCATCGCGCAGCGCGGTGGCCGTGACCCGAATCATGGCGCGCAGTGCCGCGGCGGCGGCGTCGGCCCGCGCCTCCTGCACGAAGCGGAGCGAGACGCCCAGCACGATCATGAGGGTCATGACGACCGCCGCGCGCGCGTCACCCGTCGCGAGCGACACGGCCGCGAGGACCGCGAGCAAGATCACGAGCGGGTTGCGCAGTGCGTGCAGCAGGCGGAGCGGCCACTCGACGGGCCGCTCTGTGGCGATCTCGTTGGGTCCGTACACTGCGAGGCGGCGCTCCGCTTCGGCCTGGGTCAGGCCCTCGGCGACCGCGGAACACAGGCGCAGCGCATCCTCGCGCGGGGCATTGGCGGCTTCCTGCACGCGCGTCGAATCCCACCGTTCGGAGCCCGGGGCCGGACCGGCGCTGCGCGGCGGGGCGGTCGTCATCGCCCTGCCCCGGTCGCGGAGGATTGCTCAGGGGCCATCGTGCGTCCTCGTGCTACGTCGTGGGCGATCACAGCCGGGCGGTGGGGCGCAGCATCGACGCCGTCGCGGGGGGGTGAGCGACGACGGTGCCGGAGCGGCCTAACCGCGGCGTACGTTCAAACAGCATGGCGCACCAGGAGCGTACGCCGAGCGGGTCGGCTCCTCGCGCAGTTCCTTAGGCATACCATACTACCCTATGGTATATTGTGTCAATGAGGCGGATCGCGAGCAGGACCGGCCTAACCCGGTGGCGCTACGCCCTCGAGGGGCGCCGGAGCCCCCGGACATGACGCCCGCCGACCCGAACGGGGCCGTGGGGCGCGGTGCGTCGTTCGCGCGCCCGGTGAGCTTCTACGCCACCGGCCGCGTTCCGGCGGGGATCGACGCCCTGTTCGCACTGCTCACAGACCCCGCCCGGATGCCGGAGTGGTTGCCCGGCTGCGACGCGGCCGTGAGCGATGGGCCCATCGGGCAGGGCGTCCACATTCGGGCTCGCTTCGGATCCCGCGTGACCGAGTTCGACGTCGTCGACCACGTGCCGCCGCATCGCTTTGGCTGGGCGGAGCGCGGGCAGCGCAAGGGTTGGCGCTTGTGGTTCCGCCTCAACCCGGCAGACAGTGGCACGGCCGTGACGATCGGCGAAGTCTGGGCCCCCGCCTCGCTCACTGCGTGGGTGTGGGGCCAACTCATTCGGCGGCGCCAACCGCAGCGTCACATCGAGGAGATCCTCGCGCGGCTCCAGCGGGCGTTCACCTGAGGGGGAGCCCTTCTTGCTGCTGCGCCGCGTCCCTCCGCAGCCGGCAGCCTGCGCCACGGCCAGCGCATGCGCCCCGAACCGCTGTGCGCCGTGACCTTGACTCCCTGCCCTGCCGTGTCCTAGCATGGCTCTCATGAACGTAAAGATCGTGTTCAACGGCCACGAGTACTCGAACGTCGAGGCCATGCCGCCGGACGTGCGGCAGGAGTACGAGGTCACGCTGGATCTGTTGGGCAAGACGAGTGATCGAGGCATGATTTCGCAGTTGCTGGACGCCGTCGGCCTCAAGGTGCAAGCGACGATCCGACGGAAGATCGTAATCAACGGCAAGGAGTACGCGAGCGTCGACGCGCTGCCACCCGAGCTGCGGCAGCGCTTCGAGCAAGCCGTTGCCGTGCACGCGTCGAACCGCGCCGGTTCAGGGGCGTCGCGGACCGTTCCGTCGCCGCCCCCACCCGTGGTTCCAGATGACCAGGCGCGGCGCAGCCCGCTCGTGCGCATCGCCTGGTGGGTCGCGCTCGGGGCGGTCCTCGCTCTGTGGTTGCTCCGCCGTGGCTGACCCGCGTTTCCCCCGGAGGGCGAACCGAGTTGGGATCGTGAACGCCACCGGCGGAGGTGGTTCGTGTGCGGCGCCGGACGCGACCGAAGGTTGGTGGTGACACGGTGCCGGGAGGCCAGATGGCCAAGAAAGCCAAGCCGCAAACGCCGACCGAGCGAGCGTTCGAGCAAGTTGGGTCGATGTTGATGGAGCTCATCGACCAGGCAGAGGGCGCGCATCTGGATCGGCTGGAGCAGATCTGGGAGACGCTCCTCACGGCCCTCGCACCTGACGCCCGCGTCGCCCTGCAGCGCGGGGGTCTCGGGATCACCGCGAAGGCGACGCGACCGCGCGCCAAGCGCGTGGACTAGAGCCACGGGTGGTGGCGGCGTCCTCGCGCGGCTCGGCGCGGCGCACGACTGGCGGATCATGCTCCCGCTTGGTATCCTCCTGACGGCTCAGCAGGAAAATGCCGCGCCCGCTGTCCGTACCGACTCGCAGGGTTGGCCGTCGCCCCGACGCCCCGCGACGCCGTTCGACCGATTCGCGCCCACGGTTCCCCTGCTCTTCCCCGCGCGCCGCCCGACCTCGGGTGTTCCCTGATAGTCGCGCGTTCCCGTTCGTGTAACGTCCGGACATGGATGAACGACCATACCGGATTCTCCTGCTCGAGGACAACGCCGCCGACGCGGAGCTGATCACGCGCGAGCTCCGCCGCTCCGGCATGCTGGCCGACACGGAGCGCGTGGATGCTCGGGACCCCTTCGAACAAGCGCTCCGTGACTTCGCCCCCGACGTCATCCTGTCCGATCACGCGCTCGCTCAGTTCAACGCCGCAGAGGCCCTCAGGGTAGTCCAGACGAGGCACGAACCGATCCCGCTGATCATCGTCAGCGGCACGCTGGATGAGCGGACGGTCGTCGATTGCCTGAAGGCCGGCGCCGAGGACTACGTGCTGAAGACCGACCTTGCCCGCCTCGCGGCCGTCATCGAGGGGGCCCTCGCCATCAGGCGTCCGCTCGAAAAGCTCAGTCCGCGTCAGCGAGAGGTGTTGCGACTCCTGGCGGAGGGCTACCGCACCCGGGAGATCGCGCGCCGGCTGCGGCTGAGCGTGAAGACGATCGAGACCCATCGCGCCGAGGCCATGCGGCGGCTCGGGATCCGGGACCTCGCCGGGCTCGTGCGCTACGCCGTGCGCGTTGGTCTGGTATCGCTCGAGCGCTGACCCGGACGATGCGCACGCGCCCGACTCTCGCCGAGGGGACGCGATGAGCCCGGGGCCGGTGCGGGTGCTCCTGATCGAGGACAACCCCGGGGACGCGCGGCTGACTCAGGAGCTGCTGCAAGAGGCGACCGGGACGAGCTTCGTCGTGGAGTGCGTGGAGCGCCTCGCCCCCGGGCTGGCGCGGCTCGAGGCGCACCCGTTCGCCGTCGTGCTGCTCGACCTGGCGCTGCCCGACAGTCGCGGGCTGGAAACGTTTGCGGCGGTCCAGTCGCGGGCGCCCGAGACGGCCATCATTGTGCTCACGGGCTTGCGCGACGAGGCGCTCGCGCTCACCATCGTCCAGCTAGGGGCGCAGGACTGCCTCGTCAAGGGCAAGGCGGACGGCCCCCTCCTGGCGCGCGCCATCCGCTACGGGATCGAGCGCCACCACGGGCGACAGGAGATCCGGCGCCTCAACGAGGAGCTCGAGCAGCGCGTGCGGCAGCGGACCGCCCAGCTCGAAGCGGCGAACCACGAGCTCGAGGCCTTCACCTACTCCGTGTCCCACGACTTGCGCGCGCCGCTGCGCCAAGTGGACGGGTTCGTCCGCATGCTGCTCGAGGAGCTCGAGGGTCGCCTCGAGCCCAGGACACAGCACTACCTCCGGCGGATTGAAGAAGGTGCTCACCACATGGGGCGCCTCGTGGACGACCTCCTCAATCTGGCGCGGGTGGGCCGTCAAGCACCGCGCCTCCACCTCACCCCGCTCAAGGGCGTGGTCGAGCGGGTGCTCGCGCAGCTCGCGCCGGAGTGGGCCGAGCGCCGGATCGAGTGGCGGATCGCCGACGATCTCCCGGCGGTGGACTGCGATCCAGGCCTGATGGCCATCGTGTTCACGAATCTGCTCTCCAACGCCGTGAAATACACGCGACGCTGCGAGCACGCGTGCATCGAGGTCGGCCGCACGACGCACAACGGTGAGCGGGTGCTGTTCGTCAAGGACAACGGCGTCGGCTTCGACATGAAGTACGCCGGCAAGCTGTTCGGCGTGTTCCAGCGGCTGCACCGGCCCGAGGACTTTGAGGGAACCGGCGTCGGGCTCGCCACCGTGCAGCGCATCATCCACAAACACGGGGGGCGGATCTGGGCCGAGGCGGAGCAGGACCGCGGGGCCGCCTTCTACTTCACCGTGGGCCGGGAGGCCGAGATGTGAGGGCCGGACGCGAAGTCGAGGTTCTGTTGGTGGAAGATAATCCGGCGGACGCCGAGCTGACCCTGCATTCGCTGCGCCAGCACTCCCTGGCGGATCACGTGCGGGTGGCGCGCGACGGCGTGGAGGCACTCGACTTCCTGTTTTGCCGGGGGGCCTTCGCGGGCCGCTCGTTTACGGACCCCCCGACGCTCGTCCTGTTAGACATCAAGCTGCCCAAGGTCGATGGCCTCGAGGTGCTGCGGCAGCTCAAGGCGGACCCGCGCACCCAGCCCATCCCGGTCGTCATGCTCACGTCCTCGAACATCGAGCGCGATCTCGTCACGAGCTATCAGTCCGGCGTCAACAGCTACGTCCAAAAGCCGGTCGAGTTCGGGCAGTTTCGGGAGGCGGTGAAACAGGTCGGCCTCTACTGGCTCCTCGAGAACGAACCCCCACCGCCCAGCGCGTTTGCCGGGTGAGGTGCCCATGATTGGCGCGGTGATGCGGGGCGTCGCCGGGCCCACGTGGGGACCGTCGGCTCGCACTCCGGCGGACCGCGCTGCCGCTCGTCCGGCGCCCTGCCACAGCGCGATCGCGGCGGGCACCGCCTCCCTAGCAAACCCGTTCCCGCTATAATGTGGGACTCGTCGCGCGGTGTGGCGCGACCGACGCGTGACCTCCGGCGCTGCGCCAGGAGCTCCGGAGACGTGCAACGCGAGGCGGACGGCTGGCGATACCGACGGCGTCCGAGACGGGGGGCGGGCGTGGCGACTGCGGTTTCGGTCCTGATCGTCGACGATGACGCGGTGGCGTGCGCCCAGCTCCGCGCGCTCGTGGGAGCCGCAGGGTACGCCGTGAGTGTTGCCACGAACGGCCGCGAGGCGTGGGAGATGCTCCACCTCGCGCGCATTCCCGTCGTGATCTCCGACTGGTACATGCCCGAAATGGACGGGCCGGAGCTGTGCCGCCGCATTCGCGCCCGGCAGGGGGAGCCGTACGTCTACTTCGTCCTGATCACCTCGCGGGGCGGGAAGCAGCAGTACCTCGCCGGGATGGAGGCGGGCGCCGACGACTTCGTCACAAAACCCGTGGACCCAGACGAGCTGCGGGCGCGACTCACGGCGGCCGAGCGGATCCTGGGGCTGCGGCACCAGCT
>DATBCS010000151.1:0-9663 GCA_036270315.1 Gemmatimonadales bacterium
ACCCCTCAGCCACGCCGCTCTCCATACCGCATTCGTGACGCCAACAGGTGCACGTCGTGGACCCCATCCGGATCGGGAGGTAGTTATGGCAGCGGACTTTTTCATCGGCGAATCCCTCGTGGGCGACGGCAACGAGATCGCCCACATCGACTTGATCATCGGGTCGAAGTCGGGCCACGCGGGGCAAGCGTTCGTGAACACCCTGTCGAATAATACCGACGGCTTCACCAAGCTCCTCGCCGTCGTCACCCCCAACCTACCGGCGAAGCCCGACACCCTGCTGTTCAACAAGGTCACGATCAAGAACGCGACGCAGGCGGTCCAGATGTTCGGTCCGGCGCAGGCGGCCGTGGCCCGAGCCGTCGTGGACAGCGTCTCCTCGGGCGTGATCCCCCGGGACAAGGTGGACGACTACTGCATCCTCGTCGGCGTGTTCATCCACTGGGAGGCGAAGATCGACAAGAAGATCTTCGACTTCAACTACCGGGCGACGAAGGAATCGATCGAGCGCGCGCTCAAGGGCCAGCCGCGGGTCGACACCGTGATCGCCCAGGCCAAGACCGCGTCGCATCCGTTCGCCGGCGGCGCCGACAAGGGCTGACCCGCCCCGACGGTCGCCGGGAGTCCCAGGTCGAGGGGCGGGCTGCCGCCCCTCGACTGCTTTCGTGCCCTCGACGGCTCAGCGCGGAGCGCGAACCTGCATGCGCAAGCTCCTAGTGCAGCTCGACAGCTCTCGGCTGCCGAGCGTGTTCGACCAAGTGGTGGCGCACGATGCCGGTGCCGATGCGGTGCTCGGGTACGGCGGCGTCACCGAGGCCGACGTCCGCGACCTGGTCTACGGTTGCATCTTCACGCGCGGCCCCAAAGACTTGAAATCCACCGCCGTGTTCATCGGCGGCACCGACATGGCGCTGGGCGAGCAGCTGCTCGCGGCGGCCAAGCGCACGCTGTTCAAACCCTTCACCGTGTCGCTGATGCTCGACTCGAACGGCTCGAACACCACGGCCGTCGCCGTCGTGGCCAAGATGCTCCAGGCCGCGGGCGACGTGCGCGGCCAACGCGTGGTGGTCGTCGCCGGGACCGGGCCGGTGGGGATCCGCGCCGCGGGCTTGTTCGCGCGGGCAGGAGCCGAAGTCGTCATCACCTCCCGCACGCCCGAGGCGGGCGAGCGGGCGCGCGCCCTCGTGGCACAACGCTTCGGCGGGACCGTGCGGGCGACCACGCTGCCGCAGGCCGGCGACGTCGGGCGCGCCCTGCAGGGCGCGGCCCTCGTCCTAACGGCGGGGCCCGCTGGCGTGCGCCTCGTCCCGCGCGACGCCTGGGCCAAGCGGGCCGGCCTCAAGGTCATCGCCGACGTGAACGCGGTTCCGCCCCTCGGCGTCGAGGGGGTCGACCCGACGGACGACGGCGTCGCCAAGGACGGCGTCGTGTGCTTCGGCGCGCTCGCCGTCGGCAACTTGAAAATGAAGGTGCACAAGGCGTGCATCGCGCGCCTGTTCGAGCGCAACGACCTCGTGTTGGACGCCGAGACCATCGCCGACGTCGCGCGGGAGTTGACGGCGCGCCCGCCCTGACCCGATGCCGCGCGTCATCGGCATCGATCCGGGTACGGTGAGCATCGATCTCTGCGGACTCGATGACGACCGGCTGTTTCTCGACCGCGCCCTCCCGACCGCCACGGCGCTCGCCGACCCAGCGGGCTTCATCGCCCTGCTCGAGCAGGCGCGTCCGCTCGACCTCGTGGCCGGGCCGTCGGGGTATGGCGTGCCCCTCACGCGGGTGCAGGAGGCGACCGAAGAAGACCTGCGGCTCGCGTTCCTCGCCGGCCCGGGCGCGTCGGGCGGGATCGGCGGGCTTGGGGCCCTCGTGCGCGCGCTCGCGCGCTCGACGCTCCCCGTAGTGCTCACCCCGGGCGTGGTGCATCTGCCCACCGTGCCCGGACATCGCAAGGTGAACCGCGTCGACCTGGGAACGGCGGACAAGGTGTGCACAGTCGCGCTCGCGATCGACCGAGCGGCCCGGCGGCTCGAGCGCCCGCCGACCGAGATCTCCCTCGTGTTGCTCGAGCTGGGTGGCGCGTTCACGGCCGGCGTCGCGGTAGCGCGCGGCCGCATCGTGGACGGCGCCGGGGGCTCGAGCGGGCCGCTCGGCTTCCGGGCGGCGGGGGCGCTGGATGGCGAGGTGGCCTATCTCGCCGGCACCGTGTCGAAGGACGTGGTGTTCGGCGGCGGGGCCACGGCGGTCGCCGGGTGGGACCCGGCCGCCGCCTCGCCGGAGCGCCTCGCCCACCCGGCCACGCCACGCGAGCGCGTCGCGTGGGAGGCGCTCCTCGAGGGTGTGGTGAAGACGGCCACGACCCTCGCACTGGCGGTCCCCCCGCCGCCAGAGTTCGTGCTGTCGGGTCGGCTGGCGCGGGTCGACGCGGTGCGCGACGCGCTGAACGAGCGGCTCCGCCCGTGGGGGTCCACGCGGGTGCTCGAGGGATTCGCGACGGTGGCCAAGGAGGGCGCGCAGGGGGCGGCGCTCCTGGCCGACGGCCTCGCGGGGGGACAACACCACGCGCTGGTCGAGACCCTGGCGCTCCGCGAGGCCCGCGGCACCGTGCTGGACCATCTCTACGTCGTGTCCCCGGCGCAGGCCCGGCACCGGTTGGGATTGTCCTGAGATGACGCGCGTCCTCATCGCCGGAATCGCGACGCGCGGGTTCGCCGAGTCGGCGGCGCGCGCGGGCTATGAGGTCATCGCCCTCGATGGCTTCGGGGACCTGGACCTCCGCGCCCGCGCGCGTACCGTCCGGATGGCGCGCGCCGCTGGCCGGTTCAGCCCGCGGGCAGCGGTGCGGGCGGCCCGCACCATCGCGCGCGACGCGGTGTGTTACGTCGCGAGTTTCGAGAATCACCCCCGTGCCGTGCGGGCGCTCGCCCGCCAGGGTACGCTGTGGGGCAACTCGCCCACGGTCCTCGCGCGCGTGCGCGACCCCGTCCGGTTGGCACGGGCGTTCGCGGCGCGCGGGTTCGCCGCGCCTGCCGTGCGCCTCACGTCCTCGACCCCGTCGGCCGACTACGCCTGGCTCGTGAAGCCGCGCGCCTCGGGCGGCGGCGGCGGGATTACTCCCTTGCGGCGCCGTCACCGCGTTCCCGCCGGCCATTATCTGCAACAACGCATCACGGGGCTCGCGGGGTCGATTGTGTTCGCGGCCGACGGCAGCCGCGCGGTGCCGCTCGGCCTGTCGCTCCAACTCGCCGGCGAGCGCGCGTTCGGGGCGGAGGGGTTCCGCTACTGCGGGAGCATTCTCGCCCGCGTCGAGGCGGGCGTGCGCGCGATCGCCATCCGCCTGGCGGCCGCGGTGACGGAGGACTTTGGCCTGGTAGGTGTAAACGGCCTCGACTTCGTCGCCGCGGGCGGCGTGCCGTATCCCCTCGAGGTGAACCCCCGCTACACGGCGTCTATGGAACTCGTGGAGCGCGCCACCGGCGTCTCGATCTTCGAGATCCACGCGCGCGCTTGCGCCGGCGCGCTCCCCGCGGCTGATCTGGCCGCCGCGCTGGCGCCGGGCGCCATCGGGAAGGCGATCGTCTACGCGCGCCGCGCCGTGACCGCCCCCGATACGCGGGCGTGGCTCGAGGACGACACGGTCCGCGACGTTCCAACCCCGGGGGCACGCATCGCGCGGGGCCAGCCCATCTGTACCGTGTTCGCCCGCGGCACGGACGCGGCGCGGTGTCGGGCCGCGCTCGCGCAGCGGGCGCGCGCCCTGTACCGGGCGGTGGAAGCGCACCGCCGGAGCGTCGCGTGAGCGCGCCCCCGCGCACGGTCGAGCACGTCACGTGCCTCGGCTGCGGGTGCGCCTGCGACGACATCGCGGTCGTCGTGACCGCCGGCCGGATCACAGAAGCGGGCAATGCCTGCGCCCTCGGGCGGGAGTGGTTCGGCGACGGCACCGTGCCCGGCGAGACGCGCGTGCGGGCCCGCGCCGTCACCCTCGAGCAGGCCCTGGGTGTAGCCGCGAAGATCCTGGCGGGCGCCGCGCGCCCGCTCGTCTACCTCGCGGCCGATGTGTCGTGCGAAACACAGCGCGAAGCGGTCGCGATCGCGGATCACCTGCGCGCCGCACTGGACGGTCTCGCGGCAGGGGCAGCAGCCGCCATGCTGGCCGCCCAACGGCGCGGGCGCGCCTCCGCCACGCTGGGCGAACTGCGCCAGCGCGCCGACCTGCTCGTCTTCTGGGCGGTGGACCCCGGCGAGCGTTATCCCCGCTACACCACGCGGTACGCGCTTGAGCCGCGTGGCCTCGCCACACCCGAGGGGCGAGCCAGCCGCCGCGTGATCGCCGTCGACGTGGGGACGAGCCGCGGCCCGCCCGCGGCGGACGCGCGAGTCACCATTGCGCCCGAGGATGATGTGGACGCGCTGGGCGTGATGCGGGCCACCGTCGAGCAGCGCACCGGCGCCGACGACGCGCGCTTTCAGCCAGCGGTAGACCTCGCGCGGCGCATGATGCAGGCGCGTTACGTCGCGCTGGTGGCGGACGGCGAGCCGGGCCCGGACGGGGCGGCGACGCCGGACCCGGACCGCGCGGAAGCCCTCGCCGCCCTCGCCCAAGCCTTGAACGGGCCGACCCGCTGCGCGCTCTCGACCCTGCGGGGTGGCGGGAACCGCTCGGGCGCCGAGGCCGTGCTCACGTGGCAGACCGGATTCCCCGTCACGACCGACTTCGCGCGCGGCCATCCGGAATACCGGCCGCACGCCGGCGCGGCGGCGCTGCTCGCGGAGGGCACGATCGATGCCGCGCTGGTCGTCGGCGCGCCCGCGAGCCTCCCCGAGCTCGTGGCGCGCGGGCTCGCCTCGATCCCGACCGTCGTCCTCGGCCCTCGGGCGAGCGCCGCCTCCTTCCAACCAGCGGTCGCGCTCGACACGGGCGTCGCGGGGATCCACGACGGCGGGACCGCGTTCCGCATGGACGATGTGCCACTGCCGTTGCGCCCGGCGCTCGAGGGGCCGCGCGGGGCCGCGGCGACGGTCCGCCTGCTGCGGGAGCGACTGGGACCATGACGCCGTCAGGGCGGCTCCGCATCACCGGCGGCACGGTATATGACCCCGCCCACGGGGTGGACGGTGTGGTGCGCGACGTGTGTATCGAGGGGGGGAAGGTCGTCACCACGCTCCCCGCCGCAGCCCCGCGGCTCGACGCACAGGGCATGATCGTGATGCCCGGCGGCGTCGACATCCATGCCCACATCGCGGGGGGCAGCGTGACCCACGCCCGCCGGCTGTTGCCCGAGGAGCACGCCGTGGACCCCGCCCCCGCCCCACGGCTGGCGGACGGCCCGCGCGGGCGCTCCGGTACGGGCGGCACGCTCCCGAGCAGCTTTGTGACGGGCTATCGCTACGCGGGCCTCGGCTACACCACGGCGATGGAGGCGGCCGTGGCGCCGCTCGCGGCGCGCCAGGCCCACGCCGAACTCGACGACACGCCCATCCTCGATGCCGGGTGCTTCGTGCTGCTCGGCAACGACGATTTTCTCCTGCGCCAGCTGGCGGCTGGCGAGCCCAGCCGCGCGCGTGACTACGCGGCCTGGCTGCTCGGCGCGGCGCAGGGATACGCCATCAAGATCGTCAACCCGGGCGGCGTGGCGCGGTGGAAGGCGGGCGGGAGCGAGCGCAACGTCACGGGGCTCGACGACCCGGTCGGCTCGACCGCCGTCACGCCCCGCACGATCCTCGAGACGCTCGCCGGTGCCGCGAACGCGCTCGGGCTCCCCCACCCGGTGCACATCCACTGCAACAACCTGGGCCAGCCCGGGAACGTCGCCACCACGCTTGAGAGCATGCGGGCGCTCACCGGACAGCGGGCGCATTTCACCCACCTCCAGTTCCACAGCTACGGCGGCGCCCCGGGCGCCGCGTGGCGGTCGGCGGCGCGTGACGTCATGGAATACGTGAACGCCCATCCCGAAGTGAGCGTGGACGTCGGCCAGGTGATGTTCGGCGAGGCCACGACCGTCACGGCGGACGGCCCGGTCGAGTTCCTGCTGCACCGGAGCACCGGGCGTAAATGGGTGAACGTGGACATCGAGCTCGAGTCGGGGTGCGGCATCGTGCCCTATCAGTACCGGGAGCGGGCCGCCGTGGCCGCGCTGCAGTGGGCGGTGGGGCTCGAGCTGTTCCTCCTCGCGCAGGACCCATGGCGCGTCGCGCTCTCCACCGATCACCCCAACGGCGGGACGTTCCGCTCCTACCCCGAGTTGATCCGGCTGCTGATGGACCGTGCCTACCGCGATGAGCGGCTCAAGAGCGTCAACCACAAGCTGCTGGGGGGGAGCGCGCTGCTGGACGGCCTCGCCCGCGAATACTCGTTGAGCGAGATCGCGATCATCACGCGCGCCGGGCCGGCGCGGCTCTTGGGCCTGACCGGCAAGGGGCACCTCGGCCCCGGTGCGGACGCCGACGTGACGATCTACGCGCCCGATCCCGACCGGGCGAAGATGTTCGCGATCCCCCGCTACGTGATCAAAGCGGGAACCGTGGTGGTCGAGGAGGGCCAGCTGCGCCGCGCGCCGGAGGGGCGGCGACTCAGCGTCCGCCCCCCGTACGACTCGGCGCTTACGCCGCACCTGCGGCGCTTCTTCGCCGAGTACGCTTCGCTGGCGTTCGAGAACTACCCGGTGGCCCCCTTGCCATGAAGATCAACGGCGTCACGATCGAGGATACGTTCGCCGAGGCGTTCACGATGCGCGTGGCCCGGATCATCATCACCGGCCGGAGCGCGCGGTGGGCGGGCGCCGCCGCCGACAACCTCACCGGCTTCGCCACCTCGGTGATCGGCTGCAAATGCGAGGCGGGCATCGAGCGCACCCTCGGGGAGAGTGAAACCCCCGACGGACGGCCCGGGGTGAGTGTGCTGTTTCTCACCCCCGACAAGACCAGCCTGCCCGAGCAGCTGGTCGTGCGCCTGGGGCAGACGGTGCTCACCTGCCCCACCACCGCCTGCTTCGACGGACTCCCCGACGTCCCCGAGCGGCTGGCGGTGGGCAAGGCGCTGCGCGTGTTCGGCGACGGGTTCCAGGCTAGCAAGGTGATCGCCGGCAAGCGCTATTGGCGGGTGCCGGTCATGGAGGGGGAGTTCCTGATCGAAGAGACGTTCGGCATGCAGAAAGGCGTGGGGGGCGGGAACTTCCTGATTCTCGGCGAGGAGGCCGACGCCGCGCTCGCCGCCGCCGAGGCCGCCGTCGCGGCGATGACGAACCTCGCGGGCGTGATCCTCCCCTTCCCCGGCGGCGTGGTGCGCAGCGGGAGCAAGGTCGGCTCGCAGCGCTACAAGAAGATGATCGCCACGACCAACGACGCGTTCGGCCCGACGCTCCGGCCGATCACGCCGTCGCAGCTGCCCGAGGGCGTGAACAGCGTGCTCGAGATCGTGTTGGACGGCACCGACGCGCCCGCCATCGCGGGCGCGATGCGCGTCGGTATTCCGGCGGCGTGCCGCCCCGGCGTCCGCGCGATCACGGCGGGGAATTACGGCGGCAAGCTCGGGCCGCATCACTTCCCCCTGCGGACGATCCTGGCATGAGCGCCGCGGTGCTGCTCACCCTGATCACCCCGCCCGCCCACGCTCTGGTAGCGGACGCCGTCGCCCCCGACCGCTTCGCCGCGCTCAGCGCCAAGGAGATCGCGGCGCTGCCGGTGCTACACGGCGGGCGCCCCGCCGAGCTCGGGGACTTCTTTCAGGTGCGCGGCGAACGCACGGCGGCGCTGCGGATCGAGGGCGATCTCGGCCGGGTGGAGGGGATCGGGACCGCGATGGCGGGTGGCGAGCTCGTCGTGGCGGGCCCGGTGGGCCGGGACCTCGGGCTCGCGATGGCGGGGGGGACGATCGACGTGAGCGGGAACGCCGGCGACAACGCGGGCGGCGCCCGGCCCGGGGCGGCCCGCGGCATGACGGGCGGCGAGATCGTGATTCGCGGCAGTGCCGGCACGCTCGCCGGGGCCGCGATGCGCCGCGGCCTCGTCATGGTCACGGGGGACGCGGGACCGGGCGTGGGGCGCGGCATGATCGCCGGGACGGTCGTCGTGGGCGGGCGGACCGCGCCGGGGACGGGACGCTTTCTCAAGCGCGGCTCGATCGTGGCGCTGGGGGGCGCGGGGGCGCGCCCCGCGACGTTCCGCTACGCCTGCACCTACCGCCCGTCGTACCTGCTCGTGCTGTTCCGCTACCTGCGACAGCGCTACGGGCTCGCGATCGCGGACCGCCACATCACGGGCCGCTACGCTCGCTACGCGGGCGACATGGCGGAGCTCGGGAAGGGGGAAATCCTCGAATGGGTAGCGGAGTGAGCGGCGCGACCCTGGACCTGAACGAGCGCGCCTGGCTGATCGCCGACCGCATGGTGGCGCAGGCGGACGCGCTCCGGGTCGCCGTGCGCACGCTGGCGGGAGGCGCGCGGGTCATCGACGCCGGCATCGAGGCGCCGGGCGGGTACGGGGCCGGGCTCGCCCTCGCCGAGCTGTGCATGGGGGGACTCGGGGACATCACCTACGTGCCCGTCGTGATCGGCGGCGACACCTGGCCCGGGCTGCGCGTGTGGACCGATCATCCCGCGGTGAGCTGCATGGCGGCGCAGTACGCCGGCTGGGCGATCCAGGTGGGCAAGTACTTCGCGATGGGATCCGGGCCAATCCGCGCCCACGCCCGCGTGGAGCACGACCTGTTCGCGAAACTGGGCTACGCCGAGCGGGCGCGGCGCGGCGTGCTGGTCCTCGAGACGCGGCGCGCCCCGAACGACGAAGTCGCCGCGTGGGTCGGTCAGAAGGCGGGACTCGCCCCCGCGGCGCTCACGTTCGCAGCGGCGCCCACGGCGAGCCTCGCGGGCAGCGTGCAAATCGCCGCGCGCATCCTCGAGACCGGTCTCCACAAGATGGACACCCTGGGGTTCGACGTAACCCAGATCGTCAGCGGCATCGGCACGGCGCCGCTCGCGCCGGTCGCGGCGACCGACCTCGGCGCCATCGGCCGCACCAACGACTGCATCCTGTACGGCGGGCAGGCCCGCTACACCGTGAACGCCGACGACGCCGAGCTCGCTCGGCTCGTGCCCCAGATCCCCGCGTCGGCGTCGAAGGACTACGGCACGCCGTTCGCCGAGGTGTTCCAACGCTACGGCGGGGACTTCTATAAGATCGACCCGCTGCTCTTCAGCCCGGCCGAAGTGTGGCTGACGAGCGCGCGCAGCGGCAAGACGTATCACGCTGGCCGGGTGAACCCCGACGTCTTGCGCGCGTCGTTGCTCGGCGGTTGACGGAGCCCTGGCTCACCTCACCTTCCTCCTTCAGGAGCTCGACATGCAGCGTTTCCCCGGCAGCGTTGGCCTCACCGCACTGGCCCTTGGCGGCCGCTTGCTCCCCCCCGCCCGCATCCCAACAGCCGCCACACCCCCGGCAGGGGGCGTGACGGTGTTCATCGGGACGAAGACGAACTGACCCGCGGTGCGGATCGCGATTCTCGCGGCGCGCCACGGCTGGCACACCGACCAGCTGTGCCGCGCCTTGGCGGAACGGGGGCACACGGGCGCGGTGCTGCCGTACGACGCGTTGGTAGCGCGGCTGGGCGGCGCGCGCCCCGGTTTCGCCGCCGCCGGCGAGCCGCTCAACGGGGCCGGGGCGGTG
>DATBCS010000152.1:0-7315 GCA_036270315.1 Gemmatimonadales bacterium
CTTGGTCGAACCCCGGGACAGAGCGCAGCGTCTGCAACGCCGCCCGGTCCGCCGGATGCTCCCACGTCACTGGGGCGATCTGGGTGAGGATCTTGCGGGGGCGCGCGGCGGGAAGGCCGGTGGCTTCAGTCATACAGGCTCCTCAATGAAGATAGACCCTCACTACGCCCCCCCGCCGCCCATGTTTCGCCCTCAGCGGGCGGCGGCCAGCCCTTGCTCCAAGTCGCCGATCAGGTCGTCCACGTCCTCGATCCCCACCGATAGCCGCACCAGGCTGTCCGTGAGGCCCATGGCCCGCCGTCGCTCGGGCGGCACGCTGGCGTGGGTCATCGAGGCGGGGTGCCCGATGAGGCTCTCCACGCCCCCCAACGATTCGGCGAGGGCGAAGATCTTGGTGCGCTCGACGAGCCGCTGGGCGCGCTCGACCGAGCCGAGTTCGATCGCGATCATCCCGCCAAACCCCGTCATCTGACGGCAGGCCAGGTCGTGCTGCGGGTGCGACGGCAGGCCCGGGTAATAGACCCGCTCGACCGCGGGCTGGCGCGTGAGCCACTCGGCGATCCGGCGGGCGTTCGCGTCGTGTTGCCGCATGCGCAGCGCCAGCGTCTTGGTGCCGCGCAGCGCGAGCCAACAGTCGAACGGCCCAGGAACCGCGCCCGAGCCGTTTTGCAGGAACCCGATCCGCTCGGCGAGGTCGTCGCGGGTCACGACCAGCATCCCGCCGACCATGTCGCTGTGGCCATTCAGGTACTTGGTGGTCGAGTGCAGCACGACGTCGGCGCCGCGCTCGAGCGGGCGCTGGAAGTAGGGCGTCGCGAAGGTGTTGTCGACAACGAGCAGTGCCGCGGCGCGGTGGGCGACTTCGGCCGCCGCCGCAAGGTCACACAGCTGCATCATCGGATTGGTGGGTGTCTCGACGTACACCAGCTTCGTCTGGCGCGTCACCGCCGCCGCGATGGCCGCGGTATCCGTCGCGTCGACGAACGTGAAGGCGAGCCCGAGCCGCGCCCAGATGTGGGTCATCTGGCGATGCGAGCCCCCGTACACGCTCTCGCCACTGACCACGTGGTCGCCGGCGGAGAGGAGCTTCAGCACCGCATCCAGCGCGGCGAGCCCGGACGCGAAGGCGAACCCATGACGGCCGCCTTCCAGGGCGGCCACGTTTCGCTCCAACACCTCGCGCGTGGGATTGCGCGTGCGCGCGTACTCGTACCCCTTGTGCCGGCCGAGGCCCTCCTGGACGTACGTGGAGGTCTGGTAGATCGGGGTCATCACGGCCCCGGCCAGCGGATCGGCGAGGTGCCCGGCGTGCACGGCGCGCGTGCCGAAGCGGCCGGTCAGGTCCTCCCCGACGACCTTGGTCATGGCGGGAACGTAAGGGCGCCTTTCGCGGCGAGCAAGCGACCACTACGTTAAGCGCACGATGCCGGTCTCCACCCCGGTCAAGTGTCTGGTCGTGGACGACGAGCCGCGGCTGCGCCGCGTCCTCGTGCGGCTGCTCGAGGGCGAGGGCTTCCTCTGCAGCGAGGCGGGCTCCGGCACCGAAGCGCTGGAGGCGATGCAGCGCGACCCGGCCCCGCTCGTGATCTCCGACCTCCGCATGCCGCAGATGGACGGGGCCACGCTGCTCCGCGAGATCATCGCGAAATGGCCCGACACCGCCGTCATCGTGGTGACCGCCGTGGCGGAGGTGGAGAGCGCCGTGGCCTGCCTCCAACTCGGCGCCCTCGACTACGTCGCGAAGCCGTTTCACCTCGATGAAGTGCGCGCCCGCGTGATGCAGGCGCTCGACAAGCGCCGCCTGATCCTCGAGAACCGCATGTATCACCAGCAGCTCGAGGAGCGGGTGCAGGAGCAGGCGCGCCGCATCGAGGAGCTGTCGCTCGAGCGGCTCCAGACCCTGGTGCACGCCCTGGAAGAGAAGGACACCTACCTGCGCGGCCACTCGGTGCGGGTCGCCAACTATGCGGTCGCGATCGCCCGGGAAATGGCGCTCGTCCCCGAGGCGGTCGAGCTGATCGCGCTCGGCGCCGAGCTGCACGACCTCGGGAAGATCGGGGTGCGGGAATCGGTGCTCCACAAGCCGGGGAAGCTGAGCGAGACCGAGTACCGCCACATCATGGAACACCCGGCGATCGGCGCGCGCATCCTGGCGCCGCTGATGCGCGACGTGCCGATCGCGCTCGCCATCGTGCGCTCGCACCACGAGCGACTGGACGGCAAAGGGTTCCCCGACGGGCTGCGGGCGGAGGAGATCCCGTTGGAGGTGCGCGTCGTGACGGTGGCGGACTCCTTCGACGCGATGACCAGCGTGCGCCCCTACCGCCCCGCGCTGGCTGTGGCTAAGGCGCTGCAGGAGCTCGAGGAGGGCCAAGGTGTGCAATTCGACCCGCGGGCGGTAGCGGCATTCCTTGTGGCTTTCCCCGACAAAGCGGCCCTGCCCGTCTCGGCGCCCGACGTGCCGCCGCTGCATCTGCCTCCCTCATCGCTCCAAGCCCGACGGGGTTGACGCGCGTCCGATTGACGCGCTTCCCCCTCATTCCCACGTTGCCGCCATGACCGACACCCTGATGGTGAGCGTTTCGGGCGTGCGTGGCATCGTCGACAGGGATTTGACGCCCGCCGTGGTGACGCGGTGGGCTCGGGCATTCGGCCAGTGGGCCCGACGGGGGGCGCCGCGCGTCGTGCTGGGGCGCGATTCGCGCCGGTCGGGGCGGGCGTTCACGAGCGCCGCCCGCGACGGGCTGCTCGCGGCGGGCTGTGACGTCATCGACGTCGGCATGGTCCCGACGCCCACCATCCAGTTGGCGGTCGAGTACCACCGGGCAGGCGGCGGGATCGCGATCACGGCGAGTCACAACCCGATCGAGTGGAACGGGCTAAAATTCATCGGGCCCGACTCCATCTACCTCGATGGCCCGGCCGGGGCCGAGGTGCAGCAGCTCGCGATGGCAGGCGAGGCGCCACGGGCGAGCGCCGCAGGGGAGCGCACGGTCACGAACGACCGCGAGGGGGTGGCCCGCCACCTCGCCGCCGTCGTGGCGCTCCCGGTGGTGGACGCGGGGCGGATTCGTGGCCGGAAGTTCACAGTCGCGCTCGACACCGTGCGCGGCGCGGGCGGGCCGGTGATGGGCGAGCTGCTCGAGCGCCTGGGGTGCCGGGTCGTGGGTATCAACCTCGAGCCCGATGGGGCCTTTCCCCGCTCCCCCGAGCCGGTGCCCGAGCAGCTGGGCGAGCTCGGGGCCCTCGTGCGGCGCTCCGGGGCGGACGTCGGCATCGCCGTCGATCCCGACGTCGACCGCCTGGCGCTCGTCGATGAGACGGGCACGGCGATTGGGGAAGACTACACGCTGGCGTTTGCCGTGCGCGCGGTGTTCGGCGCCTCGCGGCTGCCCCGGTTTGTGGCGTGGCTCCGAGGACCGGTCGTATGCAATCTGTCGACCAGCCTGGTCGTCCGCGACGCGGCCCGCGCCGTCGGTGCCCGAGTGGTCCGCACCCCGGTGGGCGAGGTACATGTGGCGCGCCAGATGGTCGCGCGGCACGCGCGGATTGGCGGGGAAGGGAACGGCGGCGTGATGTACGCACCGCTCCACGCCGGCCGCGACGCGCCGGTGGCCGCGGCCCTCGTGCTTGGGCTGCTCGCGCGGACGGGGCAACGGGTTGGCGCCCTCGTGGCGGCCGCGCCGCGCTACGCGATCGTCAAGGCCAAGGAGTCCCGGGGTCCGGCGCTCGAGCCGGTCTACGCGGCGCTGCGACGCCGGTTCCCGGACGCCCAGGTCGACACGCAGGACGGCCTGCACTTGGCCTGGGGGGATCGCTGGCTCCACGTGCGGCCCTCGAACACCGAGCCGATCATTCGGCTCATCGCTGAAGCGCCGACCGGCGCCGACGCGCAGCAACTCGTGGAGGAAGGGCGGCGACTATGTGCGGCATCGTAGGCTACACGGGGGCGCGGCAGGCCGCGGCGCTGCTGCTCGAGGGGCTGAAACGCCTGGAGTACCGCGGATATGACTCGGCGGGCATCGCGGTCGTCGCCGACGGCCGCATCGAGGTGCACAAGGCCACTGGCAAGATCAGCGTGCTCGAGAAGGAGCTCGGGCATGCGCTGCCCGCCGGCCACACCGGCATTGCCCACACCCGCTGGGCCACGCACGGCGCCCCGAACACGGTCAACGCGCACCCGCACACCGACTGCGGCGGCACGCTGGCGCTCATCCACAACGGCATCATCGAGAACGCCGGCGCGCTGCGCGCCGCGCTCTCCAAGCGGGGCCACGTGTTCCGCTCGGAAACCGACACCGAAGTCCTGCCCCACCTGATCGAGGAGTTGCTCGCCCGCGGCAGCACGTTCGTCGGAGCGGTGGCGGGCGCCCTGCACCAGGTCGAAGGCACCTACGGGATCGCCGTGGTGTCGACCCGCGAGCCCGACACTATCGTCGCGGCCCGGCGCGGCTCGCCGCTCCTCGTGGCGATCGGCACGGGCGAGAACTTCGTGGCCTCGGACGCCTCGGCCGTGCTCGCGCACACGCGCTCCGTCGTCTACCTGGACGATGGCGAAATCGCGGTGGTGCGACCGGGCGATTACCGCATCCTCGACCTCCATGCGGTGGAGAAGGAGAAGGCCGTCACCCAAATCGACTGGGATCTGGCCACGATCGAACGCGGCGGGTACGCGCATTTCATGCTCAAGGAAATCATGGAGCAGCCCGAGAGTTTGCGGAACACGCTGCGCGGGCGCCTCCTCGAGGAGGACGGGACCGCGAAGCTCGGCGGGCTGAACATCGAGGACGAGCAGCTGCTGCAGGTGAATCGCATCGTGTTCACCGCGTGTGGCACGTCGTGGCATTCGGCGTTGATCGGCGAGTACATGATGGAAGAGCTGGCGCGCATCCCCTCCGAAGTCGAGTACGCCTCCGAGTTCCGCTACCGCAACCCGATCGTGGATGAGCGCACGCTGGTGGTGGGGATCTCGCAGTCGGGGGAGACGGCGGACACCCTGGCCGCGCTGCGCGAGGCGAAGCGCCGCGGCGCCCGTACCGTGGGACTCGTGAACGTCGTCGGCTCGACCATCGCACGCGAGGTGGACGGCGGGATCTACCTCCACGCCGGGCCTGAGATCGGCGTCGCGTCGACGAAGGCGTTCACGAGCCAGATCGGGACCCTGGCGCTGCTCACCCTGAAGATGGGGCGACTGCGCGCGCTCTCCATTCTCCAGGGGCGGGAGGTGGTGCGCGCCCTCGGCCGGCTGCCCGAGCTCGTGGAGCGGGTGCTGGCCCGGGCCCCGGAGGTCGAACGGATCGCCGAGCGGATGATGCGCGCGAGCAATGTGCTGTACCTGGGCCGGGGCTACAACTTCCCCGTGGCGCTGGAAGGGGCGCTCAAGCTCAAGGAGATCTCCTACATCCACGCCGAAGGCTATCCGGCGGCCGAGATGAAACACGGCCCGATCGCCTTGATCGACGACCTGATGCCCGTCGTGTTCATCGCGCCGCGGGACGCCGTCTACCAGAAGGTCGTGTCGAACGTCGAAGAGGTGAAGGCCCGGGGCGGCCGCGTCATCGCGGTCGTCACCGAAGGGGACACGGGCCTCGCGAAACTGGCCGATCACAAGATCGAGGTCCCGGAGACGCTCGATCTGCTCACGCCGGTGCTCACCGTCCTTCCGCTGCAGCTGCTCGCTTACTACATGGCGGTGCGACGCGGCTGCAATGTCGATCAGCCGCGGAACTTGGCGAAATCGGTGACGGTGGAGTGAGGGTCGTCCTCCAGCGCGTCTCGCGCGCCACCGTCCGGGTGGACGGCCGCCCGCACGGCGCGATCGGGAGGGGGTTCCTCGTGCTCGCCGGCTTTCATCCCGCCGACGCCGACGAGCATCTCGGTTGGATGGCGGACAAGATCCTCGGGCTGCGGGTGTTCGGGGACGCTGCAGGAAAGATGAACCTGGCGCTGGCGGATGTGGCTGGGAGCGTCCTCGTCGTCTCGCAGTTCACGCTGTACGGCGACGCGCACAAGGGACGGCGCCCCAGTTTCGTGGACGCGGCGCCGCCGCCCGTCGCGCTGCCGCTGTACGAGCGCTTCGTGGGGCTGTTGCGCGAGCGCGGCCGCGGTCTGACGGTCGAGACGGGGACCTTTGGGGCCATGATGGAGGTGGAGCTCGTGAACGACGGGCCTGTGACCCTGTGGCTCGAGACATGATCGTGCTCGCCAGCGGCTCGCCGCGCCGTCGCCAGCTGCTCGAGATGCTGGGGATCCCGTTCCGCGTCGTCGCGCCGGACGTGGATGAGACGCGCGCCCCGGCGGAGCTCGCCGAGGGCTACGTGCGACGGGTGGCGCGCGCCAAGGCGAGGAGCGTGGCGGCGCGGGAGCCGGACGCCATCGTGCTCGCCGCCGATACCACGGTCGTGTTGCGGGGGGAAATCCTCGGCAAACCGGCGACGCCGGCCGACGCCGCGGAGATGTTGCACCGGTTGCAGGGACGCCAGCACCAGGTGCTCACGGCCGTGACGGTGGCGCGCAACGAGCGGCTCGAGGACGCGCTCGACGTGACCGAGGTCACGGTGCGGTCGCTCTCGGACGCGCAGATCGCGGCCTACGTCGCGACGGAGGAGTCCCTCGACAAAGCCGGTGCCTACGCGATCCAGGGCAAAGGCGCGGCGCTAGTAGAGGGAATCCGCGGCGACTTCTTCGGCGTGATGGGCCTGCCCGTGCGGCTCGCCCTCGAGCTGTTGGAGCGGTTCGGGGTGCCCTACCGCTTCACCCGGTAGACCGGGATCTTCTTCGACTTCCCTTTGACCTGGATCGGCTCCAGCGCCTCGTGTTTGGCGGGCTTTTTGAGCTGCTGGTAGAAGGGTTCCGAGATGAGGATCTCGTTCGGGCCGGCCGTATCGCAGAGGCGCTTCGCCGTGTTCACCGCGTCGCCGATGACGGTGTACTCGAGGCGCCGGTCGGAGCCGATGTTCCCGGCAAACACCTCGCCAAAGTTGATGCCGATCCCGATGCGGAGCTCGGGCCGGCCTTGCTCCTGCCACTTCGCGTTGAGCTTCTCGAGCGCCGTAAGCTGACCGAGCGCGCACCGCAGCGCCCGGTCGGCGTCGTCCTCGTGGGCGATGGGCGCCCCCCAGAGCGCCATGATCGCATCGCCCATGAACTTGTCGAGCGTGCCGCCGTGCTCGAACACCATCTCCACCATCTCGGTGAAATACTCGGTCAGGAGCGTCGCGATCTGGTCCGGGCCCATCGCTTCGGAGAGGGGCGTGAAGCCGCGGATGTCGGAGAAGAAGATCACGACAGGGCGCTTCACGCCGCCGAGCTGGAC
>DATBCS010000153.1:0-14693 GCA_036270315.1 Gemmatimonadales bacterium
CTGGTGGTTCGCGGCCGCGCCGGGCAAGGGGACCAGCACGCTCGGTTTCCCCCAAGCGCACAGCTCGGCGACCGTCATCGCACCGGCGCGCGCCACGACCACGTCGGCCGCGCGGTAGGCGACGCTCATGGGATCGAAGAAGCCGCGCACCACGACGCGTCCCGGCACGGCGTAGCGTGCCAGGGCGTCGACCTGGGCGGCGCCCGTGCCCCACAACACGTTCGCCTCGGCCAGCAGGCGGCGCTCGAGCGCCCCGGCCACGGCGTAGTTGATGGCCCGGGCCCCCTGGCTGCCGCCGAACGCCAGCAGCGTGGGCCGCTCGGGCATGAGGCCGAGCGCCGTGAGGGCGGCGCCGCGCTCGCCGGGCAGGGGCGGCGCAATCGGATTGCCGAGCGCGAACACCGTCGTCGCGCGGCCCGGCCGCAGTCGCTCACGCGCTTCGGGAAACCCCAAATGCACCTGACGCGCGCGGCGCGCCAGCCAGCGCGTGGTGAGGCCGGGGAACGCGTTCTGCTCCTGGAGTACGGTGGGCAGGCCGCGCTGCTGCGCGCGCCACACGACCGGCCCGGCCGCGTACCCGCCCGTCCCAATGACGAGCGCGGGCCGCTCGGCCTCGAGCAGGCGCCCGACGGTGCGCCACACGCGCCCCCCGATCAGGGCCCAGCGGACATTCTTCCACCAGCGGTCGCGATAGATCGGCTCGACGGGGAGCAGGACGTGGCGGAACGGATAGCGCGGCAGCACCTGCGCTTCGATGCCGCGCTCCGCCCCCACGAGCACCGGCTCGACATCCGCACGCGCTTCGCGGAGCGCCTGGGCGAGGGCGAGCGCCGGCATGAGATGGCCGCCCGTCCCTCCCCCCGCGAGCAGGATCTTCACGGCTCCGGTCGCGCGTCGTGTCGCGGCTGACCCACGCTGATCAAGACGCCGGTCGCGACCAACGCGACGAACAGGCTCGAGCGACCGTACGAGATGAACGGCAGCGTGATGCCCGTGGCGGGCAAGAGCGCGAGGCTCACCCCGATGTGGAGCGCCGCGGTGATGCCGATCAGAGCGGTGAGTCCCACGGCGAGCAGCTGGCCGAAGCGGTCGCGCGCGGACCGGGCGATGCGGAAGCCGAGCCACACGAAGGTCCCGAACAGGAGCAGGATCGCGAGTACGCCGAGGAAGCCCCACTCCTCGCCGATCGTGGAGAAGATGAAATCGGAGTAGGCGTACGGCAGGTAGCCGAGCTTCTGCTGCCCCTGCCCGAGCCCGACGCCGAACAGGCGGCCGGCGCCGATCCCGACGAGCGATTGGTGCACTTGCCACGTCGCCTCGGACGGGGCGCTGCCGGGATTGAGAAAGGTGACGACGCGGGCCAGGCGATACTGGGCGCTCGCGACGGCCCCGAACACGAGCGGCATGGCGACGACGCTGAGCGCGAGGAAATGCCCGATCCGCGCGCCGGCGGCGAACAGCACCACGCCCGCGAGCAGTATCACGAGCAGCGCCATCGAGAGGTTGGGCTCGAGGAAGATCAAGGCGGTGAGCGGTGCGAGGATCACGATGAACGGCGACAGGCCGTAGCGAAACGCGCGGATGCGGTCCCCCTTTTTTGCGGCGAGCATCGCGGTCCAGACCACGGCCGCGAACTTCGCGAGCTCCGACGGCTGGACGGTGACGAACCCCAAGTTCACCCAGCGGCGCGCCCCGTTGATCGTCGGGGCGAGGCGGGAGGTGAAGGGGAGCAAGGGGATCACGAGCAGCAGCGCGGCGACGCCGAGCACCGGCCACGCGGCGCGCTGCCACAGGCGGTGGTCCGAGCGCGCGAGGATCGTCGCGACGAGTCCGCCGACCGCCGCACCCAACGCCTGCTTCAAGGCAAAGCTCGAGCCCACCTGTCCGCCCGAGATCGTCAAGAGACTGGAGGCGCCGTACACGGCCGCGAGCCCGAACACCACGAGGATCGCGGCGAGCACAGCGAGCAGGCGGGTTTCCCAGCGGGTCGCGCTCATCCTGCCTCGACCAGGCGGCGAAACGTTGCGCCGCGCTCCTCATAGTTCTTGAACATGTCGTAGCTCGAACACGCCGGGGACAAGAGGACCGCATCGCCCGGGCGCGCGGCGCGTCGGGCGCGCGCCACGACGTCGGCGAAGGTCGTGCCCCGCTCGAGCGGCGCGGCCCCCGCCAAGTCGCGCTCCACGAGCGGCCCCGCCTCGCCGTACGCGATCACCACGCGGCACCGCGCCTGGAGCAGCGGTCCGAGGCGGGTGTACGGCTCGCCTTTGTGGCGTCCGCCCAGGAGCAGGACGAACGGCCGCTCCATGGCCTCGATCGCCACTACGGTGGACGCGATGTTTGTCGCCTTCGAGTCGTTGATCCAGAGCACGCCGTTCACCTCGCCCACCGGCTCGAGCCGGTGCGGCAGGGACCGGAAGGAGCGCAGTCCTTCCCCGATCACGCCGGGGGCGACGCCGGCCTCATGCACGGCGAGGGCCGCCGCGAGGGCGTTCGCGACGTTGTGGTCCCCGAGCAGGCCGAGCGCGTCGCGGGCGAGGAGGTCGTGGCCGCCGAGCCGGAGGCGGCGGGCCGGCGCGTCGTACCACGCATCGACGGGGCGCGTGAGCGAGAACAGGGCCCGGCGGCCGGGCGCACCGTCCGCCAGCTCGAGCACCGCCCGATCGTCGTCGTTCAGGATCCAGAGGTGGGCCGCCTGCGCGTTGCGAAACAGCAGCTGCTTGTCGGCGTAGTAGGCGGCCACCGAGGGATAGCGATCCAGGTGGTCGGGGGCAAGGTTCGTGACGATGCCGATGTCAGGGGCGAATGTGGGGCTGTCGTGCAGCTGGAACGACGAGACCTCGACGGCGAGCCACTGATAGCGCTCGCCCGAGACGGCGATGTCGGCGAGCGGGCGGCCGATGTTGCCCACCGCGGCGGCCCGCAGCCCCGCGACGTGGAGCAGGTGCGCGACGAGCGCCGTGGTGGTCGTCTTCCCGTTCGTCCCGGTGACGGCGATGAGCCGCGTGCCAGAGCCCGCGAGCGCGCGAAACCCGAGGTCGATCTCGGAGACGACGGGCACCTGGCTCGCGCGCGCGGCGGCGAGGGGGGGTGCATCGGGCGGCACCCCGGGCGATACGATCACCGCCCGGGCCGCCCGGATCCGGGCGAGGTCGTGGCGGCCGATGTCGAGCGTAACGCCCGGGAGCCGGCCCAGCGTCGCGAGGGCGGCGTCGCCATAGGGGTGATCTGAGGCGTCGCTCGCATAGACCTGGATCCCCTGTTGCGCTAGGAGCTGCGTGGCCGCGACGCCGCTCTTGCCCAACCCCAGGACTGCCACGACGCCGCCCCGCCACGCGGCGGGAATCATCGCACCTTGAGGGTCGCGAGCGCGATCGCAGCGCACAGCACACCGAGGATGTAGAACCGCATCACCACCTGCGGCTCCGCCCAGCCGAGCTTTTCGAAGTGGTGGTGCAGCGGCGCCATGCGGAAAACCCGATGGGCGTCGGCGTACTCCTTCCCGGCGCGCTGCTTGTTCCAGCGGTACACGCCCGTTTGCACGAGGACCGAGAGCGTTTCGACCGCGAACACGCCACCCGCGATGAGCAGCAGGAACTCGGCCTTGAGCATGATCGCCACGGTGCCAAGCGCGCCGCCGATCGCCAGCGCACCCGTATCCCCCATGAACACCTGCGCCGGGTGGGCGTTGAACCACAAGAACCCGAGGGCCGCGCCTGCGAGCGCGCCGCAAAAGATCGTGAGCTCGCCGGCCTCCGGCAGGTAATACACGCCGAGATGGTGCGACCAGTCGAAGCGGCCGAAGATGTAGGCGAAGATGGCGAACGTGCCCGCCGCGATCGCCGTGAGGCCCGCAGCGAGGCCGTCGAGTCCGTCCGTGAGATTCACCGCATTCGAACTCGCGGTCACGACCAGCGTGACGAAGGCGACATAGACGACCGGGGGCATGATGACCAGGATGTACTTGAACACGGGCAACTGCGTGGAGGCGGCCGGGAGCTGCGGCGCCACGGGCCACAGGAGGAGGGTGATACCGAGCGCCACGCCAAACGAGATCTGGCCGATCAACTTCCAGCGCGCCACCAGTCCCTGGGACTTGCCGCGCACGATCTTCAGGTAGTCGTCGACGAACCCGATCGCGCCCATCCACAGCATGGCCACCACGGCCACGACGACGTAGCGGCTGTCGAGTCGCGCCCACAAGAGCGTCGGCACCACGGTGGCGAGCAGGATGATTAACCCGCCCATCGTGGGTGTGCCGCGCTTCGCGTGGTGGGTCGCAGGCCCCTCGGCGCGGATCACCTGGCCGATGTTATGGGCGCGAAGCCGCTCGATGATGGCGGGGCCGAACACGAATGCGACTAACAGCGCGGTGACGGTCGCCCCCGCGGCCCGGAACGTGATGTAGGTGAGCAGATTGAACAGGATGTGCTGTTTCGCGAACGGCGCGAGCAAATGATAGAGCACGTCCGGGCTCTCCCGTCAGTCGAGGTGGCGCAGCACGCGTTCCAGCGCGACCCCGCGGGACGCTTTGAGCAGCACGATCGCATCCCCGGGGAGGGCCTCGCGCAGCTGGGGGCCCAGGGTCTCGGCGTCGGGCGCGGTGATGAGCCGCCGCCCGAGCGCTGCGCGATACGGCGCGAACGCCGGCGCGAACGCCCCGACCGCCGCCACCAGCGCGGGGTGCAAGGCCACGATCTCGGCGGCCGCGGCCGCATGCAATCTGGCACTCTCGGCGCCGAGCTCCAACATCGAGCCCACCACGACCGCGAGGGGGCGCCCGCGCCGCGCGGCGAGCCAGTGGGCGAATTGCAACACCCAGTGGAGCGACGCGGGATTGGCGTTGTAGGTGTCGTCGACGACCGTCCGGCCGCCGATTTCGCGCACCGTCGCGCGCCCCGGGGGAATACGCACGTCCGCGAGGGCCGCCACCGCGCGCGCCGGGGCCGTCCCGCTTTCCCGCCCCACGGCCAGCGCCAGCATGGCGTTCTCGATCTGGTGGAACCCGACCACGGGCAGCGTGACGGTGTGGCCCTGCCACGTGATGCGCGGGTACCCGCCCTCGTTGAGCTCCGCCCGCTCGGGGTGCACCTCGGCGGTGGGACCGGTCCCCGCGACCACCGTGCGCGCGCGGCGCCGCGCCTCCACCGCGAGTTCGGCCGGGTCGGTCCCGACGACCGCCACCCGGACCCCGTCCACGAGCGCCAGCTTCTCGTGCATGACGCCGGCGAGCGAGCCGAACCCCTCGACGTGGGCATAGCCGACGTTCGTGATCACCGCGAGCGTGGGTTCGATCACGTCCCGCAGGCGCGGAATCTCCCCGGGGATACTCGCGCCCGCCTCGACCACCAAGGCATCCGCGTCGTCCGGGGCGCCGAGAATGGTGAGCGGCACTCCCACGAGGTTGTTCAGGTTGCCGGTCGTGGCATGGACGCGATAGCTGGTGGCGAGCACCGCGCGGATCATCTCCTTCGTGCTCGTCTTGCCGCTCGAGCCGGTGACCGCGACCACCGGGCGGTCGGGCGCGAGCTGGCGGCGCCGGGCACGGGCCAGTAAGCCGAGCGCGTCGAGCGTGTCGGCCACCTCGATGAACGGCAACCCGTCCACGGCGGGCGTGCCGCGCCGCACCACGGCCGCGGCGGCCCCGTGGGCCTGCGCCGCGGTGAGGAAGTTGTGCGCATCGAAGCGCTCCCCGTGGAGGGCCACGAACAAGTCCCCCGGCGCGAGCTGGCGGGTGTCGGTCGAGACACCGGAATAGGTGGCGCCAGCCGGCGCGCTCGTGCCGAGCGCGGCCGCCACCTGGGCGCTCGTCCAGCGCGTCACTCGGCCCCGAGCTCCCGCACAATCCGTCGCTCGTCGAACGGTTGCTTTTCCGTGCCCACCACTTGGTAGGTCTCGTGGCCTTTGCCCGCGAGCAAGACCGTATCCGGGGGCTGCGCGAGCTCCAGCGCGAGCGCGATCGCCTTGCGGCGGTCGACCTCGCGGTAGTGGGGCTTCGCCCGCATGCCCGCCTCCACCTCATCGAGGATCGCCTCGGGGTCCTCGGTGCGCGGGTTGTCCGAGGTGGCGATCGCGATGTCGGCGAGCCGGACGCACACCTCGCCCATGGAGGCGCGCTTGCCGCGGTCCCGATCGCCGCCGGCGCCGAACACGACGATGAGGCGCCCCGCCGTCAGGGGCCGAAGCGTTTCGAGCGCGCGCTCGAGCGCATCCGGCGTGTGGGCGTAGTCGCGCAGCACAGTGCACGGGCGCGCCGCGATGCGCTCCATGCGCCCCGGGACTTGGGGCGCGTGCGTCAACCGCTCGGCAACCGTCTCGACCGGGACGCCGAGCCCCCAGGCACACGCCGCCACGCCGAGCGCGTTGGCGACATTGTAGCGGCCCAAGAGCGGCAGCCGCGTGGGGGCGCTACCGGCGGGCGTCACCAGCTCGAAGCGCGCCCCCGCCCCGTCGAGCACCACGCGGCGCGCCGTGACCTCTCCCTGGTCGCCGAAGCTGACGCGGCGGTGGGCGCGTCGCAGCCGCTGCCACGCCGGGTCGTCCGCGTTCACGACCTCGAGGCCGTCGGAGGCCAGGTGCCCGAGCAGCTTCGCCTTGGCGGCAAAGTACGACTCGAGCGTGCCGTGGTAGTCCAGGTGGTCGCGCGTCAGGTTGGTGAAGATGGCCGCTCGGAACACGAGCCCGTCGACCCGGCCCTGGTCGAGGCTATGGGAGGACACTTCGAGGGCGGCGCCGCGGGCGCCGCGCTCGAGCAGCGCCGCCAGCGTCGCTTGCAGGTCGATCGGGCCGGGGGTTGTCAGGTTCCCGGCCTCGCTCGGCACGGGCTGCCCCGCTGCGTCGAACGCGCCGAGCGTGCCCACCGAGCCCATCGGTTCGAGCGCCGAGAGCACGTGGCGGGCGAGGGTGACGGTGGTCGTCTTACCGTTCGTCCCGGTGACGGCCACGAGCTCGAGCCGTGCAGCGGGCCGTCGGTACCACGTCTCCGCCGCGACGGCGGCCGCGCGGCGGCCATCGCGCACCAGGACCTGCGGCAGCTCGACGGGCTGCTCGCGCTCGACCAGCGCCGCCCCGGCGCCGCGCTCCTGCGCGGCCCGAACGAACGCATGGCCGTCCGTGACCGAGCCGCGGACGGCGCAGTAGAGCATCCCCGGCGCGACCTTGCGGCTGTCGGCGGTGAGCCCGGTGATTTCGGGCCAGGCGTGCAGGTCCGGCGTCCCGACCAGGAGGTGCGCCTGCTCGAGGGCCGCGACGATCTCAGGCAGCCGACTCATCGGCGGTGTTTGAGGCGGCGCGCCGGTGCCGGCGGGGACGCCCCCGGATCGGGCGCCACGGCGAAGAGTGTCACCGTGGAGCCCGACGCCGCGCTGTCGCCCGCCGCGGGCCATGTGTGATCGGCGGCGCCCCACCCTTTGAGGGTGACGCGGAAGCCGCGGCGGTGCAGCGCGCGCACCGCCAGCCGCATCCCTAGCCCGGTCACGTCGGGGACGGCGCGCGCGGGTCCCGGCGCGGCGCTGTCGGGGTGATAGGGCCAGGGCACGACGTAGGGCACGATACCCCCGTCGTCGTCGAGCGGCGGGGCGGCGGCGCGCGGCGCGGCCGTGGACAGGCGGGCGCGGTCGAGCGCCACGGTGCGCGCCGCGAGCGCCTGTTCCAGCATCGAGCGGGTCACCGGGGCCGCGGTCTGCGCCGCGAAGTAGCTCCCCTTGTGGGGGTTGTCGATCTTCACGACCAGCACGAGTTGCGGGTGGTCGGCCGGGAACAGGGCGGCGAACGAGGCTGTGTACTGCCCCGGGGCATACCGGCCGTTGACGACGCGGCGCGCCGTGCCGGTCTTGGCGGCCACGGGGAAGTTGGTGAGGGCGGCTTCGGCCCCGGTGCCATGCTCCACGGCGCCGCGCAACAGCTCGCGCAGGGCGGCGGCGACGACCGGAGACGCGACACGGCGCACCGGCTCCACCTGATGGCGGTACACCAGCGCCCCCGCCGCGGTGCGGATCTCGCGCACCAGCGTCGGCGCGAGCAACACGCCGTCGTTGGCGAGCGCGGCGTAGGCGGCGGCCACTTGGATCGGCGTCACCGACAGCTCGTAGCCCATCGCGAGGCTCGCGGCGGAGGGGCGTGTCCACTCGGCCGGCGGCCGCAGCCGTCCCGTGGCCTCGGCGGGAAACTCGATCCCGGTCGGCGCGCCGAAGCCGAAATCGCGGAGCGTCGCGTATTGCTCGGCCGGCGTGAGCCGCACCACGAACTTCGCCACCGCGATATTGCTCGACACGCGGATCGCGTCGGCAAGCGTGAGCGACTCCAGTGGTTCGTCGTCGGTGATGGTGCGCCAGGGCAGCCGGTACTTTCCGCCCTCGCCCGAAACGCGCTCGTTGGGCCCCACGCGCCCGCGCGCGAGTAAGCCCGCGGCGGCGAAGATCTTGGCGATCGACCCGGGTTCGAAGGTGTCGGTGAAGGCGCTGGGCCGTGCGCTGCCGTCACGCTGGCGCGAGCTGAGGGCCAGCACCTCGCCGGTCCCGGGATCGAGCATCACGACGTCGCCGCCGTCGGCGTCCATGCGCCGCAACGCCTCGTCCAGGGCGCGCTGGGCGATTTCCTGCAGCTCCGCGTCGAGCGTAAGGACGACGTCGAGTCCTGCTTCGGGCTGGGCGATCACCCGCGCCGGCGACTCGTACTCGCGCCCGGCGCGGTCTTTGAGGACGACGGCCGCCCCCGGGCGGCCGGTCAGCAGACTATCGAGGGTCTTCTCGAGCCCCGTGGCGCCGCCGTCGTCGTGTCCGACGCGTCCGATCGTCGCGCGCGCCAGCTCCGGCGCGGGGTAAAAGCGGTTCGGGACCGGCTCGAGGTGCACTCCCCGCACGGGGCGCAGGGGTTGCACCTCGAGCGCGCTGAACGGCCCGCCGAAGTAGGCGTAGCGCTGATGCAGCGCCTGGAGCCAGGCGTGGGTGGAAAGGCCCAGCCGGCGGCAGATGAGCGCGCCGTCGGCCACCGGGTCGCGCAGCTCATTGGGGGCGATGCCGACGTGGTAGGTCTCTTGGGTCAACGCGAGCGGCGTGCCCTGGCGGTCCCACAGGGCTCCCCGCGGCGCGGCGAGCACGATGCGTTCGGTGCGCTGCGCCTGCGCTTCCTCGGCCCAGCGGCGCCCCTGAATAAGCTGGACTTGGACGGCCCGCCCGGCGAGGAGGCCGAGGGCGAGGAATACCCCGAACTCGGCGACCTGGAGCCGCGCGGCGGACGTCGCCATGGCTAGTGCGGCCCGTTCCCCGGGGCGGGTAGGAGAATGATCTCGCTGTCGCTCGGCAGATGCAGCCCGAGGCGCGCCTGGGCCCGCGGCACCAGCACGGCGCGGCTTTGGGCGGCGCGGATGCGGCGCTCGAGGTCCGCCGTCTGGCCTTCCAGGTTGGCGTGGCGGGTGCGGAGATCGCCGAGTTCGCGGGCGGCGCGGATCGCGGCGGTCTGCCGTGCGTACACCACCCACGTGGTGGCAAGGAACGCCACCAGCCACACCGCCACCCAGTGGCGGCCCTTAAGCCGCACGCTCCACCTCAAAGGCGCGGAAGCGCGCAGAGCGCGCGCGGGGGTTGTCGCGAATCTCCCCGGCATCGGGGCGGAGGGGCTTCTTCATGAGCAGACGGCCGAGCGGGTGGCCGCGGCAGGTACACACCGGTTGGCCCGGCGGGCACACGCAGGCCCTGCTCCAGTCGCGGAACGTGTGTTTGACGATGCGGTCCTCGCCCGAGTGATAGGTGATGGCCGCCAGCCGGCCGCCGGGCGCGAGCGCGGCCCGCAGCGCCGGCAGCGCGAGTTCCAGCTGCTCCAGCTCCTGGTTCACCACGATGCGCAGCGCCTGGAACAGTCGCGCGAAGTCCGGCGGGCCAGATCGCGGTCCCCGCGCCGCGCGGATGGCGTTCACGAGATCGTCGCTCGTGGCGAAGGGCGCGCGACTGCGCCGCCGGACCACCTCCCGGGCGAGTCGGTTAGCGCGCGGCTCGTCGGCCAGCTCGGCGAACGCGGCCGCGAGCCGCTCGGCGGGCCAGGAGTTCAGGAGATCGGCGGCCGTGACCCCCCGGCCCGCCGCCATCCGCATGTCGAGCGGTGTTCCCGGTCGAAAGGTAAACCCGCGTGCGTCGGTATCGAGCTGGTGGGACGACACGCCGAGGTCGAGCAGGATGCGGTCGGGCTGAAAGGTGGCGATCGTGCCCAGCACCTTCGCGGAGCCGAAGGGGCCGGTGGCGTAGCGGATGCCGGTCTCGCCGAGCCGCGCGCGCGCGGCCGCAATGGCGTCCGGGTCGCGGTCCACGGCGAGGACCTCGGCGCCGAGGTCGCGCAGCAGTTCCGCATGGCCGCCCCCGCCCACGGTGGCGTCGACGGCGCGGCGGCTCCCCTCGGCCCAGGCCCGCACCGCGCGGGCGAGGACCGGGACGTGATAGGTGGGCGTCGGTTCTCCCCCGGGCCAAACGAAAGCCCCGCCTGCGGTGGCAGGCGGGGCCGGGTGCGTCGTCCCGCGAGGCGGGTTCAGGCGGGGCTGACGGGGCTCGAACCCGCGACCTCCGGTGTGACAGACCGGCACTCTAACCAGCTGAGCTACAGCCCCCTGCGACGGAGCGTCGCAATATAGACCCGGGCCGAAGCCAATTCAATGGCTCAGAAGTTCCGGCACTTGAACGCCGTGCGGACTTTTTTCATGGCGTCCTCGTACTGCGCGATGCCCTTCTCCAGCTGTGCCATGAACGCCTTCTGCACGCGCTCGCCCAGCTCCATCGCCGCTTTGCTGCGCTCGATTCGTTCGTACACCTGCTTCGCCTGCTCACAGCTTTTCGACTGCGCCATCGCGTGGTAGGCGGGGCCCAGGGTCTGCAGCGACGCCAGGCCGTACCAGAAGCTCGCCTGCATGCGGATCTGCTGGCGCGGGCCGACGGTGTCGGCCGGCGTCCGCGGCGCGACCCGCTGCAGCAAATGGTCGAGCCACGGGTACGCGCGGTCGTAGGCCCCCGCTTGTGCCAGCTTCGAGCCGGCCGTGAGGCTGATGACGTCCGCGGTCAACCGCTGCCCGGAGTCCGGGGACGCGAGCGCCCGCTCCAGATACACCTTGGCGGAGTCCAGCCGGTCCGCGTAGGCGTTGCGAAACTGGCGCAGCGCGCCTGTATCGGGTTTCAATCGATTCGCCTGAGCGGTGTCGTAGACGGCGGCGTCCACGATCCCCTTGGCGATCAGCAGGGCCCCGCTGATGTCGTTCGGGTCAAGGGCCACGACATGCTTGTAGGCCCAGAGCGACGAGTCCTTCTGCCCCTTCAGGTCAAACGCGGCCCCGAGGGCCTTCCAGAACGCGGCCGTTTTGGGGAAGTGTTGGACCGCGGCGTGACTGAAGAACAAGAGCTGCTGGGTGTCGCTCACCTGCTGCGCGGCACCGAGCGCGGCCTTGATGAAGGTGGAATCGGCGAGTTTCGTCGTGTCGCTGTGCGCCGTGGCGACGAACCCGTCGAGCGCGCAGCGCCACAACTCGCCCTCGAGGCAGATCCGTTGCTTGAAGGCGAGCAGCCGCTCGTCCCCCGGATTCCAGGCGAGCCCGCCGTCGAGGATCGACACCGCACGTTGGTACTGCTTCTCGACCCGCAACAGCTCGACGATCCCGAGGCGCAGCTGCGTGTTCTGCGGCTCGCCCGCCAACTCGTGGATGAAGGCGTCGATGGCCTTGAGGGTGTCGCCCTTCTGTTGATAGCCGCTCGCAATCCGATCCCACGCCGTCGCGTTCAGCGAGTCGCCCTTGGTGGCGCGCAGCGCGGCGGCGATCAAGCTGTCCACCGGCATGCGCTGCGCCTCGTACACGGTGGAGACGCACAGGTTGGCGGCGGTGAGGTTGGGCTCGATCGCGAGCGCCTTGCGCGCCTGGTCGAGGGCCTTCGCGAACTGGCTCTTCTGGCGCTGGTCGTTGCACTCGCGGGCCGCTTCGGCCGCGCGGATCAGGGTGTTGAGGCGCTGGGCGATCGCCTCCCCGAGCGCCGCCGTGGTGCCCGGATTCCCGCTCGTCACCGTGAGGAGCGCCGCGAGTCCCGACGAGCCGATGTCGTGCACCCGGATGTGCGCGACCAGCGCGCCCCCCGAGCGCTCGAACGTGCCGGTCGCGTACGCGTTCACCGTGAGGAACTGCGCCAGCTGGCGAGCCTGCGTCTCGTCGGGCAGGATGTCGCACGGGAAGTCCGAGGCCTTCAGGGCCTCGCACAGTTTCGGCTTCGTGATGACCACGATCTTATAGCGCGCGAGCCCCGCGAGCCGCTCGCGCGCCGCATCCATCACGACGATACTCGCTGCCGAATCGGCCGGCGTCTTCACGGTCAGCGGCGGGAGCAGCAGCCGTTCCGTGGGCTGTTGGATGGCGAGCTGCGCCGGCGCCGCCGCGGCGATAGCGAGCGTCAACCCAGCCGCGAATCCCAGGATCCTCACGCGCGCAGTCCTCACGTTGCCGTCTGATACCCCAGTGGGCGAAGAGGGATTCGAACCCCCGACTTCCTGCGTGTAAGGCAGGCGCTCTGAACCGCTGAGCTATTCGCCCATCGTATCGCCATGGCGGGGCCTTAGAGCGCGAGGCCTACGGGGAAGAAAATGCAGTAGCCCAGGGTCAGCAACAGCGGCGCGGCCGTGGTCGAGCCCTGGCGTAATAGCGCATAACCGGCGACGAGCGAGATCACGGCCGCCGCCAAGAACACCCAGTTCTTCGGTCCGAAGTGGAGGCGGGAGTGCGCGAGGCTCGGGTCGGGCATAAGGGCAGGAGTTTACCCGACCCCTCCGACATCGTCAAGCAGTTGAGTCGTCGGTCGGAGGCGCGGGCCACCCCTCATCGAGGAGCGCCCGACGCGCCCGGTCGCGGCGTCGCCGCAGCCACACGAGCCAGCCGAGCGCCACGCCGGCCACCGCCCAGAAGACGCCGGTCGCGCCGGCCCACCCGAGCCACCCGTAGCGCGCCGCCACATCGCGTTGCCAGCGCACCTCGAAGTCGCCCTCGGTCACGTGGTAGGTGGCGCGCAGCGCGGCGTCGAACGTCGGGGCGGTCGCCACCTGATCGACGAGCGGGGCGAGCCCTTGGGCGCCGCCCCAGCGCTGGAGGAGAAGCACCGCGGTGGTGGCGAGCGCGTAGGCCGTGGCCGCGTCCGTCGCATCGCCGCGCAGCGCTCGGTCGAGCTCATCCAGATCCATCCGGACGCCGCGCGCCACTTGCCAGTTGAGCTCGAGGGCCTCGAGCCGGTCCCACTCGCCGGCGGCGACCGCGGCGTACCCTTCCTCGAACCAGAGGGGAAGCGCGCGACGCACCCGCCAGCGCAGCGCGAGGTGCGCCAACTCGTGGCGCAGCGCGCCGGCGAGGTGGTCGGGGGGGCCACTGGCGAGCAGCACCACGGTGCCCGTCCCCGCGAACGCGGCGCCGGCGCTCCAGCGAGGCAGCCGGTTCCCGGTGAGCGAGTCAAACGTGGCGCGCGACGGGGCGAGCCACAACCGGATCGAGCGTGCGGGGAGCGGGCCGACGCCCGGGAATGGCGGGGCCCGGTCCGCGTGCTCAGCGAGGGCGACGGCGAGGCTCGTCTGGGGCGGCCACGCCAGCGCCGTCACCCGGCCGACGGTCACCGCGACGGGCGGCGCCGCCTGGGCGACGAGCCAGGCGAGCGCGAGCGCTAGGTGCGCGGCGGCTCCTGCCCCTGGAGCGCGAGCTCGAGTGTCTCCTGACACTTCTTGCCCCAGGGATTGAACTTGTTCGCCTTGAAGCCCTCCTCCCACACGCGCTTCGCCTGCTCCGGGTCGCCACCGAACCATAGGGCGCGCCCGAGCTCGTAGTACGCTTCGATGAGGTTCGGGCCGAGCTTGAGCGTCTTCTGAAAGAACGTCTGCGCGTCCTCGTACATCTCGCGTTGCAGGTAGACGAGGCCGAGGTAGAAGTGGGCGTAGAGGGTGGCCTTCTTGTCGTTGTCGAGGCGAATCGCCTTGGAGAGATGTTCGATCGCCTCGCCGAAAATCCGCTTCTTCAAACAGATGTAGCCGACGTTGATGCGGGCGAGCGAGTTCGCCGGCTCCTTCATGAGGACCTTCTGGAACGTCCCGAGCGCATCGTCGTAGTCTTCGTGCAGCATCTGCGCCCATCCGAGCAGCGACTCCGCCTGCGTCTCCCCGGGCGAGAGCTGCAGCGCGCGCATCAGGGCCGAACTCGCCCCCGCGTAGTCGCCGAGCGAGATGAGACTCCACCCCTTCTCGATGAACGTCGAGGCGCCGATGTGATCGGCGTGGAGCGCGGGGCGCGCGCCGGTGAACTCCGGGGCGGAGGCCTCGGCGGTCGAGGCGGAAAGCTGCTTGTAGCGCTCCACCAGCTTGCGGACGTCCTCCTTCAAGGCCGTCAGCTCGCCGATCAGCGCCTCCACCCGCTTGAAGTAGCCGATGATCTCGCGCTTCAGGGCCTCGCGCTCGGCGAGTCCGCCCGCCACCGTGTCCAGGCGGTGCGCGATCTGCGCGTACTCGGCCCGCAGGGCCGGGAGCGGCGAGTCGACCATCAGACCGCCGCCTTCTCCTGGACCGCCATGTCGAGCGCCACCTTCTCCTTCGAGTTCAGGAGCCGCGCCGTGTTCAGCACGATGATCGTGCGGTTCCCCTGCACCACGAGGCCCGTGATATACTCGGCGGCGAGGCCCTTCACGATGTTGGGCGGTGGAGCGATT
>DATBCS010000154.1:0-9275 GCA_036270315.1 Gemmatimonadales bacterium
CGACCAGGATCTTTCCGCGGATCGTGTCGAGCGGCCCCGGCATTTACTGCTCGGCCTGGGTGACGAGCCGCCCGGTCCGCACGACCCCGATCACCACGGTCTTCGTCGGTACGTCGCCGTTCGCGTCAAAGGCGATCGCGCCCGTCACGCCGTCGAATTGTGCCCGCCCGTGCCCGACCAGCGTCAGGTAGTCCCGAATCGCGCGGCGACTCGTGGCGCCGGCGTCGGCCGCGCGCGCCAGCAGCAACACGGCGTCGTACGCGCCGGCGCCGCGATGGTCCGGCCGCTCGCCCGGATAGGCCCGCGCGTAATCGGCCACGAAGGCGACGTTGCGCTCGTCGCGCCGGTCGGGCAGGTACGCCGAGGACACGCGGACGCCCTCGGCGAGCGCGCCGTCCGCCTCGATCCCGGTGAGCGCGTCCCCCCCGACCACGGGCCACGCGATCCCGAGGGTGCGCAGCTCCCCGAGCGCGAGTTCGGCGCCCGGCCGCTCCGCGGCGAGCACCAACAAGTCCACGCCCTGGCGCCGCATGCGCGATAGGTAGGGTTCGAGCGAGGTAGTCGCTGGCACGTAGGGATCCGCCTCCACCACCGTCCCGCCCAGGTGGGCGAACTCTGCGGCGAAGGTGCGACGCACGCCGCGCCCGTAGTCGTTGTTGATGTAGATGATCCCCGCGCGCCGCGCACCCACGCTCTGCCAGGCGAAGCGTGCGAGGGAGGGCCCGTGCTGCAAATCGCTCGGGCATACGCGGAACGTGTAGGGACTGATGCCACTCAGGTCGGGGCTCGATGCGGAAGGAGAGATCATGACGACGGGCGTCGTCCCCGCGCCGTACACGCGGGCGGCCGCGATAGAGGTGCCCGAGGTGAGGTGCCCGACGACCGCCACCACCGCGGGATCCCCGTAGAGCGCCTCGGCGACCCGCACCGCGACGTCCTCGCTGCCCGAGTCGTCCGCGATCCGCAGCTCGAGCAGGCGGCGCTGCCCGCCCCGCTTGGCGTTGAGCTGGTTCACCGCCAGTTGCGCGGCCTTGAGCATCGAGGCGCCCCGCGGCTGCGAGAACGGACCCGCGAGACCAATGACGATGGGGCCGCTGGAGCGAGAGCACGCCGCCAGCCACAGGGCGGCGCCGACGAGCGCATGTTTTCGCAGAAGCCCTCCAAGTGCCGTCAGGAACGCGGGATAACCGCCGTCGCGAGGGCGCGCGGCAAGGTTAAGCGGGCACCACGGGAAGCGCAACATTCCCGAGCCTCCCACCACGCCTGCCGCGCGGTGTCGCTGACCAGCGGGCGGGCACTCCGGCTCGGCGCGTGACGGGCGCCTCGTAGTCAAACCGTTCAGGACGGCGTAGTTTGGGGGCCGATGGATGCGCTCCGCAGCGTGTGCCGATTCGCCGCCGCCCTCGAGCGACTGCTCGTCGCTCGCGACGCCACCGCGTTCGAGCGCGCGTGGGAGCTGGCGCACCTGGACCGCCTGGCGTGGGAAGCGCTCGCGCTGGCCCGGCGGGCCGAGAGCGCCGCGCTCGAACCGGCGCTCCATCAATTGGACCGCCGTCTCCTCGCGGTGCTCGAGCGCTGTCGCGGGTTCCTCGATCGCCATCTCGCGACCTTCCGGGTCCCCGAGCTCGAGCGGTGGCAGCACGCGGCCGCCGCGGCGCTCGTCGGGGCGCGCTGGGGTGCCGCGGGGCTCCGCACGGTCATCGCCGACACCGCCGCGCCACTGGCCCGCCGCTACTTCGCGTTTCTCGCCCTCGCCGAGCGCCATCCCGAGGGCGCCTGGCCGTTGTTCGAGCGCTACCTGCTGACGCCCGGCGCCCACCACGCCTTCGTCGCGGCCGCGGTCGAAGCGGCGCGGTACTACCCAGGTCACGGCGCCGTGCTGGTCGAGTTGTTTGAGCGCATTCGGGGCGACCAGCTGCTGCGCCGCTTCCTCGGCCCCAAGATCCTCGAGTCCCTGTATGTCCTGGGCGAGGAGGGCAGTCTGCCCCTGTTTGAGCAGCTCCTCGTGGCGGGCCACACCGATCCGGACGTCGACCGCTGCGAGGTGACGCGCGCCCTCGTGGCCGTGCGCCGGCTCACGGGGCGGGTGGCACCGAGCGCCAAGTTCGGCGAGGGCGACGAGGCGGCCGTGCGCCGGGCCCTGGACGCCGCCGAGCAGCGCTTCCGGGAAGCCCGCGACCTCATCGTGCCCGTCGTCGTGATTTAGGGATCCTGGGCCACGAACGCCCACACCTTGTCGCGGTAGTCGCGCCCGCCCAGGGCGTAGGTGTCGTTGTGCCCCGCACCTTGGATCAATACGACCTCGACCGGCCCCCCCGCCGCCGCCGCCACCTGCATTCCCATGGCGGTCGGCACGAGCCGATCAGCGGTACCATGGAACACGAGCACCGGGCAATGCACCCGCCGGATGTGTGCGAGGTTGTCGAGCGCCAGGCGCAGGGGGAGGGGCGGAAGGAAACGGTACAGGTGCCGGGCCATCGCCGCGGCGGTCGTGAACGGCGACTCGAGAATCAGCCCGGCGACCGGATGGCGCACCGCCGTGTAAGTCGCCACCGCGCTCCCGAGCGAGCGGCCGTACACGTAGATGCGCCGCGCGTCGATCTCGGGCCGGCGCGCGAGCGCGGCGTACGCCGCGTCGGCGGCGGCGTACAGCCCCGCTTCGGTCGCCCGACCGCCGCTGCCCCCGTAGCCCGGATAGTCAATCGCGAGCAGCGCGCTTCCTGCGGGCTGGAAGTCGCGCAGCAGCGGTCCCAGCGCGGCGACGTTCTCGGCGTTGCCGTAGAACCAGAGCAGGCCCGGGCGTCGCCCCGCTGCGCCATCGCCCGGTGGCAGATACCACCCAGCGAGCTTAGTCCCATCGGCGGCGACGAGTTCGATGCGCTCGCCGTTGGCGATGCCAAGGCGCCGCGGGTCCGGGACCGGCGCGCGGGGCGCCGGGAACGCGAGCCGTTCCTGCAGCAGCCAGGCGAGCAGCACGACGAGGACGTAGCCCAGGGCGAGGCCCCCGGCGAGGCGGAGCGGCAGCATGGCCGCAAGTTAACTTGCACCACGCGTCCTGAATACAAATCTTTGGTGCCGTGCCGACCCAGGTGACCTGTCCGTCGTGTCGCGCGGCGATCCCGCCCGGCTCCGCCTTCTGCCCGGCGTGCGGCACGGCGTCCCCCACCACGATCACGGACGAGCGGGTGGCGGCCGGGCCCGCGCCCACGGCGGCGACGGCGGAGCAGGCGGCGTTGCCCACGGCGACCCGGCTCGCCCGCGCGCTGGGCGCCAAATACGAGGTGCGCCGGCTCATCGGGCGCGGCGGGTTCGCCGAAGTGTACGAGCTGTGGGACAAGGATTTGGACCGGCGTCTCGCGTGCAAGGTGCTCCACCCCGAGATCGCCTGGACGCCGGGCATGCTGGCCCGCTTCCGCCAGGAGGCGAAGGCGCTGGCCCGGCTCCACCACCCCGCGATCCTCCCCATTCATTTCGCCGGTGACGGCCAGGGGCTCGTCTACTATGTGATGCCGTTCGTCGAAGGCGAGTCGCTCGCCGAAGCGCTGCGTCGCCGCGGCCCCTACCCCACCGACGACGCCCTGGCGATCGCCGAGCCGATTCTCGACGCGTTGTCGCACGCGCACGCGCACGGCCTCGTGCACCGGGACATCAAGCCGGATAACGTGATGCTCGAGGCGAAGACCGGGCGCGCGCTGCTGCTCGATTTCGGAATCGCGAAGCTGCTCGCCCCCGGCACGAGCGAGGGCCAGGCCAAGACCGCGACCGGGTTCACGGTCGGCACCGTCCAGTACATGAGCCCCGAGCAAGCCCTGGGCCAGTCCAACCTCGACGGCCGCAGCGACCTCTACGCCTTCGGCGCCATGCTCTTTCAGATGGTGACGGGCGCCCCGCCCTACACCGGCGACTCGAGTGCCGAGATCGTCGGCAAGCACCTTGCCGATCCCGTGCCCGTCGCGAGCGATGTGAACGCCCGGATCCCCCGCTGGGTGTCCGACGTGATCGTGAAGTGTCTCGCCAAGAGGCCCGAGGATCGCTTCGCGAACGGCGCTGCCGTGCTCGCGGCCCTCGCGGCCGGACGCGGCGCGAAGCCCGGTAAGGTGGTCGGGGCGGCGACGCTGGAGCGTCAGGTGCGGCGCTCGGGGGAGCTCCGCCCGCACCGCCGCGTGGTGTGGTGGGGGGCGGGCGTGCTCGTCGCGCTCGGGACGGCCGGGTGGCTCGCCCGGAGCATGGGATACCTCGGCTCGAGCGTCGCCTTCCTGCACAACGGCCTGGTCGAGCCGGTCGAGATCCTGCGCGATGGGACGCCGTCCGACACTGCGGCGCCCGATGCCACGGTGCCGCTCCCGCGGGGGGAAGGGGCCGCGTGGCGCTGGCGCCTGGTGCGCCCGGGCACCCCGCCATTCGGTGAGCCGATGGAAGGCCTCGTCCCCGAGTTCCGGCGCTCGGGCGGCCGGCGGGTGGCGGACATCACGGCCGAGCGTGGCGGCCAGAGCTATTTCGCGCCGCTCATCACCAACACCAGCGCGTCGGACTTGACCCTCGAGGTCAATCCCGGCACCGCGGCCGCGCTACGCTGCAACTGCCTCGTGCCCCGGGGCGCGGTGCGGGCCCACGTGGGCTATTACCGGCTGTATCGGAACTCCGTGGTCGCGGCCTACAACAGCGCCCACCCCTACAGCGGACCGCACGCCGACCGCGCCGACTTCGCGACGCAGGTGGCACCCCGTAGCGGGGCCGTGGTGCTGACCTTCTAGTCGTGACGGCCCCCCCCGCCCCCGCCGCGGACCCGCAGCTCGTCACCCGGGCGCGGGGCGCGATGCTCGGGCTCGTGGTGGGCAATCAGCTCGGCGTGCCTACCGAGTTCCTCGGGACGGCCGAGGCGATTCGCGCGGCGTTTCCTCAGGGCGTGCGCGACCTTGTCCCGCCACCCAAAGGCTCGCCGTTCGACGACGATGCTGCCATGACGCTGCTCCTCGCCGAATCGCTGGTGCACTGCGGCGACTTCGACGTCAGCGACGTGGTGGCGCGGTGGGTGAAATGGATGAAGATGGACGGGCGCGGCATCGGCGTGACGACGCAGCGCGCCCTGCGTCTCATTGAGCGGGGCACGGAGCCGTTCGAGGCCGGGCGCCTCGGGCTGCGCGGGGGCGCGGCCGCCGGGAACGGCGCGGTGATGCGCTGCCTCCCCGTCGCACTCCGCTACCACGACAACCCCGAGAAGCTGGTGCGGGTCTCGACCCAGCAGGCCGCCGTCACGCACGCGGACGAACGCTGCACCTGGGGCGCGGCGGCCCTGAATCTCGCGGTGCGGGAGCTGCTCCACGGCAACCCGCACTTCGTCGACGAGGTGCTGCATCGGCTGCAGGGGGCGGCGCCGCGGCCGCTGCTCGAGGCCATCCGCCGCGTCCCGTGGGAGCCGGAGGGCGACCTGCCCCTCGTCCTGGAGGGCGAGCAGGGCTTCGTGGTCCACTGCGTGGAGATCGCCTTCTGGTGCGCGGTGCACCGGCCGTCCCTGGAGGAGGCGCTGATCTTCCTGGTCGAGGCGGGCGGCGATACGGACACCAACGCCGCCGTGGCGGGCGCGCTGCTCGGGGCGCGCGACGGCGAAGCCGGCATCCCGCCGCGCTGGCTCGACCAGCTCGGCGCGGCGCGGGGCGTGGCCGAGCTGGCCGAACGCTTGGTGCAGCGGCGCTAATCGCGCAGTCTCAGGGCTTGGCTCGCGCGGCTGGCGTGGCGTACAGGGCGATCCGGTCCATCACGTCGTAGTCGGTCAGCGTGATCGACACCCAGCGCCCGGTTCCCCGGCCGCGCCAGCTCAAGCGGACGGCCTTGCGGCCGAAGGGCCATTCCCAGCGGCTCCGCCCGTTCCGGCGCGGCCGCCCGAAGACCTTGGTCAGATCGCGTTGGGTGCGGGCGACGAGCGCGGGCCCCCGGGTGTCGCCGAACCCGGCCGAGTCTTTGAACGCAACCACATCGGCGTTCCCCTCGATAAAGTGCGCGCTCAGGTAGAACCGGGCCGCGTCGTGCGAGTCGCGGATCGCCACCCCACACTCCATGAGTTGGGCGGTAGTGCGAGAGGTGTTGCAGCGGAGCACATCGCTGTCGGCGAGCGCCCGCGCGCGCTCCACGAAATTGCGGTACGGGATGCCCGGGGTGAAGCCCCGATAGGGTGGTGTGCGTATCGCGCTGGAGCCGGGGGTCGGACGGGCGGCCGGCGCGCCTTGAGCGAAGCCGACGGTCGGGACCAGCACCGCGAGGCGCAGCACGAGGCGGATCGAGTGCATGGGCCCAATATATAGGCCCGAAACGCAACCGGCCCGGAAACCGGGCCGGTGCCTGGGACAACGAGCCTGCTTCAGACCTTGCGGACGTTCTGCGCCTGCAAGCCCTTCGGACCCTGGGCGACCTCGAATTCTACCGTATCGCCCTCGGCGAGACTGCGAAAGCCCTCGGCCTGGATCGCCGTGAAGTGGACGAACACGTCCGGACCCGACTCCTGCGCGATGAAGCCAAAGCCCTTTGCGTCGTTAAACCACTTCACCTTGCCCTTTGCCATACCGTTTACACCTCAGCACTAAGGGGCACAGCCCCGGACACGTGCGGCCCTGGTCACCGCGACCAGAGACGGGCTCAAACAAAAACCGCGAGACAAGTGGTCCTCGCGGAGCGCAGACAAACCGGGTAACGGTGCCACGTATTGCTTGAACCGGGGCCAAAGCTAGGATACGGCCGAACTGGTGTCAATAGACTAACCGGCACTCCTCACGGCGGTTGCGTTGTGTGCTCTCGCCTAGTGCCACCTTACCGACATCATCGCGCCACTACGGTCGGCGCGAAGCCTTGGTCGTATCGTCCTTGACTGGGAGCCCGATCGCGACCCGGAAGTCGCGCCACGCCGCGTCGTAGCTCTTCAGGCGCTTGCCCAGTTCGGTCGCGATCGGGACGGGCGCGGCGGCCGCGTCCTGCTCGCAACTCGGCGTGTAGGCGATGAGCGAGTCGAGTTGCTTCACCAGGCGGCGCGCCATGAGCTCGATTGAGTCGGTGTAGACGGTGGGGAGCATGTGGGGGCGGCCGCGTTTCATGAACGGCCGCGCGCTGCCGCACAGCCCAGCGAGATACCGGCCCGCCTTGTGCTGACTCGCTGTGTCCGCGGTCGTCTGGGCGCGTGCCACGCGGCCGAGCCCGACCTTGAGCTGGGCGATGCCGCGGCTCGCCGTGCGCAGACCGTCGAGGAACCGCTGTTGCTCGCGCGTGGGTGGCGGGGGAGGCGTGCGCGTCGATTCCGGCCGCGCCGAGTCGGGCGGTGGCGGTGGAGGTGGCTGCTGCGCCCGCAGGGACGTCGCGGCGACGCAGAGGAGAACGGCCAGGCAACGCATCGATGGTCCTCTAGGCAGTGCGGGGAAGCTTGGGTTATAATGTCAGAATGACCGTTCCCGCAACCTCGCGCCAGACCCGTAGCTTCGAGGATCGCGCCGACGCGCTGGCGCATTTCTTCCTGCGCGCCGGCGAGGCCCCACGGCTGCTGGCGTACGACGACGCCGTGGGTTGCCCACTCGACCAGGCGCTAGCCGCGATCGAGTGGACTGCCGCCGTGGGCATCCTGACACAAGACGACTTGATTCACGCCGCGCGCCTCGCGCCGGACGCCGCTGCCGCCGTCGTCGAGCGGAAGGACGGCGAGCAGCGCGTGTTCATCTACTTCGGTCCGCGCATGGACGCCCCGCCGGCCGATCCGTACGAAGGCACACTGCTGTATGACGAACCCGGCGTGCGGGCCTACATCTTCGCCCAGCGGGTCCACGCGGTCGCCCACTTCCTCCGAGCGACCCAGGGGATCGGCGCCGTCGTGTCGATGCTCGGTCGCCGTGCCCCCGAGTTGCGCCACATCCGGCGCTGGATGCAGGTGCTCTTCAGTGAGCCGTTCGCGAGCGACGGGTCGAGCCAACTGCTCGCCGGGTGGTTCGCCACGGGCGGCGCCGGTGTGTTGTTCGTTCCACCCCATCCCCACGAGCCCTACAGCTACCACGAAGTCGGCATCGACATCTGACGATGCTGACGCCGTGGCTCGCACTCGGGACGGTGCTCGCCGTCCAAGCGCCCGATTCCGCGCCGCCGACCCGCTACGACGCAGCCTTCGCGACCTTCATCGACTCACTCTCGGCCGTCGATGGCGCCGTCGCCGCCTTCCAGGCGGATCTCGGCTCGGCCTCGCCGGACCTCGTGCTTGCCCGGGCCCGGCGCCTTGAGCTGCGCTGTGGGGCCGCGCGTCGCGCCGGGACGGCGCTCGCGGGGCTGCTGGCGGGCGACGCGTCTCGCCCGTCGCCCAGCTCCGCGGAGCGGCGGGCGCGACGCGACCTCGACGCGCTCGAGCGCGTCCTGGAGAAGTGCGAGCGCGACTACGACATCCGATCCCCAAGCGCTCGCCCCGACACGCTCAAGGCGTGGGGCCCGTTCCGCCTCAACCGGCTCCAAGGCGAGCTGCGGCGCTACGGCTCCGGAGTGCGCCTGCTGCAACGCCGGCCGTCGGCGCCCTGATGTGGGCACGTGGATGATGTGGATTCACAACTCCACATCGTGTGGACGGTCGCGGCAAGGACCGGCTGCGGTAGGGTTTACAGTCCACAGTCGGTGCACATGCAAGTGAGCTAACCCGAAGAAACATCGGCACTTGCGCGCTTTACGGGGGCCCCTATATTGATCTCACGCGGCTTGGAGGGAAGGGTCGGGACCTGGTGTCTCAGCCACGCCTTCAAGACGGGTCCGAGCGGAAATTCCGGGGAGGCCGCCGATGCAAACAAGGGCTCAGGCGGCCGGCGATCCGGGAGCAGGCTCTCCGGCTCGGATAGATAGGGCCAGTCGCGTGCCCTATCCGCGTCGACGTGGTGCCTCGACGTGCAGTGCGGAAGGTCGGTCCGCGATCCGATCTGACCCGTAGCACCCACATCGGTGAACCTTGCGGCCCGGCCAGGCTGCTTGGGGATGGAAGCCGGAGCTCCCGTTCGCCCTACCGAGCGACGCATCAGTCAACCGGCGGCGGCGGGATGAAGAACGGAGGGAGCAATCCCCCGGCTCCGGGTAACCGGTGTGCGGGGCCCCCGGGCGGCCTATCGTGCCGTCCCGGGGGCTTCGTGTTTATTTATGCCCCATGCCGCTCACCGTGCCCCTCGCCGCCGCCGGGGCCGCCATCGGTGCCTGGGCCTACGGCACCTACGAGCCGAATAGCCCGCTCTTCGGGCACGCCATCGGCCGCGGATCACGCCGCGAGCGAGTGGCCT
>DATBCS010000155.1:0-3833 GCA_036270315.1 Gemmatimonadales bacterium
ACACCCCCGAGGACGGGAGCAGCAACGCCGCACCGGTGCGGTCCGCCTCAGCGGAGGTCGAGCGCCGTGACGGTCAGCAGGGGTTCGAAGTCGTAGCCGGCCGAGGCCAGCGCCTCGCGCCCGCCCTCCTCGCGGTCCACCACCGCGAGGACGCCCAAGACCCGCGCGCCCTCGGCCTCGACGGCGACGATCGCCTCCCGGGCCGACTGCCCGCTGGTGATCACGTCCTCGACCACGACGACTGGCGCGCCCGGCGCGAAGCACCCCTCGATCCGCCGCAGCGTGCCGTGCGTCTTGGCCTGCTTGCGGACGGTGAACGCGTCGAGCTCCCGCCCGGCCTGGCGGGCGGCGACGGCGATGGCGTACGCCACGGGATCGGCGCCCAGGGTGAGGCCGCCCACGAACTGGGGCGCCCACCCGCGCGCGGCCAGGCGCTCGAGCCCGAGGGCGCCGATCACGGCGAGCCCCTCGCCCGACATGGTGGTGCGCCGCGCGTCGATATAGAAGGACGAGCGGCGGCCCGACGCGAGCACGAAATCGCCCCGCGTCAGCGATCGCTCGAGCAGCAGCCGGCGCAGCCGGTGCTCCAGGCTCGGGCTCGCGGTCATGGTTGGGCGAAGAGTAGTAGCATCAGCTACTACGGTATGGCTCAGCGACGGCGGACGGCGCGCTTGAGCGCGTCGAGCAGGCCGCCGCGGGGGGCGGCCGCCCCGGCTAGGCCGGCGGCGACCTCGTCGGCGAAGGCGTCGACCGTCGGCTGCCGCTGCGCCGGATCGCGCGCCAGCGCCCGCATCACCGCCGCCTCGAGCCCCGGCGGAAACGTGCGGCCCCGCACCGCCGCGTTGAGCGGCCCGGGCGGCTGGGTGAGCAGCTGCTGGAACAGCTCGCGCGGACTGCGGCCGGTGTAGGGATGGCGCCCGGTGAGCATCCAGTAAAGGATCGTGGCCAGGCTGTAGATGTCGGCCCGCCCGTCCACCAGCTCGCCCGACAGCGCCTCCGGCGCCACATACTTCAAGGTCCCGACGAAGAAGCCGGTGCGGGTGAGCCGCTCGGCCGCCGGCAGGTCGGCGTCCCGGGCGATGCCGAAGTCGAGCAGCTTCACCCGGTGCGTGACCGGGTCGTAGGTGATGTTTTCCGGCTTCAAGTCCCGATGGATGATCCCCGCTTGGTGGGCCGCCGCCAGCGCACCGGCCAGCTGCCGGATCACCTCGCACGCGAGTGCCGGAGCGAGGGGGCCGGAACGGTGTACGTACTCCGCGAGGGATTTGCCCTCGGCCCACTCGAGCGCGAGGTAGTAGAGGCCATCCGCTTCCCCGAAGTCGTAGGTGCGCACCACGCCGGGATGCTCGACCCGCGCCCCGTACCCGGCCTCGCGCAGGAACCGCTTGACCGCCGTGGGGTCGCTCCGGAGACTGGTGCGCAATACCTTGAACGCACAGGCGCCGCGCTCGGGGTGCTCGGCCCGGTACACTTCGGCGGTGCCTCCCTCGCCGACGCGCTCGAGGAGGCGATAGCCGGCGATGGTCCGACCGGCGAGGTTCTCGCTGGGCATGGGAACGCGCGAAACTAACGCCCGGATTTGAGGTTGAGCAAGTGAGACGACTCGCCGCAGCAGCGCTCCTCACGGTCGGCCTCGGCTGCAGCTCGTGGCAGCGGGTCGGCACGCAGTCGCAGCCTGAGCCGAGTGCCGCCATGTCCACCCTGTTCGACGCCGCCACGGTGTACCACGCCATGGGGTTCCTCGTGGCGGGGCCGCCGCTGCCGTTCGTCGCGACGGTGCACTACGTGGCGGCCGCGACGCCCGACACGACGCTCGCCGTGTTCGGCCTGTCGCTTTCGAACCATGCCCTGACCTTCATGCGCGATGGCAACGAATTCGTCGCGCAGTATCACGTCGACCTCGCGTTTCGGGGCGACACTATGATCGCCCGCCAGGTCGCGACCGACGAGGCGGTACGCGTGCGCACGTTCCAGGAGACCATGCGGGGCGACGAGAGCGTGATCTACCAGCAGGTCGTGGGACTCCGCGCTGGTGTCTACCGGGTCAGCGTGGCGGTCCGGGACCGCAACGGGCCCGCCGCGTCCCGGCAGGAGCGCACCGATACGGTTCCGCGGTTCGCGGGGCGCACCGTGAGCGCGCCGATCGCGGTGTACCAGGCCACCGGGCGTACGCGCCTCGCCGACACCCCCAAACTGCTGCTCAACCCGCGCGCGACTCTGCCGTATGGCAGTGACTCCCTCCGCTTCTACGTCGAGGCGTACGGTCTGCCGCGCGGGGTGCGGCTCGCGGCGCGCGCGGTCGGCCCCGACGGCGTGGAGTCCTGGCACGACACGGTTGCCGCCGCGGGCGGCGACACGCTCGCCAGCGTGGTCCTCGTGATCCGGCCGGGGGAGCTGCCGGTCGGCCAGGGCCGCTTCGAGGTCGCGCCCCTCGGGGCGCCCGCCAGTCCGGGGGCGCCGTTCCTCGTGAGCTTCTCCGACCAATGGGCGATCACGAACTTCGACCAGATGATCAGCCTGTTACGCTACTTCGACCGCCAGGACTGGGTGGACAGTCTGCGCAAGGCGTCTCCGGCCGACCGGCCCGCCGTGTGGAAACGGTTCTACAAAGCCACCGACCCCGTCCCGCTCACGCCGGAGAACGAGGCGCTGGATCGCTACTTCGCGGACATCCAGATCGCGAACCAACGCTATCGAGAGCCGGGGGCGCCCGGCTGGCTCACGGACCGCGGCGAGGTGTTCATCACCTTGGGCGACGCGGACGACGTGTTCGACTTCAGCGCCGACGTCCAGCGCACCGGGGTGCGCGGCATCCGCTGGACGTACAATTCGCTCCGCGTCACGCTCTTCTTCCAGGACCCCAGCGGGTTCGGCCGGTTCCGGCTCACCCCGCTCTCGCGCGCCGAGTTCCAGCGCGTCGCCGCTCGGGTGCATCGCACGCGGTGACGCGGGCGGCCGTCCTCCTGGCGTTGCTCGGCGTCGCGGGGCCCGGGGCGACGCTCGCGGCCCAAGCGACGGTGACGGACCTCGTCGCCGCGCGCGCCGAATCGCTGCGGCTCGCCGGGCGCCCGTGGCACGCGGCGGAGACGTTGCTCGCGGCGGTGGCGCGGGGCGGGCCGCTCGGCGCCCGGCTGCTCGTGGAGGGGGCGAAGGCGGAGCTGTACGCGCGCCGCTACGACCGCGCCCGGAGCCTGCTCGTCGGACAGCCCTGGCTCGACAGCGTCCCCGAGGGTGAGGCCCTGGCGGTGCTGGCCGAGGCGGAGGCCCGGCTCGGCTTGCCGGACTCGGCGGCGGGGCACTACGCCGCCGCCCGCGCGCGCGCCCATGGGGCTCGCGCGGCACTGCTCGCCGTGCGTGAAGCGCTGGCGTGGGAGGCGGGGAGGGCGCCCGACAGCGCGGCGGCGGCGTACGCCGCGGCGCGCACGCTCGGGTTGCCGGCGATCGATGCGTGGCTGCGGCTCCGCGAGGCGCGGGTCACGCGCGACACGGGCGTCGCGTTCCGGTTGCTCGTCAATCTGCCGGCGCCGGTCGCGCGCGAGGCCGGGGCGGCGCGCGCTCACGCGCTCCTCGCCGCCGGCGACTCGGACGCCGCGCTGGAGGCGTTCGCGCAGGCGGGCCGCACGCTCGAGGTCGCGCGGCTCGCCCTCGCTCGCGGCGATTCGGTACGGGCGCGCGACGCTCTCTACGGCCTCATGGCCCGGGCGCCCGAATCGGACGACGCCGCCACGGCGGTCGGTGTGGCGCTCGCGGCGTTGCCGGCGCGCACGCCGCCCGAGCGGGTGGCGCTGGCCCGCGCCCTCAAGTTCCACGGCGCGGCGGGTGACGCCCGGGCG
>DATBCS010000156.1:0-3817 GCA_036270315.1 Gemmatimonadales bacterium
GAATTTTGTATCTTCCCCCGTGCCTGTCCTCGGCGTCATTCCGGCGCGGCTCGCTTCAAGCCGTCTTCCCCGCAAGCCCTTGGTCGTAGTGGCTGGCGACCCACTCATCCTCTGGGTCGTGCGACGCGTTGCCGCGGCCGAGGTGTGTGATCGCCTCGTGGTGGCGACCGACGCGCCGGCAATCGCGACGGTGGTCGAGCGGGCCGGCTACGAGGCCCGGCTCACCTCGGAGGCGCCGCAGTCGGGCACCGAGCGGGTGGCGGAACTCATTGCCAATAAATCATTTAGAGATTTCGACCTCGTCTTGAACGTGCAGGGCGACGAGCCCCTCGTGGCGCTCGCCGCGCTGCGCGGAGCGGTCGCGCGCGTGCGGGGGGGCGAGCCGATCGGCACAGCCGCGGGCGAGCTCGATCCCGCGCTGGCGGGCGATCCGAACCGGGTGAAGGTGGTGCTCGATGCGCGCGGGCGGGCGCTCTACTTCTCGCGCGCCGCCGTGCCGTTCGATCGGGACGGCGCGGGGGATGTGGTCTATCACCAGCACGTCGGCGTGTACGCCTACACGCGCGAGGCGCTCGAGCGCTGGATGCGGCTTGCGCCGGTCCCGGCCGAGCGCTGGGAGCGGCTCGAGCAACTGCGGCCGCTCATGCACGGCATCCCAATCGGCGTCGCGCTGTGCCCGGGTCCGGCGGCGCCCGGCGTGGACACGGTTGACGATCTGCCCGTGGTGGAAACCCAATTGACCGAGCACGTGAAGGCGGTGAGTCCGTGAACTCGACGAAGTACATCTTCGTGACCGGCGGGGTGGTGAGCTCGCTCGGCAAAGGCATCGCGGCGGCCTCGCTCGGCCGGCTCCTCGTGGAGCGCGGCCTGGGCGTGACGATCCAGAAGTTCGACCCCTACATCAACGTCGACCCCGGCACGATGTCGCCGTTCCAGCACGGCGAGGTGTACGTGACCGACGACGGCGCCGAGACCGACTTGGACCTCGGTCACTACGAGCGCTTCATCGACCGCTCGTTGTCGCAGGTGAACAACGTGACCACGGGACGGATCTACCTCTCGGTCATCACGAAGGAGCGGCGCGGCGAGTACCTCGGCTCGACGGTGCAGGTGGTGCCCCACATTACCGATGAAATAAAAGCGGCCATCCGCCGCCTCGCCCCCGACCACGACGTCGTGATCACGGAGATCGGCGGCACGGTCGGCGACATCGAGTCACTGCCGTTCCTCGAGGCGATCCGGCAGTTCCGCCAGGAAGTGGGCCGCGACAATACGCTGTTCATCCATCTCACCCTTGTGCCGTTCATCGCCGCCACCGCCGAACTCAAGACCAAGCCCACCAAACACTCTGTCCGCGAGCTGATGCAGATCGGAATTCAGCCCGACATCCTCGTGTGCCGCACCGAGCGGCCGCTGTCGGAGGAGTTGAAGCGCAAGATCGCCCAGTTCTGCAACGTGGACTTCGGGTGCGTGGTCGAGAGTCCCGATGTGAAGTCGATCTACGAGATTCCGCTCAAGCTGCACGAGCAGAGCCTCGACAAGGAAGTATGTCGGCGTCTGCACCTCGAGACCAAAGAGCCCGATCTCCGGAGCTGGGCGGCGATGGTTCAGAAGATCCTCGATCCGCCGACGCGCGTAAAGATCGCCGTGGTCGGGAAGTACACCGAGCTCGCCGACAGCTATAAGAGCATTCACGAGGCGTTAGTGCACGGCGGGATCGCGAACGACACCGGCGTGCAGATCGAATGGATCGCCTCCGACCGCTTCACCGACCAGGAGACAACGGGCGAGTTGCTGAGCGGGTATGACGGGCTGCTCGTGCCGGGCGGGTTCGGCGTGCGTGGGGTGGAGGGGATGCTCGAGGCGATCCGCTGGGCGCGCGAGCACAAGCTGCCGTTCTTCGGGATCTGCCTCGGCCTCCAGGCCGCGATCATCGAGTTCGCACGCGACGTGGTCAAGCTGCCCAACACCAACTCGAGCGAGTTCGAGCCCGAGTGCGAGAACCCGGTGATCGCGCTGATGCGCTCGCAGGAGGGGATCCAGGAGATGGGCGGCACCATGCGGCTCGGCGCCTACCCCTGCAAGGTGCGTCCCGGCTCGCGCGTGGCCCAGGTGTACGGCGCCCTCGAGGTGAGCGAGCGGCACCGCCATCGCTACGAGGTGTCGAACGCCTATCGCGACGTGCTCGCGGAGTACGGCATGCGCTGCTCCGGGCTCTCGCCCGATGGCTCGCTCGTCGAGATGATCGAGTTGCCGGACCACCCGTGGTTCATCGGCTGCCAGTTCCACCCCGAGCTCAAGTCCCGCCCCACGCGGCCGCACCCCTTGTTCGCCGGGTTCGTGGGCGCCGCGCGCCACGCGCGCCGCGCCGAGGGCGGGATCGCCCCGGCCGCCGCCGCCGCGCGGCCGTCCGCACTCGCCGGCCGGCACGACTGAGATGGCGCCGCATTTCGGCACCGCCCCGTTTCTCATCGCGGGGCCGTGCGTCGTCGAGTCCGACGACCTGAACGCCCGGGTCGGCGAGGTGCTCGCCGCCCTGGGGGCGCGGCTCGGGGTGCACGTCATCTACAAGGCATCCTACGACAAGGCGAACCGGTCCCGCCTGCGCGGGGCCCGCGGCCCCGGGCTCGAGCGCGGGCTCGCGGCGCTCGCCCGGGTGCGGGCCGCCACGGGGCTGCCCATCCTCACGGACGTGCATGAGGCAGGGCAGGTGGCGGCCGCCGCCCAGGTGGCGGATGTGCTCCAGATCCCCGCGTTCTTGTGCCGCCAGACGGACCTGCTCGTGGCAGCGGGCCGCGCCGGCCGGGCGGTAAACGTGAAGAAGGGGCAGTGGATGTCGCCCGAGGGGATGGCGGGTGCGGTGGAGAAGGTGCGGGAGGCAGGGGCGCCGGAGATCGCCGTCACGGAGCGCGGCACCTTCTTCGGGTACGGCGACTTGGTCGTCGACATGCGGAACTTCGCGCGGCTCGGCGCGGCGTGCCGCGTGCCCGTCGTGTTCGACGCCACGCACTCCGTGCAGCAGCCTGGCCAAGGCCCCGAGGGCGCGAGCGGCGGCCAGCGCGAGTGGATCCCGCCGCTCTTATACGCGGCGGCGGCCGCGGGCGCCGACGGGTTCTTTCTCGAGACGCACCCCGACCCCGACCACGCACCGTCGGATGGGCCGAACATGGTGCCGCTCGACGAGCTGCCGGGCCTGGTGACGGTGGCGCTCGACGTGTGGCAGCGGGCCCGGGCCCAGGCGTCGGCCCAGCCGTGACCCCGATGCTCGACCAGACCCTCGCCCGTCGCCTGCGGCTCGTCGGCTTCGATGTCGACGGTGTGTTCACCGACAACGGCGTCTATCTGGGGCAGGTGGGCGATCACCCCGTCGAGTTCAAGCGCTTCCACATCCAAGACGGCCTGGGGGTGCGGCTGCTGCGCGCCGCCGGCTTGCCGGTGATCTGGCTCTCGGGTCGCGAGTCCGCGGCGACGGCGTTGCGCGCCCGCGAGCTGGCCGTCGACGAGCTGATTCAGGACCCCACGGCGCGCAAGCTCCCCGCGTTCGAAGCTCTGCTCGCTCGGCGCGGCCTCGGCTGGGACGAGTGCGCCTTCGTGGGCGACGACCTCGCCGATCTGCCGTTGCTCAGGCGCGTCGCCCTTCCGATCGCCGTGGCGAACGCGGTGGCGGAGGTGAAGGCTGCGGCCCGGGTCGTGACGACGGTCCCCGGGGGGCAGGGGGCGGCACGCGAGGTCGCCGAGCTGATCCTCCAGGCCCGCGGCGAGTGGCAGGGCCTGCTCACACAGTATTTCCTGGAGCGTGGCGATGTCGCCTCCGGAG
>DATBCS010000157.1:0-20535 GCA_036270315.1 Gemmatimonadales bacterium
GGGGGGCGTGGGGGGCGTGGGGCCGGGAGGGGTGGCGGGCACGGAGTGGGAAGCGCTCGGGCGATCAGGCGCGCGGGCGTGCGGAGCGGCGTCGCGGAGCACGGGTGCGTCCCCCGGCCCCGCGGTCCCCTCCCCCTTCCCCGCGCCGAGCGCGCGTAACACCGCCTCGAGCTCCACGGTGCGGCTCATGAGCGCCCAGCGCAACAGCAGGAGTTCGACGGCCAGCCGGGGGTTGCCGCTCGCGCGGAGCGTGGGCTCCATCTCCGAGAGCACCGCGAGCAGCCGCACCACGTCGGGGGCTGGCAGCGACGCGCTGTAGCGCCGCACCACGCCTTGCAGCGCTTCGGTGAAGCCCTCGGGGGCGCCCCCCAAGTCCACGAGCAGCACGGCGCGCAGCACCGCTCCCGCGCCGGCCACGAACTCGCCCAGATCGGCCCCGGCCTCGAGCAGCCGCTCGACGAGCGGGAACACCGCCTTCGCATCGCGTTCGGCCACGAGCTGCAACATCTCGCCGTAATACTCGTCCGGAATGAGCCCGAGCACCTCGCGCACGCGCTCGGCCGTGAGCGGTCCCGTGCCGAACGACAGCACTTGGTCCAGAATCGAGAGGCCGTCGCGCATCCCGCCGTCGGCGCTCTGCGCGATCAGCAGAATGGCCGCGTCATCGGCGGTGAGCGCTTCGGCCGCGAGCACGTGACGCAGCCGCTCCGCGATCGCGTGCGGTCCGATGCGGCGGAAATCGAAACGCTGCAGCCGCGACAGGATGGGGGCCGCGCTCTGCGCGATCTTCTGAGGCTCGGTCGTCGCGAACACGAACACCACGCGGGGCGGCGGCTCCTCGAGGATCTTGAGCAGCGCGTTCCACGCCTCCCGCGTGAGCATGTGGGCCTCGTCCACGATGTAGACCTTATGTCGGTCGTCAGTGGAGGCGGCGTACATCGCGCGCTCCCGTAAGTCCCGGGCGTCGTCCACGCCGCGGTTCGACGCCGCGTCGAGCTCCACGACATCCAGGTTCACGGCGCCGGTCCAAATCCGGCGGCAGGAGTCGCATTCGCCGCACGGCTCACCCCCGCTCGTGGCGTTGCGGCGCTCGCAGTTCAAGGCCATCGCGAGGATGCGCGCCGCCGTGGTCTTTCCCACGCCCCGCGGCCCCGCGAACAGGTAGCCATGCGCCACCCGTCCCCCCGCCACGGCCCCACGCAGCGCAGCGGCGACATGGTCCTGAACGATGAGGTCGGCGAACCGCTTGGGACGGTACTTTCGGGCGAGCGCGATCATGAGGCAGGGAATCTAATGCGCCGTGCGGTCCGGCGTCCGGGGCCGCGTGCGGGTGGCGATCCCCGCCGCGAGGCGGCCCCGCGCGTGGGACCGCCGGCGCGAGCGCTGGACGAGGTGCACCGCGCGACGTCGCCTACTGGGGCTGGCGCTCGCACCCCGCGTTTTCCAACCGGTGGGCCGCCGCGTCGACGCCGGCGTAGAGGGTCTGGTCGCGCGTGGCGTGGGCCGCATCGAGCACTCCCGCGGCGCGCCGGGCGGTGCTATACGCTGCCCAGCTGCGCTCGACGGCACCGAGCTCGCCCGCCAAGTCAGCGCACGTGATCTCGTGCCTGTCGAACTGCGCCGCGCGGTCGTTGAACCGGCGGACCCCGAGCGCGACCGCGTCGCCGAAGCGATCGAGCGCGGGTGCGGGAGCGCTCGGTGCGACGGGAACCGTCGCCCGCGGCGGGGGCGGCGTTGGGGGTCGAGCCTCGAGTTGCGACCGAGGCGGCGCCGGCGGCGGGGTGCGGGACGGGCGCGGCGTCGGTGGTTTGCTCGCGGCCGGGCGCGGCTTGAGGAACGGCAACTCCTTGACGTGTGACGCCAGCGCCTTGATGCGCGACGCCAGTGCCCCCGCGCGCGCCGGCAGATCCCGAATGACCTGGGGCACCGTGAGCGATGGCAGCGTCGGCTGGAACCACCAGTAAGCCCCGCCTGCCACGGCGAGGACCGCGACGGCAATCAGGGCCCGCCACAGGCCGGGGCGTGGCTTGCGGGGGCGGCGCGGCTTGGGGGGGGCCGGCGCGGCCTCGGGCTCCTCGTATTCGGCCACCGCGACCGCGTCGCCGCGCTCCTCGAACTCGTCGGGCCACTCCTGCGTGGCGTCGGCGGCGGGCACCGACTCTTCGACCACCTCTTCCAGCGGTTCTTCGACCTGCGCTTCGAGGGGCTCTTCCACCGCCTCGTCGACCGGCTCTTCGGTGGCGGGCACCGCCTCGGGCTCCGGCTCGGGCGGCGGCGCCGCCCGCGGCGGGCGGGGCGGCGCTGGACGGGGCCGGGGCGGGGGCGGTGGTGCGCGCGAGGGCGCCGGCGTCGCAAAGTCCTCGGCCGTGGTGAGGAACTTGAGCTCCGTCGAGCGCTCCTCGCGCGGCGGTGGGGGGGAGGACGGTGGCTCGGGCTCCGGCGCAGGTCGAACGGGGACGCTCCGCGACGTCACGTCTGCGGGGGGCTTCACGGCGGCCGCCGGCAGCGTGGCCGTGGACTGGGGCACGACCGGATTATAGGCCCGGTAGTTTTTCCACGTGACGAATGAGCGCTTGCGCCCGCCCGCCCGGATCGAGTCGTCGGCCAGCAGTTCGTAGAACGGCAGCGCCGCGCCCGTCCACCCTTCCCCGCCCGCGCGGAAGAAGGCGCCGGCGGGCTCGTCGGCGTTCGGCTCCACGAGCATCGCGACCTGCCACGGCTCCGCAAAGTACTGCTCGTGGGTCTCGACGTCGTCGTCGGACAGCGTGAGCGGGAGCGGCGCGTGGGTGTGGTACCACCCGATGAGGTGCGCCTGTTGTTCCTCGAGCTGAGCCGCAATCCGGTCCCACAGCCGGGTCACGACGTCACGGCTGCGGTCGCTGTAAATCGCCTGGTTCAAGCGCAACGCCGTGTCGATGACGAGGTAGGAGACGTTGGTGTCCGGGCATTCGCACAGGTCGCCGAGCAAAAAGCCGAGCATGCCCTGTCCCGGACGCACCGCCGTCGCTACGTGTTCGTGGATCGCGGTGAGCGCGTCCTGGCCCAGGAAGATGGGAAACGGAATCTCGCTCGGCCGGACGTCCCCGCTCTCGGGAGCCCAGAGAATCGACCGAGCGACGGGGATCGGACGACGCAGGGGAGCGCTCGCGCCCATCGTCACAACATAATGCGGTGCCGCGTGACCCACGTCACCGGAGCACCATCGCCAGAAGTTCGGCCGCGCGCTCGATGTCGCGGCGCGAGACGTCGAGATGCGTCACCGCCCGCAGCCGCCGCGGCCCGAACGGCCACAGCAGCACGCCGGCCGCGGCGAGTTGCGGCACGATCGTCTCCGCCGTGTCGGTCTCGCGGACTAAGTCGAGCATGACGATGTTGGTTTCGGGCTCGGCCGGCCGGACGCGCGGACACGCGGCGAGCCGCTGGGCTAGGAGCTTCGCGTGCTCGTGGTCCTCCCCCAGCCGCGTGAGGTGGTGGTCCAAGGCGTACAACGCTGCCGCAGCGAGGATACCCGACTGGCGCATCCCGCCGCCCAGGCGTTTGCGGATCTCCCACACGCGCGCTCGCTCGTCGGCCGCGACCGCGAGGCACGACCCGACCGGGCAGCCGAGCCCCTTGGAGAAGCTCACCATCACGCTCGCCGCGCCCCGCGCCAGCCGCGCAACGGCCACGCCCGCCGCGGCCGCTGCGTTCCACAGCCGCGCGCCGTCTAAATGGACCCGCAGGCCCGCCCGGCCGGCGGTGGCGACAAGCTCGTCCAGTACGGTCGGGGGCAGTACCGTCCCACCGGCGGCGTTGTGCGTGTTCTCGACCGCCACGGCGCCCGCCCGGGGCACGTGAGGGGAGACCGGGCGCAGTGCGGCCTGAAGCAGGGCGGGCGTCAGCCGCCCGTCCGGCGTGGCGATCGGGCGAATCTGCACGCCCCAGTTCGCCGCGACCCCCGCTAGCTCGTGATGCACGAGGTGCGCGTTCGCCTCGAGCAGCAGCTCCGTGCCCGGGCGCGTGAGCAGGGCGACGCCCGCCTGGTTCGCCTGCGTGCCCGACGGAAAGAACAGCGCGTCGCCCGCCCCCAGCAGCTCGGCCACCCGTTCCTCGAGGCGACGCGTCGTGGGATCGCGGTCGAGGACGTCGTCGCCCACCTCGGCCTCGGCCATCGCCCGCCGCATCGCGGGCGACGGCTGCGTGACCGTGTCGCTCCGCAGATCGATCGGCCGCGCCGTCATCCCAGGCGGACCCGCTGCGCACGCTGCATCCGGATGAGGTCGTACATTTCCGCGACTTCGCCGCCGAGCAGGAACAGATACGCCGTGTAGTAAATCCACAGCAGGAACAGGATCAGCGCCACGATGTTGGCGTCCGAGGCGACTTGGTCGAGGGTCGCAAAGCGCGACACGTAGAGGGCGTACAACCGCTTGGCGACCTCGAAGCCAAGCGAGCAAAACACGGCGGCGACAAGCGCGGTGCGCCAGTAGATCCGTCGGTTCGGCACCAGCTTGAAGATGACGAAGAAGAGGAGCACGCCGAGTCCGAAGGCGCACGTCTCAAGGCCGAAGCGCCACAGCCAGTCCAGCGCGAAGCTGCCGCTCACACTGCTCGCGTTACGGGCCTCCCACGCCGCCAGCACGCCGCTCAGGACCAAGAGAGCGCCGCTGCCGAACACCATGCCGAGATCGAGCAGTTTCGCCATCGGCCAGGAGCGGCGCTCGTCCGTGTCGAACACCTCGTTCAACGCCGCGCGCAGCCCACCGAACAACCGGGTTGAGAACCACAGGAACAGCGGCAGGCCGAGGGCAGTGAGGCGGCCACGGTGGCGCACGATGCCGCCGAGCGCGGCCTCGACCTGGGCGAAGACCTTGTCGGTCGCGCCGCCCGGCGGCGTCGGTAGGAAGCGCGACAGCAGTTGGTGCAACTCCACCTGCTGGGTGGTGATTTGGTGCTGGACGAGGTAGCCAACGACCGCGAGCAGCAGGACGACGAAGGGGACGAGCGTTAGTAGGAGGTCGAACGAGAGGGCGCTTGCAAGAAACGGGATGTTGTCCTCGTAGGCCGCCTCGAGGGTACGGCGCACAACCCCGGTCACCGACCGATGCCAGCCGCCCTCGGGCCTCACGCGACGGGCTCGTCCTCCTCCTCGCCGCGCTCCGTCGGCCGGGGCAGGGCGGTCCGGCGCTCTCGGTCCGCCCTTGCCCCCCGGCGCTGGCGCTTCGCGTCCGTGAGGCGGCGCGCCACCGCCTCACGCGCCGGCGGCTCATCGAGGTCGGCATGGTCCCCTTCCCCTTCGCCCTCATCCTCTCCAGCGCCCTCTCGTTCCGGCAGGTCGGACTCCGCTCCTGCGTCGAGCAGCTCGCCCAGCTCGCCCGCCTTCTCGGCGGCGAGGTCGCGCAGCCCGCGCAGCTTGCGCGTCAGCTTGACGCGGGTCGCATCGCCAGGCTCAGGCGCGAACAGGAAGCCCAGCACCGCGCCGATCCCGAGCCCGAGCAGGAAGGACCCGAACCCCGCGCCGCGTTCGCTCACTCGCCCGCCTCGAGGTCGTCGGGGGCCGCGACCGCCACCGGGCGCGGCTCGGCGTGCGACTGGAGGGGAGGCAGCACGAAGCGGTCGGTCACGGCCCGGGTGTGCGTCACGCGGAGCTGCTCGAATAGGAACGCGAAGGTCTGCTCGAGATCGGACCCGATCGCGCCCCGGACATCGGCCGGCAGGTCCCACAACCGGCGCTTGAACGGGCCGATCGCCTTCTTGCGGCTCTTGTAAATGAACTGCTGCTCGGTGTCGCCCCGCTTCCACTCGTCCTTGCACTCGGTCTTGACCCACTGGTTCAGCTCGGTCCGGAGCTCGGCGGGGAGTCGGGGGTGGTCGAACACCATGGTCTGGAAGTTCGTGGCGAGGTGGATCTCGATCGCCTCGCACGCCGGGAAGCGGCCGAACGCCTCGGGGGGCAGCGTGGACGCGCCGTGTTGCACGGCGCCGCCCAGCCCGTAGCGGACGCGCGCCTCGCGCGACAACGCCGCGAGCGCGTCGAGGTCGATTGGCACCTTGGCGATCGAGCCGTCCGGCAGCACGACGCCGCCGTGACTGGTCCCAGTTTGCACCGAGATCTTGCTGATCCCCGGGGAGCGGCCTCCGCCGAGACGCCCCAGCGTGCGGAGGTAGCCCTCCATGAACGCCCGCAGCTCGTGCACGTCCGAGTTCTTGCCGCCGACCTCGCCAATCTCCCCCCCGACCGACACGGTGACGCCCGCGGGCTCCCGGTCGCGGATGAACTGGGTGAGCTCGGCGGCGCGCTCGTAGTTCACGCGCTGCTGCGCGTCCAGGTCGGGTTGCGAGAGATCGACCAGTGTCGAGGTATCCACATCAATGTTGTAGAAGCCGGTGTGCAGCTCCTCTTCAATCAGCGCGCGCACCGCCGCGAGTTCGGCCTCGGGGTCCGCGGCGTACTTCTTGGCGTTCACCTGGACGTGGTCGCCCTGGATGAAGAGCGGGCCGGTGAAGCCTTCGCGCAACGCGGCCGCGGTCATCACAGCGACGTACTCGGCCGGTCGCTGGTCGGTGTACCCGATTTCGGACCGGGCGATCTCGCAAATCACGGCGCCGACGTCGAGCCGCTTCGCCGCTCGGAAGATGGCGCGCCCCGCGTCGTACGCGAGCACGCGCACGTTGATCGCTGGGGTCGTGAAGACCGGGGCTTCGCCGCGGCCGCGCGCGAGGTAAAGCTCGTGGATCGACGCGGGTCGCACCCCCGCGGCCTGGCCGATCTCCCAGATGAGCCAGCGGGCCTCCGCCCGCTCCTCCGGCGCGCCAAACACCGCCTGCCGCACGAGGGCATCCATCGCCGCGCTCTGGCGCGCGGCGGGGCGCTGGAACCGTGTGAGTATGGCGTCGGGTGCGTTGGACATGCCGCCTGCCTCCTCGCGACGAATCTAGACCGCCCCCACGTCGATCACCAGTCCGTCGTACGCGGGCGCGACGCCGCCAGGCAGCCGCGCCGCGAGTTCGGCATGCGGCGTGTCGTGCGTGAGGTGCGTGAGGAAGGTGCGGCGCGCGCCGATGTGCGCGGCCGCGTCGACGGCTTCCGGGATCGAGAGGTGGAGTGGATGTGGCCGCGGCAACAACGCGTTCAGCACCAGCACGTCGAGCCCCGTGAGCTGGCGGCGCACCGGTTCGGGGATCGTCTTGGCGTCGGTGAGGTAGGCGACCGCGCCGATGCGGTAGCCAAACACGGTACGGTCGCCGTGCGGCAGGGCCAGCGGGAGCACCGGCATCCCGGCGATTTCCGCCTCGCACCCGGCGTTGAGCGCATGGGCGGTCAGTTCGGGTTTGCTCGTCCCGGGGTGTGCGGGCACGGAATCGAAGATGTAGCCGAAGCGCCGCCCGATCTCCGCCAGCGTCTCCGCCGAGCCGTAGACCGGGAGGGGGCCGTGCTGCCGCACGGAAATGGCGCGGAGATCGTCGATCCCGTGCAAGTGGTCGGCATGGGCGTGCGTGAACAACACGCCATCCACCGACGCCACGTCCGCCCCGACGAGCTGCAGCCGCAGCTCGGGCGGCGTATCGATGAGCAGGTGGCGCCCTGCCGCCGCGAGCAGCACGGCGCTGCGCGTGCGGCGGTCCCGCGGGTCGTCGGACGTACAGGTGCGGCAGCGGCAGCCGATCTGCGGTACGCCGTAGGAGGTGCCGGTGCCGAGAAACACGAGCCTCACGTCACACGACCTCGACCTTGAGGAGGTTGGTGGCCCCCGACACTTCCCACGGCACACCGGCGGTCATCACGATGCGGTCGCCTGCATGGGCGAAGCCGCGCCGCAGGATCAGGTCGCGCACGACAGCGAGCATCGCCTCATACCCGGGCACTTGGTCCACGAGCACCGGCGTCACCCCCCACACCAACGCCAGCTGCCGGTACGTCACCGGCTCGGTGGTCACCGCCAAGATGGGGACCGGGGGGCGTTGGGCCGCCACCTTGCGCGCCGTGAAGCCCCCCTTGGTGAGGGTCACGATCAACGGGGTCTTGAGCATGCGCGCTACGGCGCTCGTCCCAAGGGCGATCGCGTCCTCGACCGAGACGCTCTCGGCGACACTGAGGCGGCGTTCGTCGCGGCTCGGTCCCACGCCGCCGCTCGCCGCCTGACGCTCCATTTCGCGGATGATCCGATCCATCGCGCCCACCGCCTCGAGGGGGTAGTCCCCCACCGCCGTCTCGGCCGAGAGCATCACCGCGTCCGTGCCGTCGAGGATCGCGTTGGCCACGTCGGACGCTTCGGCGCGGGTGGGCCGGGGGTGGTGCACCATCGATTCGAGCATCTGGGTCGCCGTGATCACCGGCTTCCCGTGACGGTTGGCCTCACGGATGAGGCGCTTTTGCACGATTGGCACCTCTTCGAACGGCAGCTCGACCCCGAGGTCGCCCCGGGCCACCATCACCGCGTCGGCGGCGTCGAGGATGCGGTCCAAGTCGTCCAGCGCGGTCGCCTTTTCGATTTTGGCAACGAGCTGGACGGCAGGAGGGACGAGCGTGCGGAGCTCGGCCAGGTCCTCCGCCCGCCGCACGAAGGAGAGCGCGAGGTAATCGATTCCCGCGGCGACCGCATGCGCGGTGTCTTCCCGATCCTTCGCGGTGAGCGCCGGGGCGCTCACCTGCAGGCCCGGAAGGTTCATCCCCTTGTGCGAGGTGAGCGTGCCCCCGTCGATCACGCGCCCCTCGACGCGGGGCGGCACGATCCGCGTCACCTCGACCGATAGCAGGCCGTCGTCAAGGAGAATGCGCGCGCCGGGGCGGGCGTCGGTCGCGAGCCCTGCATAGGTCGTCGGCAGCTCGTTGCCGCGCGCGACGTCCTCGGGGGCGAACACGACCGTCTCCCCGGCTCGGAGCGCGCGCGGCTCGGGGAGCGCGCCGACCCGGATCCGCGGGCCCTGGAGGTCGACCAGCACCGCGACCGCCGATCCCGCCCGATCCGCCGCGCCGCGCACCGCCGCAATCCACGCGGCGCGCATCTCAGGTGTGCCATGTGAGGCGTTCACGCGGATCACGTTCGTGCCGGCGTCGATGAGGCTGGCGATGCGCGCCGGCGTACTCGTGGCCGGGCCGAGCGTCGCAACGATCTTCGTGCGGCGGATCAGATGGAGTCCCCTTGTGTGAGTGCCGCGACGAGCGCGGGCAGCACGGTGCCCGCGGGTCCGCGGCAGCGGATGTGTGCCACGGCCGAGAGCTCCGTCGGATCAGGGTTCACTTCGATCACGGTGGCGCCGGCCGCGCGCGCTATATAAGGAAGCTCGGCCGCCGGTTGCACCAGCCCCGACGTACCGACGACGAGCATCGCCTGGCACGCCCGAGCGAGCTCCCAGGCGGCCGCGCTCTCGCGCTCGGGCAGGGCTTCGCCGAACCACACCACGTCTGGCCGCACCGCCGCCTCACAGCGGGGACAGCGTGGCGGCTCGCACTCGGCGTCGGTCGCCGGCTCGATCAGCGCGTCGGCGGGGTAGGGGTGGCGCTGATCCGCGCACGAGAATCGCTCGAGCGAGCCGTGCAGCTCGAGCACCTGATGACTCCCGGCGCGGCGGTGCAGCCCATCCACATTCTGCGTCACGATCGCGAACTCCGGGACGAGATGCTCGAGCGCGACCAGCGCGTCATAGCCGGCGTGGGGCATCGCGGCCCGCACCAGCCGCCGGCGCCACGCGTACCAGCCGAACACCCGGGCCGGATGGCGGCGAAACGCCGCAGGCGTCGCGAGCTCGGTCGCGTCGAAGCGCGCCCACAGGCCAGTCTGTGCCTCGCGGAATGTGGGAATCCCACTCTCGCGCGACATCCCGGCGCCGGTCGCGACGACCACCCGCCGGGCCGTGCGCAGCAGGGCCGCCGCGTCGCGGATCGCCACGCCAGCATCCTCCTCCGTGCCGGTCGGCTCAGTAATCCACATTTCCCCGCCCCCTCCGAGATGTGGAAAACTCCCCTGCGGGGCGGCTGGGCCGACGGGCCGACGAGGCCCCGTGGGGGGCGCACGAAGAGGCGTGGTAAGTGATTCGGGAGAGGAGGGCTACGGCGTCCGCCTCGAGCAATCTCTCACGTGCCCGCCGGGCACCAACCGCGCCCTCGCCCATTGAATAAAGATACCCACACCTGTATGCGGGCTCTATTGGACCATGCCGATCTGCTTTTGCTCGAGGCGCTGCCGGAATTCTTGCAACAGGTGCACGGCTCGGGCGATGCTCGACGCCGGCAGCCCCTCGATCGCCCGCGCGGCGAGGCGCCGTTCCAGCTGGCCGACCCGCAGCAGCACCTCCAACCCGTGGCGCGTGAGCGTCACGCGCACGCCGCGGTCGTCCTCGGGGTCCGGCGTGGTCTCCACGAGCCCCTTGCGCTCTAGTCGCTGGATGAACGTGGTCGCGGCCGCGCGCGACACGCCGAGCTCGGCGGCGATCTCCTTGGGGCGGGCGCCGTCGGGGCCGCCAGCGTCCACGGCCGTCAGCGCCGCCTGGGCGCGATGCGACAGCCCGTAGGCGCGGAACGCGCGGTCGCCGGCGTGCTGCACCGCCGCCCGGGCCGCGGCGAGGGCGTCGGTGAGCTGCAGGGCGAGCGTGGACCGATCAGCCATGGCGGGCTCGGATTAAATTAACATGTTGACTATTAACATACTAACTATTCGCGCCATGTGCCGCAAGGCGGCGATCTCCCTAGATTTGCTGCCCGATGATCGAGGTCCAACGGCTCACCAAGCTGTACGGCACGCTCGAAGCGGTGCGCGACCTGTCGTTTACCGCCGCCCCCGGCGAAGTGCTGGGTCTCGTGGGGCCCAACGGCGCCGGCAAAACCACCACGCTGCGGAGCATCGCCGGCATCGTCCGGCCGACCGAAGGTACGATTCGGGTCGGCGGACACGATGTGCAACGCGCGCCGGTCGCCGCCAAGCGCCTGCTCGCCTTCATGCCCGATGAGCCGCACCTGTTCGACTATCTGACCGTGGAAGAGCACCTCCGCTTTACAGCCCGCCTCTATCAGGTCGCCGACGTCGAGCGGCGCCTCCCTGCCCTGCTCGGGGAACTCGAGCTCGGAGAGAAAGCGCAAGTCCTGCCCGGCGAACTGTCGCGCGGCATGAAGCAGAAGCTCGTGATCGCGTGTGGCCTGCTCCATGACCCGCAGGTGCTGCTGTTCGACGAGCCGCTCACCGGGCTCGATCCGGCGGGCATCCGGCGCATGAAGCAGACCATCAAGGAGCGCGCCCGCCAGGGCGGGACCGTGGTCCTGAGCTCCCACTTGCTGCACTTGGTCGAGGAGATCTGCACGCGGGTGCTCATTATGAACCGAGGGTGCCGGGTCACGTTCGGCACGATCGAGGAGATCTTGACCGAGCGACCCGACCTCCGCGGGCGGAGCCTCGAAGACATTTTCCTGTCGCTGACCGGCGCATGATCGGCGCCGCGGTGTACCTCATTCGCCGGTCCCTGGTGAATGCCACGCGCCGCCGGGTCGCCCGGTTGCGTCAGCCCAAGTACCTGATCGGGTTCGTGGTGGGGAGCCTCTACCTCTACTGGCTGGTGTTGCGGCCGCGCGCCCCCACCGGCGTCCCGACCGGAGGCGCGGTCGGCGGCGAACTGCTCGGGGTGGGCCTGCTGGCGGTGCTGGTGGGGCTCAACTGGCTGTTCGGGAGCGCGGAAACGCCCTTCAGCTTCAGCCTCGCCGAGACCCAGTACCTCTTCCCCGCCCCGCTGACCCGACGCCAAGTCATCGACTTCAAACTGCTGCGCTCGCAACTCCCCCTGCTCCTCTCGGCCGTCGTGACCGCACTCATCTTCTCGAGCGGCCATGTGAGCGCCCTGCGGGCGTTGCGGGTCATCGGCCTCTGGGTCGTGTACGCCACGCTGCAGCTGCATTACGCCGGCACGGCGCTCCTCCGCGCCAGTCTCACACAGCACGGCGTGACGGGGTGGCGGCGCCAATTGGGCACGCTCGTCGCGCTGGGGAGCGTCGTCCTGCTCGGGTGGTGGGGTGTGCGCCAAGCCGTCCCCGGCGTTGTCGCCGCCTTCCAGCGTGGCGCGACGCCCGGGTCCGCGGCGCTCGCGAGCGCGCTGCACGCCGGCGTGCTCGGGGTATTGCTCTGGCCGCTCCGCGCCGTCGTGGCCCTGCCCCTCGCTGATGGCGCTGCGGCCTTCGCGCGCCAAGCACCGGCCGCGCTAGTTGTCTTGGCGGCGCACTATCTCTGGGTCGTGCGCTCCACGCTGGGCTTCGAGGAAGCGGCGGTCGAGCACGCCGTGAAAGTGGCGCGGAAACTGGAAGCGATGCGCCAAGGGCGGTCGCCCTACCGCGCGATCCGGGCCCCGCGGGCGCCCGGGCGAATCCGGTTGCGCTTGGCGCCGACCGGCGCCCCCAGCCGGGCGATTGTGTGGAAGAACGCGGTCGGAGCGACGCGCGACCTCAGTCCGTGGACCTTCCTCCTCATCGCCGGCCTCGCGATCGGCGGCCCTCTGGGGCTCACGGGCGGCTCGATAATCGGATGGGATATTCTGGCCGTGATACTGCTCGTGCTCGGCAGCGTGGCACTCTTATTCGGCCCGCTCACGGTGCGTTTCGACCTGCGGCGCGACCTCGAGATGCTGGACGTGCTGCGGGGGTATCCGGTGCGAGGACGCCAGATCGTGGGCGGCGAGGTGGCAGCGCCGGTGACGCTGATCGGCCTCGTCGTCTGGACCTGCCTCGCTGGCGGCTTCGCGGCGTCGGCCGGGCACCACGGTCCCGGGCTGCCGCCTCTCGCCGACCGGCTCGCCATTTTCCTCGCGCTGCTGCCGGCCACGGCGGCAGTGCTGCTCGTACTGGTCCTGGTTCAGAACGCCGTGGTGCTGTTGTTCCCAGCCTGGGTGAGCATCGGGCGCGACCGCGCGGTGGGACTCGAGGCCACCGGCCAGCGGATCCTCCTGATGGCGGGCGGGATGGTGGCCCTCGCCCTGGCCCTCGTGCCCGGCGCCATCATCGGCGCCCTCACCGCCCTTGCCGCGGAGCTGGTCGGCCTGCCGGGGCTGTGGTGGGTGACGCTCGGGGCCGCCGCCGGCTCAGGCGTGGTGGTGTTCGAGGGTCTCCTGGCAGTGCACCTGCTCGGCGGGGTGTTCGACCGACTCGAGCCCGCCGCTACCGGCGTAGGCTAGCACGTCTCGGTCCAATCGACCGGCGAGGTCGCGCCGCAGCGCACGCAGCGCAGCGTGTCGGGCCTCCCGGCGAAGTCCTGGCGGTAGTGGCAGAGGGGACACACGGCGTAGGTCGTGACCACTTCCATTCCCTGCCCGCCCAGCGTGGGGCGCAGCACCCCGGTGCGGACAACAATGCTCCAATGGTCGGGGGGATCGGTGCGTACCGTGATGTCCTGGCGGTTCAAGCGCACGCGCTGCTGGCGCACCTCGACGATGAGGTGACCGTCGAGCGACTCCTCGACGATCGGATACCAGGCTCCGCGGCGGAGAATATCCGCCACATTGTCGCCACACCGGGCCCACCCGAGCGTGATCCGCATGCGGTCCGCGACTCACATGATACTAGGTTTTGGTAAGTTTCGTTATGCGCGAACTCGGTCGGATCGTACGGTTGCAGGTGCAACGCTCATCACTGAAGTCGGGCGAGAAACCGACGCGGGTGTACGACCCCGCGCCGCTTCTCGCGGTGGCGCGGCTCGCCGTCGGTCCCGACGGAACCTTGGGCGAGGGGCCGGACGGATCTTGGGTGGTCGACGTGCACCACCGCGCGCACCCCCACACCAAAAATCCCGACGGCGCGCACGGGGTCTCCGTCGGCTTCACGTCCCACTATACGCTGATGCAGCAGCGGTTCGGGGATCACCTGACCCCGGGCTGCGCGGGGGAGAACATGCTGGTGGAGACGACTGGGCGCGTCGCGTTCGAGGACCTGGCGCGCGGCGTCGCCTGCGTGAGTGAGGAGGGGCAGGAACTGGTGCGGCTGGAAGTGCTGCAGGTGGCCCATCCCTGCCGCCCGTTCAGCGGGTGGGCGCTGGGCGCGAGAGTCGAGGCCGACGTGCTGAAGGAGACGCTCCAGTTCCTCGACCACGGAACCCGGGGCTTCTACTGCATGGGAGTAGGCGCCGGCATCGTCTCGGTGGGAGACCGCCTCATCCGGCTGTGAACGGTCAGCTCAACTCGTCCCACGCGAGGGTAGCCGTCTTCTTGCAGCGCTCACAGGTCAACTCCTTCGAGTCCGACCCGAAGGCCTGGCGGTGACGGCAGCTGGGGCAGACGCCATAGGTCAGCGGAAACAGCCGGCCCACGCGCTGGATCTCACGCGGTTCGCAGCGCACGACGCTCCAGCGCTCTGGCGGGTGATAGCGAATCTCCAGGAAGCGCCGATCGACCGGGACGTTGCGCCGGTTGACGTCGAGCACGACGATGTGACTCGAGGAAATACGCACGACGGGGTACCACGCGCCGCGGCGCAGCAGATGCGCTCCCGGCTTCCCGACGCGGGCCCAGCCCTTGGCTTGTAGCCGGGTGGGCGTAATGGAGCGGAGGGGAATCGTCACGCCCCAGAATAACACCCGCCCCACATCGGGGGTCGTGACAGCCGTCACAGCCTCGGTACCGCGCGATCTGTGACGCCTGACCCGAGCGGCGCTACCGCGCCCCCGGTCGCGTCAGCCGCACTCCGAGAACCCGCACACGTGACACTTGGCACACCCCTCGATGAACGCCAGCTGCGAGCCGCAGTCCGGGCACGCGCCGATGAAGTCTTGGTCGGGCTGGCGACTGGCGAACCCCGCGGCGCCCTCCGGCCCCGCGATCACTTCGCGGGCGGGTACGGCGCTGCCCGGCCCGGCGGCCGCGCCCAAGAGATCCTGCTGGATCCCCTGCTTCTCTTGCAGCCACTTCTCGATGGCGATGCCGATCGCGTCGGGGACCGAGAGCACCTTGTTCGGTCCCAGGCCGACCACGCGATCGGAAGAAATCCCGCGCAGCTGGCGGTGGATCTCGCGGAGCGGGATGCCCGAGCGCAGGGCCAGCGAGATGAGGCGGCCAATCGCCTCGACGTCCGCCATGAGCGGGGCGCCCGCCTTGCCGAGCGAGATGAACACCTCGAACGGCTGGCCGCGATCGTCCTCGGTGATGGTGACGTACATCGTGCCAAGCGGCGTCTCGGTGCGCCGGGTCGCGCCGCGGAGGAGATCGGGGCGGGAGCGCTTGGCGCGGCGCTGCAGATTCTCCGCCTCGGCGTCGTGCAGCTTGGCGCGGGTGCGCTCCAGCTCGGCGTCGAGCTCGGCGAGGCGTCCCAGGGCCTCGGCGAGTTGGCGCGGTCCGTCGTTCTCGAACCCGGCCCCGCCGGCGGCCTGGTGCTGCACCTGCTTCGCCGTGGCGCCGGTCGAGAGCACCTGCATCTCCCGTGAGGCGTCCCGGTACACGGTGACACCCTTACAGCCGAGCCGGTACGCGTAGCGGTAGATCTTCTCGACCGCCTCCTCGGTGGCGTCGTGCGGGAAGTTGCAGGTCTTCGAGATCGCCGAGTCGGTGAACGCCTGGAACGCCGCCTGCATTTGGATGTGCCACTCCGGCGTCACATCGTGCGCGGTGACGAACACGCGCTGCCAGGCTGCCGGCACCGCGTCGAAGTGGATGTGCCCGGCCTCGGCGATCCGCTGCATCAGCGCCTCCGTGTACCACCCCTCGCGCCGCGCGATGGTCACGAAGTCCTCGTTCACGTCGGGCATCAGCACGCCCGCCTGGTTGCGCATGAACGCGACCGCGAAGAGCGGCTCGATCCCCGACGAGCAGGTCGCGATGATCGAGATCGTGCCCGTGGGCGCCACCGTCGTGAGATTGCAGTTCCGGAGGCGGCGCATCGGTCGCACCCGCTCGCCCGCGGGCTCGCGGGCGCAAGTCGCGTCCGGGCCCCAGATCGACTGCGGCCATTCCGGGAAGACACCGCGCTCGCGCGCCAACTGCTCCGACGCGACCTTCGCTTCCTCGTCCACGAACGCCATCACCTTGCGACCCAGCGCCACCCCTTCTTCCGAGTTGTAGGGGATCCCGAGGTGCACCAGCAGGTCGGCCCAACCCATCACCCCGAGGCCGATGCGGCGGACGCGCTGCGCGAGCTCGGCGATCTCGGGGAGGGGATACTTGTTCGCATCGATCACGTTGTCGAGGAAGTGGGTGCAGAGGTGCACCGTGGTCCGCAGCCGCTCCCAGTCGACGGCGCCGTCGCGCACGAACAGGCCCAGGTTGATCGAACCCAGGTTGCAGACGTCATAGGGCAGCAGCGGCTGCTCGCCACAGGGGTTCGTGGCCTCGTAACTCCCCAGGCGCGGCACGGGATTGTAGTGGTTGGCCCGGTCGATGAAATACACGCCCGGCTCGCCCGTCTTCCAGGCGCCGTGCACGATCTTGCGGAACACGTCCCGCGCGTCGAGCTGACCGACCACGCCGCCGGTCCGCGGATGGATCAGGGCGTAGGTCGTCCCCTCCTCGACGGCCGTCATGAAGGCGTCCGTCACGGCGACGGAGATGTTGAAATTCGTCACCTGGGTGAGGTCGTCCTTGCAGGTGATGAACTCGAGGATATCCGGATGGTCGACCCGCAGGATCCCCATATTCGCGCCGCGGCGGGTTCCCCCTTGCTTCACGACGTCGGTCGAGGCGTCATACAGCTTCATGAACGACACCGGGCCCGAGGCGACACCCATGGTGGAGCGCACCACGTCGTTCTTCGGCCGGAGGCGGGAGACGGAGAACCCCGTGCCGCCGCCCGACTGGTGCACCAGCGCCATGGCGCGCAGTGTGTCGTAAATCCCGCTCTGGCCGTTCGAGAGGCTGTCGTCCACGGGGAGCACGAAGCACGCCGAGAGCTGCCCGAGCGGCCGACCCGCGTTCATGAGCGTGGGCGAGTTGGGCATCCACACCCGCGACGCCATCAGCTCGAAGAACGTGTCGGCGAGCGCCTCGACCGCCGGGGCGGAGGCGCCGTAGCGTCGGTCCGGCTCGGCGATGGTCCGAGCGACCCGTCGGAACAGATCTTCGGGTCGCTCCACCGGTTGCCCCTGGTCGTCTTTCACCAGGTAGCGCCGCTCGAGCACGGTGACGGCGTTGGGGCTCAAGTCGAGCGGGCCGGTGCGGGGGGAAGCAGTCATGCGGGCTCGTCCCTTTCGGTGAGAGCAGGTGCGTGCGCGGTGCCGATGTAGTGAAAGTTAACCAACCGAGCGCTTGCCGGCGTAAAAAGCGCGGGAGGTCAAGGTAGGCGCGCCCGACGGCCCGAGCAAGACGCGCGCACCGCGCCGGACCCGTAGGGGTTTGCGGGAATTCACATCACAAACTTGGCCGCGCGGGCGGATAGCCCCCGGCGCGGTGCCGGTCGGCCTCCCCGATATAGTGCTCCCAGGTGTCCCGGATCCGCTGCCGCAGCGTGTCGTCCACGGCGCGGGTCACCCGCGCCGGCACGCCGACGACCAGCGAGCCGGGGGGCACTCGCGTGCCCTCGGGCACGACCGCCCCCGCTGCCACGACACTGCCGGTCCCGATGTGGACATCGTTGAGCAGGATGCTCCCCATCCCGATCAAGCAGTCGTCCTCGACCGTGCAGGCGTGCAGGATGGCCCCGTGGCCCACGCCGACCCGCGCCCCGATGCGAGCCGGCTTGCCGTAGTCGACGTGCACAATCGTGCCGTCCTGCAGGTTGGTGGCTTCGCCCACCACGATCGGCGCATTGTCCCCGCGCAGCACCGCGCCGTACCACACACTGGCGCGCGCGCCCAGGGTGACGTCACCCACGACGACCGCGCCGGGGGCGATGAAGGCGCTCGGATGGATGTTGATTACTGCCTCGTGGGCTTGAACGGCCACTGCACCCACGACTCCACGGGCTCGCCGTTCTTCAGCGCCGGATTCCAGCGCAGCGTCTTCGCGATGTCGAGCACCTGGTCGTTGAACGTGTCCACGTTGGAACGGCCGAACAGGCGCGCCTCGATCGTCTCGCCGGTGCGGGACACATGGAACAGGACGATCGCTTCGCGCGGGAAGATGGGGGCGTCGGCCGGGACCGGAACGAACGTGGGGGTGAGGGGCGCCGGCCGCGTGTCCCAGCACACGTGGTCCTGGTTGTAGGCGGGCCCAGGCTGGTCGCACGGACCCCCCTTTGTGTCGGCCACGGGCTGCAGGTCGACCCGGACCGTCATGGCGCCGCCCGGACTGACGATCACCTGGCGTTGGAACGGGGCGAAGCCACTTGCCACGACCGCCAGCTGGTGCACGCCCGGGGGCACGTCGCCGCCGCGGAACGCCACCCCGTTCAGGGTCACCCGCGCGCCCAACGGCACGCCCTGAAGCGTCACGTGGCCCGGGGTTCCGAGCGCGACCGGGCGGACGTGGCTCGTGTCCCCGCCGGTGCGGGGCATCGCGGCCGAGTCGCCGGGGCGGGACGTCCCCGTGTCGGCCAGGAGCCGTTGCGCCATCGTGTCGCGTTGCAGCACGGCTCGGGCGGAATCCTGCGGCGCGACGCGGGCGAAGAAGAGCAGGCCGTTCTTGTAGGCGTACAGCGTAGGGGCACCGAGAGCCACGCCGACCACCGCCACCCAGAGCGCGATCCCCGCGGCAACCGAGCGGCGGTGCGGCTCGTCGCCCTTGCGAGCCGCGACCCGGGGGAGCGGCGTCGTGAGGGCCCCCGCCAGGTGCGCCCCGGCGAGCGAGGGGATGGCCTTGGTCGCCGCCGTCGCGAGGCCCACGGCGGCAAACGTGCCCCCCGCTTCCAGCGCCTGCACCAGCTCCTCGGCCGTCTGAAACCGGTCGTCGGGGGACTTTGCCATCAAGCGCTTGATGATCTCGAACAAGGTGCGCTGGTCGTAGTTCTCGAGCGGGGGGGCGGGCAGCTCCTCCATGATGTGCTTGTAGCCGATGGAGAAGGAGTCTTCGCCGTCGAACGGTACGTGCCCCGTGAGGCACTGGTAGGCGACCACACCGAGCGAGTAGAGGTCGCTGCGGCCGTCGAGGGGCTGGGCGCGGGCTTGCTCGGGACTCATGTAGTGTGGCGTGCCGATCGACATCCCGGTGCCCGTGAGTTTGCCGCCGGTCGCCGCCTTGGCGATGCCGAAGTCGGTGACGACCGCCATCCCGTGCTCGTCGAACATGATGTTATCGGGCTTGATGTCGCGGTGCACGATCCCGCTCTTGTGCGCGTAGGCAAGGGCCCGCGCGACCTGGAGGAGGACCTGACGGATCTCGGCCGGGGGCAGCGAGCGGCGGGCGGCGAGGACGTTCGACAGCGGCTTGCCCCGGAGGAACTTCATGACGAAGAAGATGACGCGCCCGCTCTTGCCGACGCGGTAGATCGGGATGATGCTGGGGTGCTCGAGTTTGGCGGAGGTGCGGGCCTCGCGCTGGAAGCGCTCGACGAACTCTTTGTCGAACGCAAGGGAGAACGGCAGGACCTTGATGGCGACGTCGCGCTCGAGTTGTTTTTCGCGCGCCTTGAAGACGATAGCCATCCCTCCGCGGCCGAGCTCCTCGAGGATCTCGTACTCGTCTTTTAACTGCTCCCGCACCAAATCGAGCTCAGTCGCCTCGGGCTGGTCGCCAGCGCCGCCGGCCGCCGGCGTCGCCAGGTCCAGCCCGCAGGAGCGGCAGAACTTACTCGTGTCGTCGTTCTGGGTGCCGCAGCGGGAGCAGTACATCTAGTCTCCGGGAGGACGCTCTAAGCTAGGGACCGGCCGGAGCGGGTGTCAACTGATTAGCGCGATGCGATGACGAACCGCTGGTGTCGTGTGAGGGTTGCGCCCGTCGCGGGATCGCGGATTTGCACGGTGAGCACGTAGCTGCCCGTGGGCGTGTCGCGCAGATCGAGCGCGCGGTGCACGCGCGTGAGCGGTCCGTCGGCGGACGCGTCGAACTCGAGTAGCAACGGCGCCGACTTGCGGCCGAACAGGCGGCCCAGGAAGGAGCGCCCGCCGGTGCGCTCGAGGCGCACCGCCGTGTGGTAGGGCGCGCCCGCCGCGAGCCCGTACACTTCATAGTACAGCTCGGCCGAGCCGTGCTCGGGGAACTGCTCGAGCGGGTTGAGCTGGACGGTGTCGGGCGGCTCGGTCCACACGAGCCCCGACCCACGGCGCCCGAGCACCAGATCGCTCACGGCGAACGCGCGACCGTCGAGCGGCTCCGCCGTCACCGAGTCGCGCGTCACGAGGTCGCCGCTCTCGCCCCCGAGCTGTTGCACCAGCAGGCGATAGCGGTAGCGGCCGGGTGGGACGGCGACGATCAGCTGGCCGGTGAGAAAGCTGCCTTCCGAGAGCGGCGCGCGCCTCGTGAACACGCGCGTGGTGTCGAGCCGTGCGACGAGGTTGTCCGCGGAGTCGGCGACGAACAGCCGGAACGCGAGCGGGTACATGACCCGCCCAGAGTCGGGGACGGGCGTGAGCCGCTCGGCCGGCAGCGCGAACACCACGTGCAGCTCCTGGCCCGTGCGGCCCCGCGCCCCCACCACGAACTGGGACGCCACCGTGCCAAGCGACGCGGCGAACTCGCGGATGTAACTGTCGGTCGTCGTCCCCACAGCATTGCTGCGCTGCCCCACGC
>DATBCS010000158.1:0-16229 GCA_036270315.1 Gemmatimonadales bacterium
CTGGCGCCGCGGCGGGCGCCGCGGCGGGCGGGGGGGGGGCGGGAGGAGCTGTCTCGGCTGGGGGTGCCTCGGGGGCACCGATCGGTCTACTGCTCGGTTCGGCCGCCGGAGGCCCCGCCGCCGGCTGCGCTTGGGCGAGCGCTGGGGAGGTTGGGTGCGTCGCCTCGTGGTCGGTGGGTGTTGCGGAGGGTTGGCCCTGAGCGTGCCGCCCAGGTGTGGGTGGAGCTGGCACGGGCGGGTGCGCCGGTTGCGCCGGCACGCTCGGCCGGTCCGGTCGTGGGGGGACGGGCCGGGGCCCGGGTGCTCGATGAACGGTCGGCGACGACGTTACCGGTCGGCGACCAGGCTCGGGCGACCGCCCCGAGGGCGCGCGGGGAGAGACGGCCGGAGGGCTCGCGCCCGGGGAGGCCTGGCTCGGTCGTGGTGCCTGTGACGGACGCGGCGGCGGTCCCACGCGCGGCAGTGGCCGGGGCGTGGGCGGCGCCACAGCAGGGGGGCGCTCGAGTTCGAGGCCGAGCATGCCGGCGAGCCGTGTGACGAACCAGCCGGCGAGCGAGCCGCGATCCACCTCGGCGTCGGTTGGCCGGGCGACCCAGTCTTTGACCGTCGCCTCCATGCCGGCCGCGAGGCGGGACGCCTCCATGAAGCCGTAGGAGCCGGCGGAGCCGTGGATTTTGTGGGACTCGCGCAGCAAGGTGGCGAGCGCCTCGGGATCATCCCCGACTGCACTCAGCCGCTCCGCGAGCCGAGTCAGCGCTCCGAGTTGCCCGAGCATGCTCTCGAGGTACTCCTCCCGGAGCCCCGGGGGGAGGTCCGGGGGCGTGGCGTCGCCGGCCATGGCCTACCAAGATGGGGAACGGTCTCGAGAAAGCCATAGCACAAGCGCGGTTGCGCGTCGTCGCCCGGGCGAGATATTGCCTAGGGAGGCGCAAGGCGGAGAGCGGCGACTTGACGAGAGCGATCCACGACGCCATCGGGCAGGGGCTGATCCCAGGCATCCGCAGCCGACCGGTCGTCGCGCTGCGCTGCCGGGTGATCGATGCGGTCCTCGGCTGGGACGGGATCGAGGGTCGCAGGTGAGCGAGCCCATTGGCACGGACTCCGTCGGTCTCTGCCTCGCCTGCCGGTGGATGCAGGTCGTCACGAATCGTCGGGGCTCGCGCTTCTTTCGTTGCACCCTCGCCGACACCGATGAGCGGTTCGTGCGCTACCCGGTGCTGCCTGTGCTCCGCTGCATTGGGTACGAGCCGGCGGCCGGGAGTCCGGCGTCGCTGCCCCCTGATAGCGGCGCGGCGGGCTCAGCGGGCCCGGGCGGACCGCCGTAACTCGGCCTCGCGCAGCCACCTACACCGGTCCCCCGGTCGCCCCATTGCGCCGGCGGGGCGACTCTCCCACTTTGGGTTCCGCGTCCCCCCACCACCACGCGTCGTGAGGTGCCTGTGGCTCAGCCACGTCCGCTGGAGCGCGCCAAGGTGTTCTTCTTCCGCAACTTCGAGCGGATCTTCGTGCTCCTCCTCGTGCTTGCGATGCTCGGGATCCACGGCTTTGTGGAGCAGAAGTTTGCGTTCCTCAGCTTCTACTATCTCCCGATGATCCTCGCCGGCTTCTACGGCGGCCGGCGCTTCGCGGTGATGGCGGGCGTGTTCGTCGTCGCGCTCGTGCTTTACTACCAATACGTGCAGGGCCTGGACATGCTGCCAGGCTTCTACGGCGGCGCGTTCCTCGCGCTGGTGCCGTGGGCCGGATTCCTCATTCTGACGGGATACGTCGTGGGCGGGTTGGCGGAGCAGCGGGAGGCGCGGCTTGGCGAGGTGAAGAACGCTTACCTCGCGACCCTTGAGCTGCTGACGTATCACATCGAGTCCACCGAGCGTCACCAGCTGGGCCACTCGAACCGGGTGGCGGAAGTCGCCGCGGCGATTGGACGGGAGCTCGCGCTCTCCCCCGACGACGTGGAGAATCTCCGGGTCGCGGCGCTGCTGCACGAGGTCGGAACTCGCGACCAGCGGCTCCTCCGGCTCCTCTCCCGTTCGGTCACCGACTCCTCGGTCACGGTGGCGCGCGCGATGCGCGGCGCCGCCGAGATCATCGCGGAATACGGCCACTACTACGAAATCGTCGGTGAGGACTGGGACATCGAAGCGCTGCCGATCCCGCTCACGGTGAAGATCCTCGCGGTCGCCGACGCGTTCGAGACGCTGCAGATGGCGACGCCGGTGCGGCCGGCATTTCCCAAGTGGAGCGCCCTCGAGGAAGTCGAGAAGGGTGCCGGGAAGACGTTCGCGAAGGACGCCGTGCGGGCGCTGCGCACGGTTGCGGGCCGGCCCGAGGTCGCCGGCGCCGCCGCCGAGCTGACGGTCGTCTAGGCTAGGCGGGGGGGTCGCGGCGGCCGCTCGCGACGCCGCCCGCGACGCCCACGCCAAACGCCACCGCCGTCCCGACGGTCACGATGGGGAGCGCGGCGATCGGCAGGGCGACCGCGGTTGCCGCGAGCCCGGCGAGAAGCGGCGCCGCGGGTGCGCGCACCGCGTCGACGAACCGCAGCCGGCGTCGCACGAAGTTCCGGGCGGCGAGGAAGCCCCCACCCAACGCCGCCGCTCCGATCAGCAACCCAACGATCACGCGTCGCCTCCCTCTCGTTCACCATACGCATGGGGTGGCGTGAGAGTTTCCGCCAGCGGTCCCACGAGCCTCGCCCGGACTGGCGCCGCGCCTACCACCGGATCGCCGCGCTCGCCCAGGTGAACCCCGACCCGAACGCCGTCAGCATCAGCAGATCGCCCCGCGCGACTCGTCCCTCGGCCAACGCTTCGGTAAGGGCGATCGGGATGGAGGCGGCGGTGGTGTTGCCGTACTTCTGAATGTTGTTGTAGACCTGATCGTCGCGCAGCCCGAGCAGCTTCTGCACCATCTCGGAGATTCGCAAGTTGGCCTGGTGTGGGACGAGCAGCTTGATGTCGGCCGGGGACAAGCCGTTGGCCCGGAGCGCGGCCTGCACCGCAGCCGGCATCTTTTCGCTCGCGTGTTTGAACACCTCGCGCCCCTCCATGTGGATTTTCGCCTTGCCTGCGGCCACGAGCTCCGGGCTGATCCAGGGGTAGTGCGCCACACCCGGGCCGTCCATCCACAGCTTCTCGGCATAGGTCCCGTCGGAGAACAGGTGGGTCGACAGCACACCGCGCGCCCGGTCGTCCGTCGGCCCGAGAATGGCGACGCCGGCGCCGTCGCCGAACAACACCGCCGTGTCGCGCCCACCGTCGGAGCAGTCGAGGCCCGGGGATTGCACCTCCGCCCCCACGAGCAGCACGCGGCGGTACTGCCCAATGCGGATCCAGGCATCCGCGACCGCCAGGCCGTAGATGAAGCCGCTGCACTGATCGCGCACGTCCAGGGCCGGAAGCCCCGCGAGCCCGAGCTGGCGCTGCAGGAAGACGCCGTTGCCGGGGAAGTAGTGGTCGGAGCTGGTAGTGCAGAAGATGATGCAATCGAGGTCGCGCGGCGTGAGGCTGGCGTCGGCGAGGGCCGTCTTGGTTGCCCGGTAGGCCAGGTCCGTGCAGTTCTCGCCGGGGGTGATCCAGTGCCGGGTCTTGATGCCGCTGCGCTGCGTGATCCACTCGTCGGACGTGTCCATGAGCGTCGCCAGCTCGTCGTTGGTGACGATCCGCTCGGGGACGTAGAACCCCGTCGCGATGAACTCGGTGCGCGGCATCGATCTTCTTTCCTTGCGGGAAAACGGCGCAGGGGGAAGATTTCGCCCTCGACCCGCCAAAGCAAGGGACGCATGGATCTGACGGTCAGCCGCGCGCAATTTGACGCGGTCGGCGGCGCGCGGCACCTGCCCGACGTGTTGCGCAAGGCGCTGACCGGCGCGACGCGCACCGCGGACGGGTACGTTCTCCACCTCACCTATGAGGAAGCTACCGCGCTGAACGAGTTATGCGCTTGGAACGTGCATACCGATGCGCGCGGTGCCGTCACGCCGGACTCGCAGGTGTTCGATGAGCTGGTGAAGGCGATCCTCACCCACCCGGATTACTAAGAGGCCCCATGAGCCGCTGCCTGCGACTGCTGGCACTCTGCCTCGTTCTCGCCACCCCGGCGGCGGCGCAGAAGCACGGATTGACGATTGACGATTTCCTCGCCCTCAAGACCGTGGGCGATCCGCAGCTCTCTCCCGACGGCAGATGGGTGGCCTACACCGTGACGGCGGCGTCGCTCCAGGACAACCGCGGCACGACGCGGGTGTGGCTCGTCGACGTGGCGACCGGACAGGCACGCGAACTCACGGCGGGGCCGGGCTCCGACCGCCAGCCGCGCTGGGGGCCCGACGGCAAGTCGCTCGCGTTCGTCGCGACGCGGCAGCACGGCCCGCAGCTGTGGTTGCTGCCGATCGAGGGCGGCGAAGCCCGCCGCGTGACGGATCTCCCCGACGGTGTGGCCGATCCCGTGTGGTTCCCCGACGGGAAGCACCTCCTCGTCACGAGCGACATCAAGTGGCCCGCCCAACAGGAGATCGACCGCCGCAACGGGGACTATCCGACCGACGCGCGGCTGTGGACCGAGCTGCTGTGGCGTCACTGGGACGAGTGGCGCGCCGGGAAGCGGCAACACCTCTTCCGCGTGACGCTCGCGGACAACAGCGCCAAGGACATCACGCCGGTCGACCACGACGTGCCCACGATCGCGACGAGCGGCGACGGCGACGTTGCGGTGGCTCCGGAGGGACAAGAGATCGCCGTGGCGCTGCACGGCGACTCCACCGTCGCGGACAATACGAACGTCGACGTCTATGTGATGGGCCCGGACGGCTCCGGCATGCGCGCCCTCACCACCAACCGTGGTGCCGATAACACCCCGCGCTACTCCCCGGACGGGCGCTACCTGGCGTACCTGTCGATGCAGCGGCCGGGATTCGAAGCCGACCGGCAGCGGTTGATGGTGCTGCGGCGCCACGACGGCAAGACGGAACGGGGCGAGGCGGCCGACCTCACGGCGGGGTGGACGCTCTCCGTCAGCTCGTACGCGTGGTGCCCGGACTCCCAGTGCCTCTATGCGGTCGTCGAGGAGCGCGGGCGCGAGACCCTCCAGCGCATCGACCTCGCGTCAGGGCGACACGCCCTGGCCCGCACGGGGGGCGGCAACACGGGCGTCAACGTGATGCCCGATGGCAAGAGCCTCGTGTACCTGCACCAGAGCGCCGCCGCGCCGGGCGAGATCTGGAGCGGCGAGCGGCAGCTGACGCACCACACCGACTCCACGCTCGGGGCGCTCGCGCTCCAGCCGCTCGAGGAGTACGGCTTCGTGGGCGCGCTGGGCGACTCGGTGCACGGCTGGATCCTCAAACCCGCGGGATTCAATCCGGCGCGGAAGTACCCGCTCGTCTATCTGGTGCACGGCGGGCCGCAGGGTGCGTGGGACGATACCTGGCATGGGCGCTGGAACTACCAGATGTTCGCCGCCCGCGGCTACGTCGTCGCGGCGGTGAACTTCCACGGCTCGACCGGCTACGGGCAGCGGTTCACCGACGCCATCTCCCAGCACTGGGGCGATTACCCGTTCGACGACCTCATGAAGGGGCTGGACGTCGTGGCGCGGCTCCCCTATGTCGATTCGACCCGAATGGGCGCTGCCGGGGCGTCATACGGCGGCTACATGGTGTACTGGCTCGCCGGCCACACCCATCGGTTCAAGGTGCTGGTGGCGCACGACGGCGTGTTCAACCCGGTGAGCATGGCGGGGACGACCGACGAGCTCTGGTTCGTGGATTGGGAGTTTGGGGGGACACCGTACGCGAACCGCGCGCTGTACGAGAAGTGGTCGGCGCTCAACGCCGTGCGGAACTGGAAGACGCCGATCCTGATTGTGCACTCCCAGCTCGACTACCGGGTGGATCTATCGGAGGGCTACCAAGCGTTCACGGCGGCGAAGGTGCTGGGCGTGCCGGCCAAGTTCTTGTATTTCCCGGACGAGGGGCACTGGGTGACCCGGCCGCGCAACCGGCGGCTGTGGTGGGGTACGGTGCTCGATTGGCTGGATCAGTATCTGAAGCCGACGGCCGCCCTGGGAGCGCGCGACTGAGCCAACGACCGGGCGGCGCGGGCCCCCGCTTAGGGCCGCTTCACCCAGACGTTGTTCTCTCGCCGGACGTCGGGGAGATTCTGCCGCGGGTCGATTTCCACGCTGACGAGGTCGGCGGCGGTCTTGCGCCGGTAGATATAGTGGCTCCCCAGGAACCAGATCTCGACCGGGAGCCGGACGTCCTCGCTCCTGCCGTTCGCATAGCTGAAGCGCAGGTCCAGCGGCATCGGGAGCCCGCCCCGGCTCGACAGAAACACCGCCGCGGCGGTGCCGCTCGAGTCGGTCCGGGTGCGCACCGAGTCGATCGCGAGGTCGACCACGTCCGTGCGGTAGAACCAGCCGCGCCAGAACCACGACAGGTCCTCGCCCAGCACGTCCTCCATCGTGCGGAAGAAGTCCGCGGGCGTCGGGTGTTTGTACGCCCACCGCCGGATGTATTCGCGGAACGCCGCATCGAACCGGGTGGTGTCGTCGAGGATCTGATGGCGCACCAGGTACAGCCCGGTCGCCGGCTTGAAGTATTCGACCTGGCCGAGGAGCTCGGGGGCCACGCGATCGGCCGGGAGGATCGGCGGTTCGTCGAGCCCCGTGGCCGCGAACCGCGCCCACTGCGAGGCGAGGCCGCGGCCGGGCGGAAAGCTGTCGTGGTAGAACGTCAGCTCCGAGTAGATGTTGATGAAAGTGTTGAACCCCTCGTCCATCCACGCATAGAGCCGCTCGTTCGAGCCGACGACCATGGGGAACCACTGGTGCCCGAGTTCGTGCGTCGTGACCTGGAACAGGCCGCGCTGCCCCGCGCGGTGTGCGCAGAACACGATCATAGGGTACTCCATGCCGCCGACCGGTCCGGCCACCGTGATCGCCGTCGGGTAAGGGTAGGGGAACCACTTCTCCGAGTAATGCTTGATCGTGTGCCGGGCGTACTCCGTGGCGCGTGCCCAGTCGGCGTTCGCCTCGGGCGGGTACACCGACTGGATCAGCGCGCCGCCATACCCGCTCGCGTCCCAGATGACGCTCGCGGCGGCCGCCCACGCCACGTCGCGCACGTTGTGGGCGACGAAGTGCCAGGTGAGCGTCGCGCTCGCGCCGGCCGGCCGGGTGAACGGCTGGCCGGCTTCGGTCTTCGCAATGATCGGGAGGGTGGTGTCGGACTTCACGGCCTGCGCGAGCCGGGCGCGCTCCGTGGCGGTGAGCACCTCGGTCGGATTGGCAAGCGTACCCGTCGCGGCCACGATGAAGCTGCGCGGCACGGTAATCGCCACGTCGAAGTCGCCGTATTCCAGGTAGAACTCCCCCTGGCCGAGGTACTGTTCGGTGTTCCATCCGCGCACATCGTCGTACACGGCGAGGCGGGGGTACCATTGCGCGATTTGGTACAGCCAGCCGGCCGCGAAGTGCTCACGTCCCGTGCGGTCGGAGCCGCGCTCCGGGACGGGGAACGCATAGCCGAGCTCCAGCGTGATCGCTTGCCCGGGCGGTAGGGGCCGCTCGAGATCGGCGCGCATCACGGTGCCGTTTACCGTCGTCGGCAGCGACACATGGGCGACCGGCTGGGCATTCGTGCGGCGCACCGCCCGCGTGTACGCGATCGCGTAACCCCCTTCGAACCCCGCGCCGGAGAACCGCGCGTCGCTCGGGTTGAGCGCGGCGCCGCGGCTCGAGGCGCGGTACAGGTTCTGCTCGAGCTGCAGCCAGACATAGGTCAGCGTGTCGGGCGAGTTGTTGGTGTAGCGAACCGTTTCGGTGCCGGTGATCGTGTGGGTCGCGGTGTCGAGCGAAGCGCGGATCGTGTAGTCGGCGCGCTGTTGCCAGTAGCGCGGGCCGGGTCGCCCCGCGCCCTCGCGCACCAAGGTCGGCGTGGGGAGCGCGAGGCGCCGGAAGGGGGACGTGTCCCCCAGCTGCGGAGGGAGTCCGAGCCCGCTGGGCTGCTGCAGTGCGGCGAGAACGACAGCCAGTACCAGCATCGCGACCCCTCCTCAGCGTGTGGTGGTGGGAATCTATTCCCGGGGCTGCGCCTCTACGAGGTAGCCGGCGGACACGCCGCCCACGACCAGCACGAGCCCGAGCCATCCGAGCGCCGAGAGCCGTTGGTTGAAGAGGAGCAGGGCGAGGAGGGTGCCCACGACGGGCTCGACGGTGGCGGCGATCGCGGCCGGCGCCGCCTCTATGCGCTTGAGCGCGGCGAAGAACAGGAAGTTGGCCGCCAGCACGGCGCCGGCGGTCAGCCCCACGAGGCCGCGCCATGCCGCGGCCGAGGGCGGCCACGCCGGCGCGCGTCCCGCGAGCGTGAGCACGAGGCCCATGATGATCACCCCGCCCAGTGCCTCGAGGAACAGCACCCGCACGGCGCCATAGCGCGGGACGGCGAAGCGCGCCATCAGCGTGGTGCCCGCGTAGCTGGCGGCGGACAGCAGGCCACCCGCGACGCCGGCCCCGATCCCCAGCCGTGCCGCCTCGGCCCCCGCGTTGCTTCCGCCGGTGACGGTGAGGGCGACGCCCACCATCACCCCGAGCGCCAGCACGAGGCGCGCCCGGGTGAGGGCTTCCCTCAGGATCACGCGGGCGAGCACCGCTACGATCACGGGCGCGGTGTACAGCAACGCCGCGGCTCCCGCCACACCCGCTCCCGCGATGGCGAATTGGTACGCGACCTCGAACAGCGCGACGAGAGCCCCGCCGCCGACGCCGATCAGCAGCCAGCCAGCGGCGTCGACGCGGAACATTTCGCGGCGTCGGACGAGCGCCCAGAGCGCCAGACATACGGTTCCGATGAGGACGCGCCAGAACCCGATGCTCGTGGCGGGCATGAGCCCGTATAGGCCGGTCGAGAGCGGGCCCGTCGTCCCCCAGGTCGCGCCGGCCGCCAGCGCGAGGAGGTAGCCCGCCAGTCGGGACGTCCCCGGGCGCGGTGGGGGCGTGGCGCCGGTCAAGCGCTTATCCGGCCGCCGGGCGGCAACCGCTCACAGCAGCTCGCCCCGCAACACCGTGACCGCCTGCCCGCCCAACACCACGCGGTCACCCGCGAGCCGAACACGGATCACGCCCCCGCGTGGGGAGGCTTGGTACGCGGTCAGCGCCGTCTTGTGGAGGCGCTCGCTCCAAAACGGCGTCAGCGCGCAATGCGCGGAGCCCGTGACCGGGTCTTCTCGCACCCCCGCGCGCGGCGCGAAGAACCGCGACACGAAGTCGAAGTCGGGGGTGCTCGCGCGGCTCGTCACCGCAACGCCCCGCGCCTCCACGCGCTCGAGGGCCGCGAAGTCGGGGTCGAGGCCCCGGACCGCCTCCTCAGACTCGACCTCGACCACGTAGTCGAATCGGCTGCGGCCTACCCAGCGGGGCGTCGCGCCCAGGGCCGCGGCGAGCCCGGCGGGGGTGGGGGCAGGTGCCGCCGGCAGGGCCGGGAAATCGAGCTCGATCCACTCCGCGTGGCGATCGGCCGTGAGCAGCCCGCTCTTGGTGTGGAACCGCGCCGACCGGTTGGCGGGGAGGTGGCCCTCCTGCCACAGCACGTGCGCGCTCGCGAGGGTGGCGTGGCCGCACAGCGCCACCTCGACGGCGGGTGTGAACCAGCGGAGCGCGTAGCCGTCGTCCTGGGGATGGAGAAACGCGGTCTCCGACAAGTTCATCTCGCGCGCCACGTCCTGCATCCAACGCTCCTCGCGCGGCGCGGGGAGCACGCACACGGCCGCCGGATTGCCCCCAAAGGCCCGGTTCGTGAACGCGTCCACCTGGAAGATCGGCACTCCCATGGGGTTCTAAGTTAGCCGCTTGCCGAGCGTGCGCGTGAGCCTGTGCACCGTCGGGCCCAGCGGCACGCGGAACAGGGCCGCCGTAACGGTGGATCACCACGCCGGCGTCCATCGGGGCGTCGGGGAATCTACGCGCTGATGCGGAAGGCGGTCTTCCCGTGGAAGGGGCTGTTCTCGTGGCCGATCACCCAGCGTGTCTCGGCGTCGTCGCTCGCGAGCAGCAGCCGCAGGTCGCGCGCGTCGGGTGGCACGTCGAATATGAGGTCGAGCGTATCGACCTGGCCCGGCACGAGCGGGCGTCGGAGCTCCGCGGTGGCCGTCTCGTAGCGGTTCCCACGAGCGTCGACCAGGGCGGCGTAGCGGCTGTTGGGGGTCAGGGGGGCCATACCGCGGCGCGGCGAGATGGTCGCCTCGTCGAAGCGGACTCGCACCGTCACCACGTAAAAGGCGCCCCGCGCGACCCGGCCCTCCAGGACCCGGGTCGTCTTCACCCGGACCACCGCGTAGGCCAGGTGGCAGTCGACTTCGCAGATGTGCTTCTCAGCCTCGGGCTCGAGCACCCGGTCGTGACTCGCGAGCGAGGCTACGAGGAGGAGGGCGGCGTACGCGCCGATGCCGCCGAGCGCGAACAGCGCGATTCGCCGGGCGGCGGCGCGGCGGCCGAGGCCGACCGCGACGAGGCACAGCAAGACGGCCGTGGCCGTGCCGCCGCTGACGGCGAGGAACAGCAGGAGGCGAAACGGGGTCAAGCCATCAGTGATCATGGGGTAGGCTCCTGGCAGGGGATCGCGTGCAGGCGTGCCCAGTTGGCGCGCAGCAGCCGGCGCGCGCGCGCGCGGGACAGATTCCAGTTGCGCCAGTCGTCGGCCTCGAGCGTCGTCCACCGGCGCAGCAGGCCGCGGGCCGCGGCGCAGCGGGCGCTCGGGTCCAGGCTCGGGAGCCCGGCGAGCAACGCTGGGATGCCATCGGCGCTGAGGGCCGCGGCGTAGCGCCAGTCGAACGGGCGCTCGGTTCCCGGCGACGCGAGGTTGGCACGCACGATGACCGCGTCGGGATTGAGGAGGTGCAGTCCGGCGAGCACCGCGAAGCCTTGGACCAGCGCGCCGAACGCGAACCGCTGCGAGTGTCCGCGCAGTGCAGTCCAGGCGAACCAGGCGAACACGGCCGCGAGGTACGCCATGAAGGCGGTGGCGTACAGCCGGATCTCCGAGAGCCCGAACGCGTGCACGTACAGCCGCATACGCGCGAGCGCAGACGCCATCACGACCGCGAGCAGGGTTAGCAGCAGTGTGGCGAGGGCGCGGAATGCCCGCTGGTGTGCCGGCGCCGCGTCGCGCAGCACCCAGTCCGCGCCGAGCAACAGCGGAAGCACGAGGCTGCTCACGCTCACGAGCTCGAAGAACCCGTGCCGGGCGTAGGTGGCATACGTCATCCCCGTGGTGCGCTGCACCAGCTCGACCCCGCCGAAGAAATAGCGGAGCTGGATGACGACGAAGACGGCGAACAACAGGTTCACGAGCCCGAGCGTGGTCCCCACCGGGACGATGCCGAGCGGGAGCCCTCGAGCGGTGCCGCCGGTCGCGGTAGGCGCGTCGCTCAGCAGGGCGCCTCGCAGGTATCCGGCGGCGAGCACCGTGCCGCCGGTGATGAGCAGCATATGTCCCATGAGCGTCGCGAAGTCGACGTCGACCACCTTCGCCAGCAGCTGGCCGAACACCGGGTCGGCCGAGGCGAACAGGGCGCCGAACACGACGAGCAGCGGGAACGCGAGCACCACGCCGACAGCGGCCGCGCGCACCTGGCGCAGCGCGCCGTCGCGCGGCAGCTCGCTCCACTGCACGTCCCGGCCGAGCAACGGGAGCACACCCGCGCAGGCGCTTGCGGCGGTGTGGAGCCCGGCGCCGACGTACTGCCACGCGTCGCGGCCTCGCAGCGCGCTGCCGCGCAAGCTCAGTGCGGCGAGCGACCCCAGGATCGCGAGCCCGATGGCGTCGTACGCCCGGAGCGTGTTGGAGTCGCGCGCGAGGTAATTCGACCCGAGGACGAGCGCGCCGAGTGCGAGCCAGCGCGCGTCCGCGCGCACGGGCATCTGGCGGCGGCGGACCAGCGAGGTCGTCGCCGCGACGAGCGCGGCGGTGCAGAGGAACGCGTTGAGGCCCCAGGGCATGGCGCGCAGCAACGTGTCGCCCGCGATGCCCACCGCAGCGGCGGTGCCGAGGATTTCGAGGCCGAGCTGGGTCCGGCTGCTCACGCCGCTCATCCCGCGGCTCTCTCCGGGAGTCCCCCGAAGCGCCGGTCGCGGGCGTGGAATTCCGCGACGACTCGGGAGAGGTCGGCGGCGTCGAAGTCGGGCCACATGGTGTTCACGAAGCACAGCTCGGCGTAGGCGCACTCCCACAGCAGGAAGTCCGAAAGCCGCTGCTCGCCGCCCGTGCGGATCAGCAGGTCCACGTCGGGCAGGAGCTGGTCCGCGCGGATGGCGGCGCGCGCCGAGTAGTCGACGGCGAGGCGCAGCTGGAGCGCGGTGCCGCCGGCGGTCGCCGCCTCGGCCGTCGCGATCGCGGCGACGAGCGTCGTCGGGAGCCGGTCCCGCCGACCGACCACCGTGAGCCGCACCCGCTCCTCGGCCAACCGGGCGGCCTCGCCCCGGAGGTAGCGGGCGAACAGCCGCAGCAGCGCCGCCACCTCGCTCGGCGGGCGCTTCCAGTTGTCAGCCGAAAAGGCGAACAGGGTGAGGGCGCCAATCCCCAGGATCGGCGCGGCTTGCACAACGCGCCGCACGGCCTCGGCGCCAGCGCGATGGCCCGCCGTGCGGGCCAGGCCGCGGCGCGTCGCCCACCGGCCGTTGCCGTCCATGACGATGGCGACGTGGAGAGAAGCACTTTGTGTTATAAAGTCCAGCGGCACAAAAAAACCTCCTGGCTCATCCCTGACGGGTGGCGCGGATCAGGGCTTCCATGTGGTCGAGGTAGCGTTCCAGGGCGCGCCGGCCCAGCGCAGTCAGCCGATACTCGGTCTTCGGGATCCGGCCCGCGAACGACTTGGTACAGGTGATGTACTGCGCGTCTTCTAACCGCCGCGCGTGCACGCTCAAGTTGCCGTCCGTGGCCTGGAGCAGGGTCTTGAGCTCGGTGAAGCTCAGGGCGTCGTTCACCGCGAGCGCGCTGACGATCGCGAGGCGCATCCGTTCGTGGATCAGCCGGTCGAGACCGGCGGCGCGCAGCCCCCCGCGCTCGGCGTGGAGCGCGTGCCCGAGCGGCTCCGGTTTTCTCGCCGCGCCCGCTTTAGCCACCGTGCCCCCGCGCGATGACGCCGCCGAAGACGATATGCAGGCCGCCGAAGCCCGCCGCCATGAACCAGTTGCCCCACGGCGCGGGGCTGAGCAGCGCCGCGGCGCCGGCGACCATGAAGCAGATCCCCATCACCGGGACGATCCGCACTGAGAACGCGCCGCCCGTCACGAACCCCGTGCCGTAGAGCAGGAGCCAGGTCCCGGGCAGCGCCTGCCACAGCCCGGCGCGGTACAGGGCCACGGTGAGGAGCCCGCCGACGAGCATCGGCGGCAGGAAGCTCAGGCCGAAGCGGCGCCCCGGTCCCGACAGGATTGGATCATTCACGGCGAAGGCTTTGCGCACCATCGCCGATCCCCCGATCGTGAGAGCGACGAGCGCCTCGCCGAGCCACGTGAGGAGCCACAGCTCGGGCGTCGCCTGGCGGGCGGCGAACCACGCCGCGACGAGCGCAGTCCCGCCGACCGCCACGAGGCCCCACCCGGGGACGGCGGTGAAGGCCCCGGCGCGCTCCATCGTCTGACGAATGAAGCGCAGGTTGTCGAGCGCGCGATCGCGCAGCGGTTGGGGAGCGGTCATTCCACTGCCAAGCTATGCAGCCGCCGCATTTGTGTCAAGTACTTTGTGATATAAAGTCATTAGGCTGTGGCGCCATGCGCGTCTACATCTCCGTGGACATGGAAGGGATCGCGGGCGTGGTGCATGAAGCGCAGGTCGACCCCACCGATCCGGCCCGCGCGGCGGAGTACGGGCGGTTCCGCCGCCTCATGACTGCGGAGGCCAATGCGGCGGTCGAAGGCGCGCTCGCGGCGGGTGCCACCCGCACGCTCGTGAACGATAGCCACTGGTTCATGCGCAATCTGTTGATCGAGGAGCTGCACCAGGCGGCGGAACTGCTCTCCGGCGATCCCAAGCCGCACTCCATGGTCGAGGGGATCGACGGCGGGTTCGATGCAGCCGTGTGCATCGGCTATCACGCACGCGCCGGGACCCGCAACGCGGTCCTCGATCATACGTACGCTGATCGAGTCCTCGAGGCGCGCCTGAACGGCCGCGCGGTGGGCGAACTGGGCCTCAACGCGGCGCTCGCAGGCGTCTACGGCGTGCCGGTCGCACTCGTGAGCGGCGACTCGGCGGTGGCCGCCGAGGCGAAGGCGCTGCTGGGCGAGGGGGTCGCCACGGTGGTGGTGAAGCGCGCCGTGAGCCGGCACGCGGCGCGGAGCGTCGCGCCAGCGGCGGCCTGCCGCATGATCCGCGACGGGGTGGCGGAGGCGCTGAAGCGGCCGCCCCCGCCGTTTGTGGTTCCCCCGCCCGTCACGCTTGAGGTCGACTTCGCGCTCACGAGCCACGCCGACCTCGCCGAGGTGTGCCCCGGGGCGATCCGCAGCGGCGGGCGCTCCGTGACGTATACCCACGCGGACTACGGGGAGGTGTTCCGCGCGTGGCGCGCGCTCGTGACGCTGTCGGGGGTCGTGTGACTAGGGTGCCAACAGCACCAGCCCGTAGTCGCCCACAATCTGGAACCCGAGCGCGAGGTAGGCCGTGCGTGCCGGCACATTGCGCGGGTCGGCGAACAACACCGCACGCTGCACGCTCTGTTTGCGGGCGGCGAGCAACGCTCCCGCCACCACGGCGCGGCCGTATCCCCGCCCGCGCAGCGGCGGCGGGACCCAGACGCCGCCTACCTGTACGATCTCGGGTAACATCGCGTTGAACGCGGCGTAGGCGACGGGGGCGTGCTCGTGCAACACCACCCAGTCAGCGCCGCGCTCGTGCAGCAGCCGTACCTCGGCGCGACTGGCGGTGCGCAACTCGGGCCCGTCGCTCGCACCGAGCGCTTCGATGGCGTACTGCACGCGCCAGTCCGCGAGCAGCTCGAGATCGACCGCCGCGGGATGGCGGCATCGCACGTCAGTCTCAAGCAGCCCTGGTGGCAAGCGGAGGGCCGTCAGGTCGAGGGCGTACAGCTCCTCGCGGCTCGATTTCGTCGTGGGCGCCGTGCCGCAGCCGAGCGCGGCGCGCGCGGCGACGACCTGAGGCCATGGCCCCGAGAGCCCGCTCACCGGGCGGCGCGAGCGCCGGACCGCGGCGCGCGCGAGGGCCGCCGCATGCGCCGGCGCCTGCACCAGGACCATCCCGTTCCAGCAATGCGCCGCCACCCCCACGATGCGGCCCGCCTCGAGCGCGGCCACGTAGGTGCCCTGCATCGGCGCCCCGCGATCCGCGAGGCCCGCCGCCCGAGCGTTAGAGCGCAGGAACATCGACGTGTCCGCGTGCTGCGCGAGGAACGCCTCGAGCGCGGCTTCGTCGCCCGGGTGGAGGGTCTTGAGCGCCGTCACGGCCCTCAGTCGTACACGCAGAAGAAATGCGTCGTCGTGGGCGGCAAGCCCGCGAGCAGGCGCCACGCCTCGAGCCAGGCGGCGCGGGATTCGCGCGAGGTGTGGTCGAGGGCGAGACCCGCACGATAGTGCGCGATCGCGTTGGCCCGCGCCGCGGGGGCCTCCGCGCGATATGCGGCCGTGTCCGCATACCCAGCACCCAGACCGGCGGCCAGTCCCACGATGTCGGCATAGGCGTCGCCCACGAGAAACTGGACCTCGGCGGCGATCGCGGAGTCCACGAGCGATCCGAGGAGCCGCTCCCCCTCGACGCTGACGTGCCGGAAGGCCTCCGCCCCGCCGCCACACGTCCCGGTCTCGTTGAATCCCATCCGCAGCAGCGCAAGGGTCGCGAGGTTCCCGACGCGGCCACTCGGGGCCAGGCGCCGCGCTTCGTCGAGCCACGTGTGGGCGTAGTTGTAGCCACCGCCCAACTCGTCGCGCGCGAACCCGGCGCCGAGCGCCCCCAAGGCCAGGCGCGGCGCGCTGTCGGTGCCCCGGGCCAACACGTATTCGACGCCCGCGCTCCCGAGTACCTGATCTGCCGCGAGCAGGGCCGCGGCCCGATGCGGCGCGTCGAGCCGGCGCGTGGTCGCCATCCAGTCACCGAGCACGCGTACGGCCAGGATGTCGCGGCCCCAGGGGTGCGACTGGGGGCCGCCCTGATAGGCGCTGTCAGCGGCGGCGAGCAGTGCCAGCAGGTGGTCGACGCTCCTGGGGTCGGCGCCGGACAG
>DATBCS010000159.1:0-3068 GCA_036270315.1 Gemmatimonadales bacterium
CAAGCCGGTCCGGATCGGCGTCAACTGGGGCAGCCTCGACCAGCAGTTGCTCACCGAGATGATGGACGAGAACGCCCGCCGGCCGGACCCGCTCGACGCGCGCGACGTGATGCTCGAGGCGATGGTCGCGAGCGCGATGCGCTCAGCCGAGCTCGCCGAGGACTGCGGGATGCCGCACGAGCACATCATCCTGTCGGCAAAGCTGTCGGGCGTCCAGGACCTGATCGACGTGTATCGCCGCCTGGCGCGGCGCTCCGACTACCCGCTGCACCTCGGTCTCACGGAAGCGGGAATGGGCACGAAGGGGATCATCGCGAGCGCCGCGGGCCTCGCGATCCTGCTGCAGGACGGGATCGGCGACACGATTCGCGTCTCGCTCACCCCCCGGCCCGGTGGCGATCGCACTGAGGAAGTCCAGGTCGCGCAGCAAGTGCTGCAATCGCTCGGGCTCCGGAGCTTCACGCCCCAGGTCTCCGCCTGCCCCGGGTGCGGCCGCACTACGTCGACGTTCTTCCAGCAGATGGCCGCCGAGATCGAGGCGCACCTGCGCGAGCGCATGTCGGCGTGGCGCGCCCGCTATCCGGGCGTCGCGGACCTGCGGGTCGCGGTCATGGGCTGCGTCGTGAACGGGCCCGGTGAGTCGAAGCACGCGGACATCGGGATCTCCCTCCCCGGCACCTTCGAGGAGCCCAAGGCGCCCGTATACGTCGACGGGCGGCTCAAGGTGACGCTCAAGGGGGACACGATCGTGGCCGAGTTCCTCAAGCTGCTGGACGACTACGTCGCGACCCGGTTCGGCGCGGGCGCGCCGGTGAGCGCGGGAGTCGCCACGCCCTAGGCGATCGGGCTCCCGAGGGGGACGTCGCGCTCCGGGTGCACCAGCACGATGTCTCCCTCTCCCACGATCACGCCGAGCGTCAGGACCTCGGACCAGAACGTGGCGATCTGGCGCGGCGGGAAGTTCACTACCGCCAGCACCAGCTTGCCGAGCAGGTCGGCTTTGGTGTAGTGCTTGGTGATCTGCGCGCTCGAAGACCTCATCCCCAGCGCGCCGAAGTCGATCCGCAGCCGGAAGGCAGGCTTCCGCGCGTTCGGAAAATCGTCGACCGCGACAATCCGCCCAACGCGGATGTCGACCTTCGCGAAATCGTCCCAGGTGATCTCGGGCATCTCGGAATCGCCCCTCGCTTCCGTGTTCCCCGCGTGCAGTTCGTCCTCCGTTGGGGGCAGCGCCGACGCCACGCCCACGCGCGCGGCCCCTGCCGACCGAGCGAAGTGTAAGGCCCGGTGCCGTTTGTCGCGCCCGCGCTCAGAACGTCCATCGGCTGCGCGAGCCGCGCTGCCCTTGAGCCACGCGCCGGCGCGCCCCACTTTAGCAGTCCCCTTCTCTCGGGAGACGGTCGCCGGTGTCCGGACGTCCTGGTCCCCTCGCGGCGCTGCGCCGCGTCGCCACGCCCGCGCTGTGGGGCCTGCGGGCCGACTGGGGCACCGCCGTGCTCTTGGTGGCGACGACCGCGGGTGCGCTGGCCGCGTTGCTGCCCGTCGCGTCGCTCTTCGCGCCGGGAGCGACGGGCCTCGCTCCTCGGCTCGGCCTCGCGCCGTGGCGCGGGGACGACCTGGGGATGACCTGGAGCCCCCTCGCCGCGAGCCCCACCGCGACGGGCCAGGCCGCGCTCGTGACACTCTTCCGACTGCTCGTGGTGGTCGCGGCGGGCGTCTTCGCCGTGGCGACGGTCACGGTCCTGTCACTGTCGGCCGCGCGCGCGGCGCAGCGGGCTCGCGAGGTGAGCGTGCGCCGAGCGGTTGGCGCGTCGCGGCGCCACCTGCTCGCGGCCGGGCTGCTCGAAAGCGGCACCCTCGCCGTGACCGCGCTCGTCATGGGCGGCGTTGCCGGGGCGGTCGCCACGCGGCTTATGATGGCGGCGTGGGCCGGCAGCGTGAGCGCCGGGACGGTCGTCGTCACCTTCGAGACGCTCGGCGCCACCGTGGCCGGCCTCATCCTCGGCGCCACGCTCCCCCTCGTGGTTCAGCGCCGCCGTTCCGCGCTCCCGGGGCCCCACGGGAAACCGCTCGAGCTGTCCGTGCCGGCTGTCCAGCTCGGCCTGAGTCTCACGGTGCTGACCGCGGCGGCGCTGCTGCACGGTCGGGCCGCTGGCCTGCTCGTGCCCGGCCCGTCGGCGGCATCGGTCGGTGACCTATTCGAAGTCACCGCACCCGACGCACCACCCGCCACCCGCGCGGCGAACTACCGGTCACTGCTCCGCCGCCTCGGTGCCTCGCCCCGGCGCGTGGCCGTCAGCCTCACGAGCCCCGGTACCCTCACGGGACTCGGCATGGTAGACGTCGTCACGACCGATTGTGGGAAGTGTTTTATCGACGGGGTCTGGGTGCCGTGGAAGTCGGTCCCGGCGACGCATTATCTCGTGAGCGCCGACACGTTTCGCGCTCTGGGACAGCCCGTCGTGGCCGGGCGTCCCATCGGGGATGCCGATGCCTGGGGCGCCCGGCGCGTCGCCGTCGTGAACCGGTCGCTTGCGCGCGATCACTTTCAACACGGTGCGCCCGTAGGCCGGGGCATCTACGTGGGGCGCATCCCCGGGGCCTGGTATACGGTCGTCGGGGTCGTGGACGATCCCCCGCGCAGCGGATTCGGCGCGGGACTCGAGCCTCCGTACGCCGTCTACTTGAGCGTGCTGCAGCACCCCGCGCGGTCGGTGGACCTCGTGCTGCGCGCGCCACCCGACTCCACGGCGCTCGCCGCTGTGGAGCGCGGCCTCCGCGATACGCTCGGCGCGGGCGCCCGGTTCGTGCACACGAGCGCCGCGGAGTTCGGCGCCCGGGAGGCCGCGCCGACGCGATGGGTGGGTAACCTGTTCGGGCTGGAAGGGTGGGTCATGTTGGTGATCGCGACCGTAGGCACGTTCGCCATGATGCGGTTGTGGGTCGTATCGCTGCGCTTCGAGCTCGCGGTGCGACGGGCCGTGGGCGCGCGCGGCCGCGACATCCTCCGCTTCGTCCTGTGGCGAGCACTGGGCGTCGCGGTCGGGGGCGTGGCGTTCGGCTTGTGG
>DATBCS010000160.1:0-1999 GCA_036270315.1 Gemmatimonadales bacterium
GGGCGGATCACCGCGCTCGACAACGCCCCCGCGAGCGTCGCGGCCGACCCGGCGCGGCTCGCCGGGTGGATTGGCGAGCTCGACGGCGAGAACGTACCGCTGGTCGAGCCCGGCGTGGGCACGATTCACTATGGGGCGCTGCCCGCAGCGCGCCGCTTCATCGGGCTCGCGGCGCTCCAGGCGGGGGTCTTCCTCTGCCTCGCGCTGCTCGCGGCCTGGGCGTACCGCTCGCAGGTTGCCGCCGCGCGCGACCGGTTGTGGGTGGCGATGGCGCGCGAGTCGGCGCACCAACTCGGGACGCCGCTGATGAGCCTCACGGGGTGGATCGCCTATCTGCGGGAGCACCCCGAGACCACCGCTGCCGACCTGGCCGGCCATCTCGCCGCCGACGCGGAGCGGCTCGAGCGGGTCGCCAAGCGGTTCGAGCGGATCGGGCGGCCGGCGCGCCGCGAGCCGGTCGGGCTCGGGGCCGTGGCCGAACGCGTGGTGGGCTACTTCCGGCCGCGGCTCCCGACCCTCGCCAGTCCCGTGACCCTGGCCCTGAGCGCCACGGGCCCCGGTCCCACGGCGCTGGGGGATCCGGTGTTGCTCGAGTGGGCGCTGGAGGCGGTCGTCAAGAACGCCATCGACGCCCTCTCGGGCCGCGGCGGGCGCATCGACGTCACCGTCGTCGCCGCGACGCGGGCGGCGCGCGTGAGCGTGCGCGACGACGGGCCCGGCGTCGCGGCGGACGTGCGGGCCCAACTGTTCGAGCCCGGTGTCTCGACCAAGCCCGGGGGCTGGGGCATCGGACTCGCCCTCGCCCGCCGCATCGTCGAGCAGCAGCACGGCGGCCGCCTGGTGTACCGGCCGACGGCCCCCGGCGCGGGAGCGGAGTTCGTGCTGGAACTCCCGCTCGTCTCCCGCACATGAGCTTGCCCCTCAATCCAGCGCAACAGGCCGCCGTGCGCCACGCCGGGGGCCCGCTCCTCGTGCTCGCGGGCGCGGGATCGGGGAAGACCCGGGTCCTGACCGCGCGGATCGCGTATCTGATCGAGGAGCAGGGCGTCGCCCCATCGCGCATCTTCGCCGTCACCTTCACGAACAAGGCCGCCGGGGAGATGCGCACGCGCGTGGCGAGCCTGCTCGGCGCCGACCCCAAAGGGCTGTGGATCGGCACGTTCCACGGGCTCGGGGCCCGGCTGTTGCGCCGCGAGGCGGCGCAGCTCGGGTTCGGGCCGAACTTCACGATCTACGACCAGGACGACTCCCAGTCGTTCATCAAGCGCCTGCTCGAGCAGCGCGGCCACTCCCCCAAGGCGTACCCTCCGCGGGCGCTCCACGCCATCATCTCGGGCGCGAAGAACCGGCTGCTCCTGCCCGAGGAGCTGGGCGCGAGCGCCGAGTCCCCGCTCGAGCGGGTGGCGGCGGAGCTCTACGCCGCCCTCGGGCCCGCGCTGCGCCAGGCGAACGCGATGGACTTCGACGACCTGCTGCTCCACCCCCTCACGCTGTTCCGGGAGCACCCGGACCGGCTCGCTGCCTGGCAGCGCCGCTTCGACCATGTGCTGGTGGACGAGTTTCAGGACACGAACTCCGCCCAGTACCGGCTCGTGAAGCTGCTCGCCGCGACCCACCACAACCTCTGCGTAGTGGGCGACGACGACCAGGCGATCTACGGGTGGCGCGGCGCGGACGTGCGGCACATGCTGGCCTTCCAGCAGGACTTCCCGGGCACGACGCTCGTGAAGCTGGAACAGAACTACCGCTCCACCCAGGTGATCCTCGACGCCGCCAACGGCGTCATCGCCGAGAACGCGCGGCGCCTCGGCAAGACGCTGTTCACCGCGCGCCAGGGCGGGGAGCCCGTCACCCTGCTCACGTCGGCCGACGAGCGCGATGAGGCGGAGTGGCTCGCGGGGGAACTGGAGCGCCGGGCCGGGGCCGACGCCGTCTATGAGGGGATGGCGATCCTGTACCGCACCAACGCCCAGTCGCGCCCGCTCGAGGAAGCGTTCCG
>DATBCS010000161.1:0-5088 GCA_036270315.1 Gemmatimonadales bacterium
TATTTCGAGGGCACCCAGGACACGGCGTATCAGCGGTTGGAGCGCCGCTTCGGTCCCGCGGCGCGGCGCACCGCGTCGGGCGTGTTTCTCGTCACGCGCGCCCTCGCGGACTGCGTGCGCATCTTCGCCACGGCGATTCCGCTGGCGCTCATCACCCACTGGAGTATGCCGGCCGGGATCTTGGCGATCGGCGTGGTGACGGTGATCTACACCTGGGTCGGGGGGCTCCGCGCGGTGGTGTGGGTGGACGTGATCCAGCTCGGCGTTTATCTGCTGGGCGGAATCGCCACGCTGATCGTGGCGACCGAGCTCGCGGGGGGCGCGGGCGCATTCGCGCGGGCCTGGAGTCAGGGCAAGCTCGTGACGCTCGACTTCCGGCCGTCGCTCAGCGTGCTCTACACCTTCTGGGGCGGGCTCGTGGGCGGGGCGCTGCTGTCGGCGGCCTCGCATGGCACGGACCATCTGATCGTGCAGCGCCTGCTCGCGGCGCGCGGCTTAAAGGACGCGCAGCGGGCGCTCGTCGGGTCGGGGGTGTTCATCATCCTGCAGTTCGCACTGTTCCTGCTGGTGGGGACGAGTCTCTGGCTCGCCGGAGCGGACAGCCCCACGGTGCGGAGCGATGCCATCTATCCGGCGTTCGTGATCACCCGGCTCCCGGCCGGGCTCGCCGGCCTCGTGGTCGCGGGGATCCTGGCGGCGGCAATGAGCAGCCACGCGTCCGCAGTCAACTCGCTCGCCTCTGCATCCACGAACGATTTCTACGCCCCGCTCACGGGCCGCGCGGAGTCCACGCACCTGTTGTGGGTCGGCCGCTGGCTCACGCTATTCTGGACCGCCGTGCTCGTGGCGGGCGCGATGGCGTTCCAGAATCAGAACACCCCGGTCGTCCAGCTCGCGTTGAGCGTCGCCTCCGTGACCTACGGAGCGCTGCTCGGCACCTACGTGCTGGGCGGGGTGTGGCCCCGGGCGCGCCAGCGCGACGTGATCATTGCGATCTGCGCGAGCGTGCTCCTCATGACGCCGATCGTGGGGGGCGCCGTGATCCCCCGGTTCCCGGAGCGCTGGCACTGGTTGCCGGGGCTCGCGTGGCCGTGGTACGTGCCGCTCGGCACGGCGGTGACGGTGGCGGTGGGCATCGTGGCGGCGGCGTTCCCGCGGCGCGCGGCGGCGGGGGGGGCGGCCTAGGCGGATGGCGTCGTCCGGGCAGGCGCCAGCGCGGTCCACCACCCTGCTCGGGGCGGACGCCGGGGGGTCGCACTCCACGGTCGTTGTCGCGCGCGCGGACCAGCGCGTGCTGGGGCGGGCCGAGGGACCCGGCGCGGCGATGCGCCCGGGCAGCGCGGTGGCCTCGGCGGCGATCCTCGCCGAGACGGCGCGGCGCGCGGCGGCCCAGGCGGGCGTCGCGCTGCCCGTGGACCAGGCCGCGGTGGGCGCCGCGGGCGCCGGCCGGGCGCAGGAGCAGGCGGAGCTCGAGGCCGCGCTGCGGGACGCCGGGGTGGCGCGGCGAGTACGCGTCCTGGCGGACGGCGAGGTGGCGCTCACCATGGCGTTCGCGCATGGGCCGGGCGTGGTGGTCACCGCGGGCACCGGGTCGATCGCCTACGCGCGCGACCCGCGCGGGGCCGTGCACCGTGCCGGCGGGTACGGGTGGCAGCTCGGGGACGAGGGGGGCGGCTACTGGCTGGGGCGCAGCGCGCTCGACGCGGCGGCGCGGGCGCAGGACGGCCGGGGCGAGGGGTCGACCCTGCTGGCGCGGCTGCTCGGCGCGCTCGGGCTGCCGCACTTCGACGACCTGGTCCGCTGGACGGCCACCGCGACCCCGGCGCAGGTGGCGTCGCTGGCCCCGCACGTCCTCAACGCGGCCCGCGAGGGGGAGGTCGTCGCGCAGCGCGCCGTGACCGATGCGGCGCGGGAACTGGTCGCGCTCGTCGTCGCGCTGGCGGCGCACTTCGCAGGGGAGGCGCCGATCCCCGTCGCGATCACGGGCGGGTTAATGTTGCCCCAGTCGCCGTTGACGGTGGCGTTCCGGGAGCAACTCACCCTGGGTCTGCCGCGGGCGCGCCTCGTACCCAACCGCATCGATCCCGCGGTCGGCGCCTTGGCGCTCGCCGCGGCATGGGCGTGAGCCCACCGGGCGGGCCCCGCTAGGTCGCCGCGGCCCGCGTCCCGCCGGCGGTGACCGTGGCGGGATCCCAGTCGGTTTCGGTGCGCGCCACGTAGACCGCGGCCGTGAGATCGCCGCACACGTTTACCGTGGTGCGGGTCATGTCGAGGATCCGGTCCAGCCCGTACACGATCCCCACCGCTTCGGGGGGGATGCCGACCGCGGCGCACACCACCATCACGAGCGGCAGCGACCCGCCCGGCACGCCGGCCGTTCCCACCGCCGTGAGCACGCTCAGCACGATGGCGATCACCTGCTGGCCGAGCGTCAAGTGGATCCCGAACACCTGCGCCAGAAACAGCACCGTCACGCCCTCGTACAGCGCGGTGCCGTTGTGGCACATCGTCGAGCCGAGCGGCAGGACGAAGCCCGCGACCTTGGGCGGAATGTGCAACTCCTCCTCGGCCACCTGGATGTTCGTGGGCAGCGTCGCGTTGCTCGAGCTCGTGGAGAAGGCGGTGACGATGCTCGGGGTGATCCGGCGCCAGAACGTCACGGGGTTCAAGCCCCCCAGGAACCGCACGAGGAGCGACAGGGTGACGGTGCCGTGGAGCAGCAGTCCGGCGAGCACCACCAGCACGTAGGTGAGCAGCTTCTGCAGGATGTCCCACCCCAGGAGCGAGGTGACGACGAAGATCAGAGCGAACACGCCGTAGGGGGCGAGGTGCATGGCGAGATCGATGATCTTGAGGATGGCGGCGCCCACGGCATCGAGCAGCCGGATCACGGGGCGGGCGCGCTCCTCGGGCACGAGCGTCAGGGCCGCGCCGAACACCAGGGCGAAGCAGATGATGCCCAGCATGTCCATGTTCGCGGCGGCCTGGAACGGATTGCGCGGCACGATGTTCACGAACAGGTCGACGCCGAAGTGCGTGCCGCCGCCCGCCTGCAGGCCCGCCACCTGGCCATGGTACGTCGCGAGCAGCTGCTCGCGCACCGCCACCGGCACGCCGACGCCGGGGCGTACGAGATTCACGAGCACGATGCCGATGACCGCCGAGATCGCGGTCGACACCAGGAAGTAGCTGAAGGCGCGGATGCCCACGCGCCCCACCTTGCGGACGTCGCCGAGCCCGGCGACCCCGAGCGTGATCGACGTGAACACGAGCGGCACCACGGTCATCAGGAGGAGGCGCAGGAAGATCTGGCCCACGGGTCCCGCGACGTTGGTGTCCACCCAGCGCACCCACGGGGCGTCGCCCGCCCACCGGTTGATGAGCAGCCCGCTCCCGCCCCCGGTGACGAGGCCGACGAAGATCTTGGTGTGCAGCTTCACCGCCGGTCGAGGTCGAGGCGTCGCACGCGGCTATGGCGCACGCTGTAGAGGAAGTAGATCACCGCGCCGAGCGCCAACCAGGCGACGAAGCGCAGCTTCGTCAAGAGCGGCAGGCTCACGATCAAGTAGAGGCAGAAGCCGATCGACAAGAGCGGCAGGAACGGCACCCACGGCGTGCGGAACGGGCGCGCCCGGGTGGGGTCGGTACGCCGCAGCACCATGATGCCGGCGGCGACGAGGATGAAGGCGAACAGCGTCCCGATGTTCGTGAGCTCGAGCACGACGCCGATGGGCGCGAGGGCCGCAAACACCGCCACGAACACGCCGGTGACGATCGTGGTCAGGTAGGGCGTGCGGTACCGGGGGTGGAGCCGCGCGGCCCACGGCGGCAACAATCCGTCGCGGGCCATCGACATGAAGATGCGCGCCTGGCCCAGCTGGAACACGAGCAGCACGGAGGTCATCGCGGCGACGGCCCCCAGGGCCAGGACGCCCGCGGCCCAATCGGCATGGATGTATTGGAGCGCCACGGCCAGCGGGTCAGGCACGTTGAGCCGGTCCCACGGGATGATCCCGGTCAGCACGAGCGCGATCGCCACGTACAGCACGGTACAGATGATGAGCGACGCGATGATGCCGAAGGGGATGTCTTTCTGCGGGTTCTTGGCCTCCTCGGACGCCGTGCTCACGGCGTCGAAGCCGATATAGGAGAAGAAGATGATCGCGGCCCCGACGGAGATGCCCGCGAACCCGTTCGGGGCAAAGCGCGGCGTGGTCCACTGCGCGGGGCGCACGTAGTGGAAGCCGACGACCAGGAACAACCCAATGATGCAGATCTTGATCGCCACCATCGCGGTATTCACCCACGCCGACTCCCGGGTGCCGATCACGAGCAGCCACGTCACGACGGCGACGATGGCAAACGCGGGGAGGTTGAAGATCACCGGGAGGGGGCCGAGGTGGGGGGCCGCGGCGAGGAGCGCCGGGTCATGCACGGCGCTCCACAGGTCCGTGACGAGCCAGCGCGGCAGCTCGAGCCCCAGGCCCCGCAACAGCGAGTCGAAGTACCCGGCCCAGCCGATCGCGACCGCGACGTTGCCGACGGCGTATTCCAGGATCAGGTCCCACCCGATGATCCACGCTACGAACTCCCCCAGGGTGGCGTAGGCGTACGTGTACGCGCTCCCCGAGATCGGGATCATCGCGGCGAACTCGGAATACGTGAGCGCGGCGAGGGCGCTCGTCACGCCCGCAAGCAGGATCGAAATGATAATCGCGGGACCGGCGCCGGCGTGCCCGGCATCGCCCGAGATCGCGGACCCGATGGCCGCGAAGATTCCCGCCCCGACGATCGCGCCGATCCCGAGCGCGGTGAGCTGCAGCGGGCCGAGCGAGCGCCGCAGCCCGCCGCCCGCTTCACCGTCGGCGATGCATTGGTCGACGGTCTTCCGGGCGAGGAGTTGGCTAGACAAACAGCGGTGCCAGCACCAGGGTCACCGTGCTCAGCAGTTTGATGAGGACGTGCAGTGACGGGCCGGCGGTGTCCTTGAACGGATCGCCGACCGTGTCGCCGACGACAGCCGCAGCGTGCGCCGGGGTCCGCTTGCCGAGGACCGTGCCGTTCTCGTCCGTCAAATGGCCCGACTCG
>DATBCS010000162.1:0-25786 GCA_036270315.1 Gemmatimonadales bacterium
GTCTCTGCTTTGCGTCACTCCGCATTACTCTTGAGGTGGGCCCAACCGCTGCCCCTCGCGCTGTTTGGCGAGGAGTCGTTCGGCGAAGTCCACACGCTCTTCCAGCTCACCGAGTCGCTGCTTCAGTTCACCGAGTTCGACGAGCCGGGTCTACAGGTCGTCCAACGTCTGACGGTACTCGCTCGCGAGCTGGCGGGTACCGCTACCCCGGGGTAAGAGTCGGAGCAGAGCGATGCCGGCCACCACAGCCGAGATGATCACCACGAAACTAAATGTCGGCCAGAATACCTCCCCCGGGATTCCGAACATCCTAGACGTGCCTCACTCTCGATTCGCTCGTATACGCTGGTGGCAGGCCACATGCCGCGCGTCCGGCACAGCGGAGCCAGTTGCTGCGCGCAGGTCCAGTCGTTCGTTAAGCCCTGCTTACGGGCAAGGGATATGTCGAAGTTTCGCGCGGGCCGCCCAACGGATCGCTCTTTAAGCTGCTGGCTTGGCCAGGTCGTCGCTCGAGTGCTCGTTGCGCCGCGCGCCAACCCAGTCAACCAGTCCCGCGCACTTCATCACACTGGGCGGCGGATTGTACGCGGAAGTGGTAGTTGTGAGACGTCCTCAGGAGGTCGAAGAACCACGCCCGAGTTGGCTGGATCAGGAGCTCTCGCAGCCCCTGTTTGTTGGCGATGGGGCATAGAATCTCCACCGCGGCCTGCACATCGCTCCGATCACGCGCCGGTTGCTGCAGTGCGCTGCGAAACCGCAATCGCAAGTAGCGGGCGCCCGAAATGCCTTTACCCGTCAAGCTATAGCTCCCTTCGTAGTAGGTGTCGTAGGTCAGCACCTCGATCGTGTCTCCGTTAGGGAGCTTCCAGCGATGATTGGGCGCTGTTAGGTGATCGTAGCCACCGGACGCGAACCAGGCGGCGAGCAGGACGACTCCAAGCATCCCGCCGATTCGCAACCCGGTGCGGCGACGCGCGGTCGGCGGGACGGATCCTGCTGGCGGAATAACGAAAGGAGCTGACATCGGTTGGCGCCTAAGCTGCCGGAGAACAAAGTCCCAACGCCGGCCGCCGTGGGGATGGTGGCCGAACCTAGTTAAGTTACGGGCGACATGCAACGTATGCGCCGAGCGCCACTTATGCGCGTCGCCGTGGCCCGGGCTGGAACCCGCCGGTGAGCGATCTCCTCTCGCTCACGCCCGACGCCGCGCGCGTCGCCCTGGCTGCGTGGCTCGCAGACCGCGCCGAGCCGCCCTACCGGCTGCAGCAGATCCTGCCGCGGCTGTGGCAGCGGCCCGTAGCGACGTGGGAGGAGGCGCGCGAACTCCCCGCCACGCTGCGCCGCGCACTCGCCGAGGCGTACCCCCTCGGCCGCCTCGAGCTCGCGGCGCACCAGGTGTCGGCCGACGGCACCGAGAAGTTCCTGTGGAACCTCGACGCGGGCGAGGCAATCGAATCCGTGCTGATCCCGGAGGGGAAGCGTCGCACGCTCTGCCTCTCGTCCCAGGAAGGGTGCGCCTTAGGGTGCGTGTTCTGCGCCACGGGGCGGATGGGGTTTCGCCGCAACCTGTCGGCGGCGGAGATCACGGGCCAGGTGCGCGAGCTCGTGCTGCGCGACGCGGCGCAGAAGCCCACGAACGTGGTGTTCATGGGCATGGGCGAGCCGCTCCTCAACTGGGACGCCGTGGACCTGGCGCTCACGATCTTGAACCATCCCGAGGGCTTCGGGATCGGAGCGCGCCACATCACCGTCTCAACGGTGGGCATCCTCCCCAACCTGGCAAAGCTGGCGCGCCGGCCCGAACAGTTCCGGGTGGCGCTGTCGCTCCATGCGCCGAGCACGGCGCTGCGCCAGGCGCTGATGCCGATCGAGAAGAAGTACCCCCTCCCCGAAGTGCTCACGGCGCTCGGGGCGTTCCGTCGGCGGGTGACGCTCGAGTACGTGCTGATTGGCGGGCAGAACGACGCCCTGGCTGAGGCCGATCGCCTGGCCCGTCTCGCGCAGCCGCTCGGCGCCCTCGTCAACCTGTTGCCGCTGCATCCCGGGGGCGCCCCCGAGCTCACGCCCAGCCCGCGGGCGCAGATGCTCGCGTTCGCACGGCGCCTGAAACAGCAGGGCGTGGAAGCGGTGGTGCGGCGCAGCCGCGGGCTCGACATCAGCGCGGCGTGCGGGCAGCTCCGCGTGGAACTCGCAGCGCGCGCGCGCCGGGTAGCGCCTGCCGATCCCGAGCCCGCCCCGCGCGTCTAGCGCCCCATGCGGCCGTGCCGCTCCCGCGAACGCACGGCTCAGGGATGAAACGGCACGCGCGGCGCGAAGTCGGTCCCGAGGAACACGCTCGCGTCGAGCAGCTTGCGCGCGTCCGGCGCGGCTGTCACGCGCCCGGCGCCTAACGCCCGGCGCACCCGCTCGCCCGCCGCGACGTCGCCGCGGCGCACCACAATACGGGTCGAATCAAGCGGGCCGAGCGTGTCGGGCGCCGTGCGGAAGGTGAGCACGTCGATCCCCGCCCGGCGCAGCATCCGGGTCGCGGTCTTGGCGAGCCCCGGCTTGCCGCTCGCGTTCAGGACTTCGACCGTGGTGCGGACGCCCTGCTCCCCGGGGATCGGGAGCGGGGCGCTCCGCGCGCCCTCCCCCCGGCACGCCAGGAGCCCGAGCGTCACACCGGTCAGTATCCGACGAGCGAGTTCCAGAAATCCACCGTGAGCTGCGCCAAGGGCCAGCGCGAGTCGATCGCGCGAGCGACCCTCCGCGCCGCGACCTGTTTGAGCACGGCATCCCGCTCCGTCGCGACCCGCCCCGCGAGCGCGCGCCGCAGTTCGTGATCGAAGGGCCGCCCGGGTTCCAAGTAGTCGCCGAGGTAGAGCATCTTCCCGACGTCGTCCCAGCGCGCGTACCCGAGGGAGTGGTAGCGCACCGCGTCGAGCACGCCCTGGTCGCGCTCGCCCTCCTGCGCCGCGCGATCCGCCGCTAGCGGTCCGTGGTCGAGCTCGTTCGCCGCGGGCGCGTCGCGCAGCGCGTCATGCAGCCAGGCGGCTTTGAGCCAGCGCGCGCGTTCGGGGTCGGCGAGGTTCAGCGCCATCGCCCATGCCGACAGCAGCCCGGCCACGCGCTCGATGTGCGCCCGGCGGTCCGCGCTGACGATCGCCCAGGCCGGGAGCCCCGTCACGTCCGCACTGCGGTGTCGCCGGCCACGCCCTCGCCGAGCACCACGTTGTCGATGAGCCGCGTCCGCCCCACGCGCGCCGCGACGACGACGACGGTGCGCGCGTCGGCGCGCGCCACGGGACGCAGCGCCTCGTCGACGAACGCGAGGTAGTCGGGCGTCACGCCCGGCGCGGCGAGCACCTCCCGACCGCGCCGCTCCAGCGCTTTCGGGTCCGCCTCTCCCGCGCGCCATGCCTGTTCCACGGCGCGCAGCGCGCGCGACAGGGCGAGCGCGGAGCGCCGTTCGTCGCCGCTCAGCAAGCGGTTGCGGGAGGAGAGCGCGAGGCCGTCCAACTCGCGCACCGTGGGCGCAACGTCAACCTCGAGCGCGAAGTCGAGATCGGCCGCCATCCGACGCACCAGCATCGCCTGCTGAAAATCCTTGCGGCCGAACACCGCGAGGTCCGGCTCGACGAGATGGAACAGCTTGGCGACTACGGTGAGCACGCCGGCGAAATGGCCCGGCCGCGCCGCGCCCTCCAGCGTGTCCGCCAGGGGCCCCGGGTCAAGCCGCACCAACGGCTCGGTGGGATAGAGGGCCGCGCGCTCCGGAGCGAACAGACAGTCCACGCCGCGCTCCGCCGCGAGCGTCCGATCGCGCGGGAGGTCACGGGGGTACGCGACGAAGTCCTCCTGGGGCCCGAACTGCAGTGGGTTGACGAACACGCTCAGGACGACGCGCTCGACGCGCGCGCGCGCACGGTCCACGAGCCGCAAGTGCCCCTCATGCAGCGCCCCCATGGTGGGGACGAACCCGAGCCGTCCGCCCCGCGCGCGCTCGGCTCGCGACCAGACGCGCATCTCCGCGGGCGTAACGATCTCCCGCATGCTATTTCGGCAACGAGTGCTCTGGCCCCGGATAGCGCCCCTCGCGCACCTCCGCCGCGTACAGCCGCACCGCCTCGCGCACGTCCTCGGCCATCGCGGCGTAGCGCTTCACGAACTTGGCGCTGAACCGGTCGTTCAAGCCGAGCAGGTCGTGGAGCACGAGCACTTGGCCGTCGCACGCCGGGCCGGCCCCGATCCCGATGGTGGGAATCGTGAGGGCCTTCGTGATCTGGGAGGCGAGCGGGGCCGGGACCAGCTCGAGCACGATCGCGAACGCCCCGGCCGCCTCGAGCGCCCGCGCGTCCGCCTTCAGCCGCTCCGCCGTCGCGTCGTCCCGCCCCTGCACACGATGACCGCCGAGCGCGTGCACCGACTGCGGCGTCAGCCCGAGATGGCCCATCACCGGAATCCCGATGTCCACGAGCGCCCGCACCGTGTCGGCCATCGGCTGCCCGCCCTCCAGCTTCACCGCGTGGCAGCCGGTCTCCTGGAGCACGCGCCCGGCGTTCTTGATCGCCTCCTCGCGCGACACCTGATACGTGAGAAACGGTAGGTCGCACACCACGAGCGCGCGCGCGCTGCCGCGCCGCACACTCTTCGTGTGGTACAGCATCTGCTCGAGCGTGGCCGAGAGCGTCGTCTCCGCGCCGGCGAGCACCTCGTTCACCGAGTCTCCGACCAACAGCACGTCGACGCCCGCTGCCTCGAGGAGCCGCGCGAATAGCGCGTCGTAGCAGGTGAGCATCACGATCCGCTCGCCCCGCTGCTTCATCTCCAGCAGGGTGCGGACAGTGAGGGGCTTCGCGGGGTCAACCACGGGTGGCGACTTCGGGCGCCCGGTCGAGCTCCGCCATCTCGCGGCGCCAGAAGTCGCGGTGCTCGAGCTCGGGATGGGGAAGCGTGAGCTCCGCGGTACGCTCGACGCGGGTGCCGTAGCGCACGATATCGAGATCCAGCGTGCGCGGGCCCCAGCGGACCCGGCGCTCGCGCCCGCGTTCCGCCTCGATGCCGTGCAGCTCCCGCAGGAGCGCCGCAGGCGCGAGCTCGGTGGCGAGCAGCACCATCTGGTTCAGATAGGGGCCCTGTGGCACCGGGCCTAGGGGCGCGGTCTCTTCCACGGCGGACTGCTTCACGAGCCGCGTCGCAGGGAGCGCCGCGAGCCGCGCCCGCGCGTGGGCAAGATGCGCCGCGCGGTCGCCCAGATTCGACCCTAAGGCCACGTACACCCGCTCGCCCCGCGGCATCGGGGAATGGTAACCCGGGCTATGCGATGCTCGCAAAGCCGCGCGTCAGCTCGCGCAACATCGCGGCCACATCCTCGAGCTCGCGCGTCGCGCGCTCGAGCTCGGTGAGCCCGCGCGCCGCCTCATCGGCCCGCGTCGCCACGTCATCCGCTTCGGCCCGGTTCTTCCCGGCGATCGCGGCCACGGCGTGAATGCGTTGGCGCAGCGCCCCGAACGCCTTGTCCTGCTCGCCGGCGGCGGCGGCGATGCGGTGCGCGTGGCCCGTCGCCTCGGCGGTCGCGACCACGATGGCGTCGAGCGCTTGGAGCGCGGCCGACGACACCTCCTCCACCCCGCTCACGTTCACCTGCCCCCGCCGCATCTGCTCCACCACCTCGCCCACCTGGCGGTGAATGTCCTGGACCAGCTCGCCCGCCTCGAGCGCCGCCGTCGCGCTCTGCTCGGCCAGGCGGCGCACCTCCTCGGCCACGACCGCGAAGCCCTTGCCGTGCTTGCCAGCGCGCGCCGCCTCGATCGCCGCGTTCAACGCCAGCAGGTTCGTCATGTCGGCGAGCTCGCGGATCGAGGCGATGAACCCCGTGATGCGCCGACTCACCTGGCCGAGCGCCTGCACCTGCCCGGACGCATCGCTCACGAAGGTCTTGAGCGCGACCAGCCGCTCTATCGCGTCCCGGATCTGCTGGCGGTTCTTGGTCGCCACCTCGCTCGCCGTCGTGGATGCTTGGGCCGCGTCCGTGCCGTCCTCCGACACCCGCCGCGACACCTGCGCCAGGCTTTCCGTGGCCTCGAGCCCGCCCGAGACCTCGCCCTGCTCGGCCAGGACGCCCTCGCGGATCGCGCCCGTGGACTGCGCTACCGCGCTCGCTGCCACCCGCAACGACTGGGCGGCACGCGAGAGGGTCGCGAGCTGCTGCGTCATCGTCTCCACCGTATCGAGCAGGGGTCGGCGGAGGTCGGTGATGTGGATCGCCGTCGCCAGCTGGTTCGCGAACGTGTAGATCGTGAACACATCCTTCGCCCGGTACACCTTGCGCTTGTGGTGCTCTACCTCGAGCGTGCCGATCACCTGATCGCCGAACTTCAACGGGACCATCACCAGGCTCTGCACGTACAGCGGCGCGTCGGCGACCCGCTTGTCGCGCGTCACATCGTCGATCACGACCGCGACGCCGCTCTGCGTCACTTGCTCGCGGAGAGTGGCGATGTCCGCCGTGGGCTCGGTGCGCTCAGGCCGGCCGATCTCGCCGCGGTAGGCGAGGCGCAGCGCTCCGTCCTGGCGGCGGTAGATGCGAAAGTCGCCCCAATCCACCAGCCGATGGGCGAGTCGCTCGATGCGCGCGAACGAGTCCTGCAGGCTGACGTTGCTCGTGATCACCGCCTCCATCGCATGGATCTTGTTGAGCTCCTCGGCGGCGATCGCCTCCTCGATCGTGTGCTTGAACAGGAGCCCGAGCGCGCCGAGCGCGGCCGCGACAAAGAGCCAGGCGAGCGGCGGCCAGTAGACCACGGCGCCCACGACGACGCCCACCGCCACCACCGTCGCGCCATAGGCAATGCACTCGTAGCGCAGGATCAGCAGCCGCTCGTCCTGCTCTAGCTTGCCGCGAATGATCAGGGCGAAGTAGAACAGCAGCCGGCCGATCACGAAATACGCGAGCGCGTAGAAGAACAGCGCCGGGACGAGCTCGACGTGCAGCCCCGGCGCCACCCCCTCCGACCACCGCAACATCCCCGCGTACACGCCGTAGGCGCCGACGAGGGCCACGACCTCGCGCCCCAGGTTCACGAGGGCAGCGCGGAACATCTTCTTCTGCCATAGCCAGTCCGCCCCCACCACACTGAGCGCCACGGCGAGCGCCGTGGCGGGGACGCCCACGAGCAGACTGCCGGCGAGCGCCACGAGACCCGTCTGCGTGAGGTAGGAGTACTTGCTGAGCGGCACCTGCGCTGCGCGCAACAACAGCGCGGCCACCGTCATGACGAACACTTCGGGGAGCTGACCCGTCCACCGCGGATCGGCGATGAGCACACCGGCCAAGAGGAGCGGCCCGCCGACCGCGATCGCGCGACTGTAGACCGCGACCAGCCGGTTGGCTGTCACGTCGCCGCCCCGTTTCCCTGCGCCTTCCCCCTGCCCCGGTCCCCGCGCGGGGGAGCTCCGTTTCCCTCTCCCTCGCCCTCTCCCTCCCCGCCCCGCATCGCCCCGGCCAGGTCGCGCATCAGGCGCTCCATCGCCCCGAGCCCGCCCGCCCCGAGCGCCTCGACCAGGGCACTGCCCACGACCACCCCGTCGGCGAGCCGGGCCGCCGCGCGTGCCTGCGCCGGCGTCGCAATGCCAAACCCGATCGCGAGCGGCAGCGCGCTCGCCGCCCGGACCCGGGCCACTTGGTCGGCGAGATCGAGGGGCACCTGGTCGCGCACGCCGGTCACGCCGAGCCGCGAGATCACATAGAGGAACCCGCGTGCGTCCTGCACGGCGCGCGCCAGGCGTGCCGCGGTCGTCGTCGGCGCGATGAGGCGGATCAACGCGAGCGGGCTGGCGCCCACCCGCGCCTCGAGCGCGAGGTCGACCCCCGCCGGCAGATCGGTGAGCAACAGCCCCGACGCCCCCGCGGCGGCGGCGTCCGCGAGGAAGCGCTCCAGCCCGTACGCCATCACCGGGTTGAGATACGTCATCACAATCACCGGCACGCGGAGCTCGGCCTGGCGGATCAGCTCCAGCACGCGCGCCACCGTCATCCCCTGATCCAGGGCGGCCTGCGTGGAACGCTGGATGGTCGGTCCGTCGGCCAAGGGATCGGAGAACGGCACGCCCACTTCGACCAAGTCCGCGCCCGCGGCCTCGACTGCGCGCAGCGCCTCGAGCGAGCGCGCGGGCGTGGGGAACCCCGCCGTGAGGTAGGGGATCAGCGCGGCACGTGCAGCTGTCCCCCGGTCGCCCCGCATCGCCCGCCAGCGCGCGGCGATCGGGTGCTCAGACAAAGTAGTCGCTGACGTTGATGCCGTATTTCTGGGGGTCGGTGACTTTGACAATCGTGCGCGGGAAGGTGCCCTGCGCGTCCCGCTGCGCGAGGTCGGCCAGGAAGCCGGGATGTTGCAGCGCCCCGTCGGGGGTCGTGAGCACGCGCACCACCGGCCGGTGCACCTGCGCCACGTCGGCATTGGCGCTGTGGACGATAGCGACCTCCAAGGTGTCGAGAATGACGCACGTCCCCACGGGGTAGATGCCAATGAGATTGATGAACGCCTTCACCAGCACGTTGTCGTAGCCGCGCCGCGGGTTCTCCCACATCTCCTTGAGCACCTGGTCGGGCTGGATCGGCACGGTCTGATACACGCGCCGGCTGGTGGCGGCGTCGAACCCGTCGGCTACGGCCACGACCTTCGAGTAGATCGAGAGGTCGCGCGACCGCAGCGACTTGGGATAGCCCGTCAAGTCGGTCTTCATATGGTGCTCGTAGGCGACGATCATGCCGCGGTAGGGGATCTCGCCGTAGCCCCGCAACCCGAACAGCGTGAGCACGCCGAGCCAGGGGTGAGCCTGCATGATGCGCCACTCCTCGTCCGACAGCCCGCCCTGCTTGTTCAACACCTCGAGCGGCACGCGCGACTTCCCGACGTCGTGGAACAGCGCCGCCATCCCGAGATCGTACAACTGCAACTTCGAGAGGCCGAGCTTGCGGCCGAGCGCGACCGAGAAGATGCAGACGTTCACCGAGTGAGTGAACGTGTACTCGTCGTAGTCGCGCAGCGTCGTCAGGCCCACGAGCGACGCCTCGTTGTTCAGCACTTGGTCGACGATCGCCTGCACGGCGCGCTTCACCTTCTTCACGTTCGCCGTCCGCCCCATGCGGATGCTGTTGATGACCTCCTTCGTCACCGCCACCGACCGGGCATAGGTGCGCTTCGCCGCCTCCTTCTGCTTCTCGGCATCCTCCATGTCCTCGTCGGTCTCGAGCGGCGGCTCGACCGCGATGTGCGTGACGCCCCCGTCGGCGAGCTGCTGGCTGAGCTCGAACACCTTGTTGGGGTTCGTTTCCTTCACCGCATAGGTGAGGAGCAACGACACGAACTGCTGCAGTTGCTTGCGCTCGACCCCCTCGTCCATCCGCACGGCGCCGATGCCGCACTGGCGCAGCACGCCGAGGATGTGGGAGAACGAGGCGTAGTTGTCGAGGTCGAGACGGAGCCGCACGGCGTTGATGAAGATGAACTCGCCCTGCAGCCGCAGCTCCAGCTCTTTCTCGACGTCGAGCAGCTGCTTCGTGGTGTTCGCCAGGTCGTCCAGCGCCTTCTGCGCTTGGGCGTTCTCGAGCGGGTACAGCTTGAGCGAGCGGAAGGCCGTGTACAACACGATGAGGAATTCGCGGCCGGCGTGCCGCAGGAAGCCGTCTGTGCTCTGGACGGTCTCGGCCATCGAGCCCCGCGTCCGACCGTCCGTCATGCGCCCGCCTCGCGCAACGCCTTGCTCACGGCGTTGCGCACCAGCGGCTCTTTGTCCTGGGCGCTCCGCTCGAGCACGGCGCGCGCCTCGGCCGTGCGAACCCGGCCCAGCGCCATCGCCGCACAGGCCCGCGTCTCGGGGTCTTCCTTGCGCGCCAACAGCCCCTTGGCGGCGAGCATTTTCTCGAGCACCCCGATCCCCTTCGGGCCGAGCAGCGTGCCGTACGCCTCGAAGAAGGCCATCTTCTCCGTCAGGTCGGCGTTCTTGAGCTTCGTGCCTGTCACCGCCGACTCAATCCGCCCCGCGGCGTTCCGGTAGCCCCGCACCGCGAGGAAGCGCACCGCGGCGATGCGCACGTCGCGATCGGTGTCGTCGATCGCCTTCTCGAGCAGCCGCAGCGCCGTGGGGCTGGCGATCGCCTGGAGCGCCTCCACCACCGCGAGCTTGAGTTGGTGCTCGCCGCGCTCCAGCAGGGGCTCCATCCCCTCCGGGGCCCCGGGGAGTCGCAGGCGGCCCGCCAGCCGCACCATCTCGAGCTGCGCCCCGTGGTCCTCGCTCCCGAGCGCCTTGAGCACCTCGCCGGCATGCGCCTGCGCGAGCCGCGCCCCAGCGGTCTGCACCAACTCCTTGACCCGCTCGTTGTGGAGCCGCGGCACCCAGGCCATCAGCGTCGGGAGGGCCTGGGCCCCGAGCTCCTGGAACAGCTCGGCCAAGTCCTCCTCGGTCGGATGCACCGCGGCCTCGTCGAGCGACTGCAACAGCTGCGCCAGCGCGTCGGCCTGGGACAGCCGCGTGGGCAAGCCCTGGAGCGTCTGGCGCTGCTCGGGAATGAGCTCGCGCGCTCGGTCGAGAATCACGCGCGTCTCGCGCAGGATGTAGGCCACCGAGCGGAAATCCGCCGCCCCGAGCAGATAGGGGATGAAGTTCTCGAGGATCGAAATCAACTCGGCCCGCACCGTGCCGTAGGTCTGCAGCTCAAGCAAATCGAACAGCATCGACAGCACGTTGCGCCGGAGGTCCTGGGCGTACTCGCGCTCCACGTCCTTCTTCAGAGACTCGATTTCCTTGTCGTCGAGGAAATAGAGCGTGGTGTCGAAGTCGTCGATCGAGACCAAGCCCTCGCGTCGGGGCGGCGCCTCCTGCTCGACGGTGTAACGCACGTCGGTGGGCGACGTTGTGGGCGGCGGCGCGCCGGCCTCGATGGGCGCCGCGTTCTCGCTCACCAGGTCGCGGAACGTGTAGGTGATGAACTGGAAATCCTGCGCCCACAGCAGGGTGAGGAGGTCGTCCGGCGCGTCCGCTTGGAGATTACGCGCCTGCTGCAACACGCCGAGGAAGCGCACGATCTCCGTCTCCTCGACGCCGGGCTTGAACGCGAGCGAGCGCACGCCGTCTTTGAACAGCGTCCATGCGATGCTCTCGGCGCGCTGCTCCTGCGTGTAGACGACCGTGTCTTCCCACCGTAGCTCGGTTTCGGCGACATCGAACTGCAGGTCGTCGGTCGCCTGCCAGATGTCCCGGAACGCCGCGCGGATGTTGTCGACCGCGCGTTGATACACAGGATTGTTGGGGAGATACAGCTGCGTCGCCCGGAGGCCTTTGGAGAGGACCTGCATCAGACCCTCGACCTGCTGCGGCGGCAGGGCGAGGTCCGAGGCGGGGGGCGGGGCGTTCGTCAGAGCGTGGCTCCCGTCAGGTCGGCGACCATGGCGACATCCTTGTCGCCCCGACCGCTCAAGTTGATCAGGATGATATCGCCCGCCCGCCAGCGCGCCTGCTGACCGAGCACCCAGGCCACGGCGTGGGCGCTCTCCAGGGCCGGCAAGATCCCCTCGAGGCGCGACAGCCGGGCGAACGCGTCGAGCGCCTGACGATCGGTCACCGCCTCATACAATACGCGACCGGCGTCGCGGAGGTAAGCGTGTTCGGGCCCGACCCCCGGGTAGTCGAGCCCCGCCGACACACTGTGGGCTGGCTGGACCTGGCCGTCGCCATCCTGGAGCAGATAGCTCAGACTGCCGTGGAACACCCCGGGACGCCCGCGCTCGAGTGACGCGGCGTGACGCGCCGTGTCGAGGCCCTCGCCCGCTGCTTCCACGCCCACCAACGCCACATCGCGATCGTTGAGGAACGCGCTGAAGATGCCCAACGCGTTCGAGCCGCCCCCGACGCACGCCACCACCGTGTGGGGCAACCGCCCCCACCGCTCGCGCGCCTGCGTCCGGGCCTCGCGCCCGATCACCGACTGGAGGTCGCGCACCAGGCGCGGGAAGGGATCGGGCCCCACCACGGAGCCGATGATGTAGTGCGTCGTGGTCACGTGCGTGACCCAGTCGCGCAGCGCCTCGTTGGTCGCGTCCTTCAACGTCTTGGTCCCCGAGGTCACGGGCACGACCGTCGCGCCCATCAGCTCCATGCGGTACACGTTGAGCCGCTGGCGGCGCATGTCCTCCTCGCCCATGTACACCACGCACTCGAGCCCGAACCGGGCGCACACCGTGGCGGTCGCGACGCCGTGCTGGCCCGCTCCCGTCTCCGCGATGATGCGCCGTTTGCCCATGCGCCGCGCCAAGAGCGCCTGGCCCAGCGTGTTGTTGATCTTGTGCGCCCCGGTGTGGTTCAGATCCTCCCGCTTCAACGCCACCACCACCCCCGCCCCGACCTCGCCCGCGAGCCGCGGCGCTTCGGTGATGGGCGTCGGGCGACCCACATAGTCGCGCAACAGCGCGTCGAGCTCCGCCCAGAAGCCCACGTCGTGACGCGCGGCCTCGTACACGCGCTCGAGCTCCTCGAGCGCCGCCATGAGGGTCTCGGGCACGTAGCGGCCACCGTACGGGCCGAACCGCCCGTCGACCGCCCGCTCCACCAGTTTGGGAATCGTCATGCGCTAGCGCCCTTTCGCTGGCCGGCCCGGTCGCCCGCGCCGGGCCACGCCGACGAGCGCCTGCACCGCGCCCGCCGGATCGTCACTCTTCGCCACCGAGGTGCCCACGAGCACCAGATCCGCGCCGGCCGCGGCCAGGCGCTCCACATCGGCCCGCGACGCAATCCCGCTCTCGGCGATCGCCGGCACGGCGGGGGGGACCTGCCCCACCAACCGCTCGGCTACCTCGAGCTGCACGGTGAACGTCGCCAGGTCGCGACTGTTCACGCCCACCGCCGTGGGCTCGGCGGCGAGCGCCTGCGCGAGCTCGTCCGCCGTATGGACCTCAATCACGACGCCCAACCCTTGGGCCCGCGCGGCCGCCGCGAGTCGGCGCAAGACGGCGGGCGCGACGAGCCGGGCGATCAAGAGCACTGCGGCCGCGCCCGCCACGCGCGCCTCGACCACCTGGAGCTCATGCACGATGAAGTCCTTGCGCAGCACCGGCAGCCCGCCCGCGCGCGCCACCGCCGCCAGGTCCTCGAGCGAGCCGCCGAAGTGGGGCGCTTCGGTCAACACCGAAATCGCGACCGCCCCGCCCCGCGCGTAGGCCTGGGCGTGACGCACCGGATCGAGATCGGTCCGGATGGCGCCCACCGTGGGCGAGCGGCGTTTCACTTCCGCGATGACGCCTACCGTGGGGCCCGCGAGGGCGCGCGCGAACGGGGGCGGGGCGGGCACGAGCGCCGCCTGGCGCTCCAGCTCGCGCGCGCCACCCACAAGCGCCGCCGCCCGCTCCTGGGCCAGCTGCAAGATCGCGTCGAGGGTCGGTCGTTGCATCCTTGCGTTCGGGCGATTTTCGGGTAGATTACGCTTCGGTTTCCCTTCGGGAGATAGCGTGCCCCTCACCCGCCGTCAGCGCGAGATCCTCGACTTCATCACCGGGCACATCAGCGAGAAGGGCTACGCCCCGAGCTTCGAGGAGATCGCCGGGCGCTTCACGTTTCGCTCGCTCGCCACCGTGCACGAACACCTCACCAATCTCGAGCGCAAGGGCTACATCCACCGCGCCCCCAACGAGAGCCGCGCCATCGAAGTGGTGCCGCCCAAGGGCCAGACCGGGGCCACCGAGCTGCCGCTGTTCGGGCTCGTCGCCGCCGGGGCGCCGATCGAAGCCGTGAGCGGCACCGACACCATCGCCGTGCCCGACGAGCTGTTGCCGCGCCGCGGTCGCAGCTACGTCCTCAAGGTGCGCGGCCAGTCGATGATCGACGAGCACATCAAGGACGGCGACTACATCGTCGTGCACGAGCGCAACCAGGCCGACAACGGCCAGACCGTGGTGGCGTTGGTGCACGGCTCGAGCGCGACGGTCAAGAAGTTCTATCGCGAGCCCGGCGGCTGGATCCGGCTCGAGCCGGCGAACCCCACCATGACCGCGCTGCGCGTGAACGAGCGCGACGTCATGGTCCAGGGTGTCGTCGTCGGCGTCATCCGGAGGTACTAGCGCTCACCCGGCGGAGCCGCTCAAGCGCCGCGCGGCCCGTGCCCTCTTCGAGCGCGGCGCGGGCGCGCGCCAGCCCCGCCCGGTAGGAGTCCGCGAGTCCCGCCACGTACACGGCGGCGCCGGCATTGAGCAACAACGCGGCGAGCCCCGGCCGATCACTCCCGCCGTCCGCGAGCAGGCGCTCGATGCGCTGCGCGTTCACCCCAGGCTGCCCGCCGCGCAATGCGCCCACATCGTCGATCGCCAGCCCGTACTCCGCCGGGTCGAGCTCCCACCGCGTCACGCCGCCGGCGCGCACCTCCCACACATCGGTGATCCCGCGCGGCGCGATCTCGTCCATGCCGACGCGTCCATGCACGACGAGAGCGTGCTCTGCCCCGAGCCGCGCCAGCGCACCGGCCAAGAGCGGCCCGCCGTCACGCTCGGCCACGCCCACCACTTGGCGGCGGACGCCGGCGGGGTTGGCGAGCGGCCCCAGCAGGTTCATCATCGAAGGCACGGCGAGCTCGCGCCGCACCGGCCCGGCATGCTTCATCGCGGGATGGAAGGTGGGTGCGAACAGGAACGTGACGGACGCCTCCCGCAGCACCCGCGCCGCGTGAGCGGCGTCGAGGCTAATGCGCACGCCCAGCGCCTCGAGCACGTCGGCCGAGCCGCATTGCGACGTAAACGAGCGGTTGCCGTGCTTCGCCACGGACGCGCCGGCCCCCGCCGCGACGAGCGCCGCCGCCGTCGAGATGTTGAAGGTGGACACCGTGCCCCCGCCCGTCCCGCACGTGTCGACCAGGTGCGCGCCGTGCGCCTCGACCGTGACCATCGCGTCGCGCAGCGCCCGGGCCGCCCCGGCCACCTCCTCGGCCGTCTCGCCCTTCACGCGGAGCCCCATCAGCAGCGCGGCGAGCTGCGCGGACGTCGCCTCGCCCCGCATCACCACGCCGAACGCCTCGGCGGTGTGGCGCTCGGACAACGACTGCCGCTGGGCCAGCGCGGCGAGGGCGCGCGCGAGCGGGGCGGCGGGCGCGGCGGGCGCGGCGGGGGTAGCGGGAGCGCTCGGCGAGGACGCGTCGGCGGAAGCGGGCATTGGAGGGTTTCGGGCCTCGGAAACCTACCCCGAAAAATCGCCTTTTGTCAAACAGGACAACGGGTTGCGTGGCTTGATTGACCCCCCGCTTCCCCCTATCTTTCGGCCGTGACGAGCCGGCCCTACCTCGCCCTGGTCCAGTACGACGGGGGCCGGTTCGTGGGGTGGCAGCGCCAGCGCGAGGGGCGCACGGTCCAGGCGGAATTCGAGGCCGTGCTGGCACGGCTCATGGGGCGGCGCACCACGGCGGCCGGGGCGGGCCGCACCGACACGGGCGTGCACGCGCTGGGCCAGGGGGTCGGGTTTCTCGCGAGCGAGCGCTGGGCGGAGGATGGCCTGGGCCTCAGGCGCGCGCTCAACGCGCTCCTGCCGCGCGACGTCTGGGTCGAGCGCCTGCACTCGATGCGCGCCGGGTTTCACGCCCGCCGGAGCGCGCTGGCGCGGCGGTATCGCTACGTGATCGGGACCGACGACCCGGCCCACGCGCCGTTCCGCCGGCCCTACGAATGGGCGCTCGGCCGCCCGCTCGCGCTCGACCTGCTGACGCGCGCAGCCGAGCTGGTCCTGGGGGAGCACGACTTCCGCGGCCTCGCCGCCAGCGGCGGCCGCGCGACGCTGCCCCACTACCGCAGCCGCGTCGCGCTCGCCCAATGGGCGCCGCGGGCTGACGGCGCGGGGGTGACGTTCACGATCGAAGCCGACCGCTTCTTGCATCGCATGGTGCGCTTCCTCGTGGGCGTCATGGTGGATGTCGCCCGCGGGCGCCGCCCGATCGCCGACCTGTCCCGCCTGCTGAGCGCGACCGACAACCAGGCGGCCAGTCCACCCGCACCCCCCCAGGGCCTCTTCCTGATGGCGGTGCGCTACCCCGCCGACCTCTACGCCGAGGGTGGTGACCGATGAAGTTCTTCCTCGACAGCGCAAGCCTGAAAGACATCAGCTGGGCCGCGCAGGCCGGCCTGATCGACGGTGTCACCACCAACCCCTCGCTGCTCGCCAAACAGGCGGGCGACCTCGATCCCCGGGACGTGCTGAAGGAGATCTGCTCGCTCGTGGAGGGTCCGGTCTCGGCCGAGGTCGTGGCCGTGGAGGCCGACGCCATGGTGCAGGAAGGGCAGCAGCTCGCCAAGATCGCCGACAACATCGTGGTCAAGATCCCGATGATCGAAGCAGGCATGGTGGCGGTGCGGCGGCTCGCCGGCACGGGCATCAAGACGAACGTCACGCTCTGCTTCTCGAGCGTGCAGTGCCTCATCGCCGCCAAGGCCGGGGCCAGCTACGTGAGTCCCTTCATCGGTCGCCTGGACGACGCGGGCCAGGAAGGCATGGAGGTGATCCGCGAGGCGCGCGTCATCTTCGACAACTTCCAGTTCGCGACCGAGATCCTCGCCGCCTCCATCCGCCACCCGCGTCATGTGGTCGAGGCCGCGATGATCGGGGCCGACGTCGTCACCCTCCCGTGCGACGTGCTCAAGAAACTCCTGGCGCACCCGCTCACGGACCGCGGGCTCGAGCAGTTCCTGGCCGACTGGTCCAAGCACGCCAAGCGCGCCAAGGCCGCCGTTTGACGTACGCCTCGCCGCTCGGTCAGCGCTACGCGTCGCCGGCCATGCAGGCCCTGTCGGGCGAGCGCCGCCGCATCGGCCTGTGGCGCCGTCTGTGGCTCGCCCTGCTCGAGACCCAGGCCGAGCTCGGCCTCGCGGTGCCGGAGCGCGCGCTCGCGGAGCTCCGGGCGCACCTCGACGACGCCGACCTAGAGCGCGCGGCGGAGCACGAGAAACGGGTACGCCACGACGTGATGGCGCACCTCCACCACTTGGGCGAGCAGGCCCCCGCCGCGCGCGCCTACCTCCACTTGGGCGCCACGAGCGCCTACGTCACGGACAACACCGACTTGATCCTGATGCGCGAGGGCCTCGGCCTGCTGCTCGGCCGAATCGCCGCGGTGGTAGTGGCGCTGGCGAAGCTGGCGCGGCGCTATCGCGCCCTCCCCTGTCTCGCCTACACCCACCTCCAGCCGGCCCAGCTGACCACGGTCGGCAAACGCGTGACGCTGTGGGCGCAGGATTTCCTGCTCGACGCGGAGGAGCTGCTGCACCGGCTCGCGACCCTGCCGTTCCGCGGGGTAAAGGGGACGACCGGGACCCAGGCGAGCTTCCTCGAGCTGTTCGACGGCGACGACGCGAAGGTGCGCGAGCTCGACCAGCGCGTGGCACACCAGATGGGCTTCGCCCAGGCGGTCCCCGTCACCGGGCAGACCTACCCCCGCAAGCTCGACGCCCAGGTCCTCGCCGCGCTCGCGGGGATCGCCGCCTCGGCGGCGAAGTTCGCCACCGACCTGCGGCTGCTGCAACACGAAGGGGAGCTGCTCGAGCCGTTCGAGAGCGACCAGGTGGGCTCGAGCGCCATGGCGTATAAGCGCAATCCGATGCGCGCCGAGCGCATGACGGGACTCGCGCGCTTCGTGATCGAGCTCCAGGGCAACGCGTGGCACACCGCCGCCGAGCAGTGGCTCGAGCGGACCCTGGACGACAGCGCCAACCGCCGCCTCGTCCTGCCCGAGGCGTTCCTCGCGACCGACGCGATCCTCGTGCTCGCGACCAACGTGGCGGCGGGCATCGAGGTGCGCGAACCGGTGATCGCCCGCCATGTCGCGACGGAGCTGCCGTTCCTCGCCACCGAACGGTTGTTGATGCGCGGCGTGAAGGCGGGCGGCGACCGCCAGCGGCTCCACGAGGTGATCCGCACCCACAGTCTCGCGGTGGCCCGGGCGGTGGCGGAACAGGGGGCGGCGAACGACGTGCTCGAGCGTCTGGCGCGCGACGCGGCGTTCCGCACCCTCGGAGTCGCGCTCGGCCCCGAGGACCTCGCGCCCGCGGCCTACATCGGCCGCGCGCCCCGCCAGGTGGACGAGTTCCTCGAGTCGGTCGTCCCCGCCGTGCTGCAGCGCATCGAGGCCGTCGCCCCAGCCGCGGCCACGGCGGAGGTGCAGGTATGACCGCGCCCCAGGCGCCCGAGGCGTCCCACCCCGCCCACCCCCGGGCGCCGCTCGTCGCGAGCGCGCTGCCCCTGCCGCTCGTGCGGCGCGGGAAGGTGCGGGAGGTGTACGCCGTGGACGAGGGGACGCTGCTGCTCGTCGCCAGCGATCGCGTGAGCGCGTTCGACGTCGTGCTCGCCGAGGCGGTGCCCCACAAGGGCGCGGTGCTCACGCAGCTCAGCGCCTTCTGGTTCGAGCGCTTGGCCGCTGTGATCTCGAGCCATTTCCTCTCCGCCGACACCGACGAGATCGTCGCCCGCGTCCCGGCGCTCGCCCCCCACCGCGCGACGGTCGCGGGGCGCTCCATGCTGGTACGACGCACCACGCCCGTGCCGTTCGAGTGTGTGGTCCGCGGCTATCTCACCGGCTCGGCCTGGGCCGAGTACCACCGCACCGGCACGCTCGCGGGCGAGCCGCTCGCGGGCGGGCTCGTGGAGAGCGCGCGGCTCGAGCCGCCGATCTTCTCCCCCGCCACCAAGGCCGAAACGGGGCACGACGAGAACGTGACGGTCGCGCACCTCGCTCAAACCCTCGGCCGTTCGCTCGCCGACCGGCTCGGGCAGGCGAGCCTGGCCCTATACGAGGCGGGGCGGGCCCACGCCGCACCGCGCGGCATCCTCATCGCCGACACGAAGTTCGAGTTCGGCACCACGGCCGAGTGGCGACTGCTCGTGATCGACGAGCTCCTCACGCCCGACTCCTCGCGGTTCTGGCCCGCAGACCGCTACGTCCCCGGCCGCCAGCAGCCGAGCTTCGACAAACAGCCGCTGCGCGACTACCTGGCGGGCTTGCGGCAGCAGGGCCAGTGGGACGGCGAACCCCCACCCCCGCCGCTCCCGCCCGCCGTGGTCGCGCAGACGAGCGAGCGCTACCGCGAGGCCTACCGCCGGATCACGGGCAAGCCCCTGGCGACCGAGTGATGGGCGTCGCGCCGGAGGGCTGGCCCTTCATCCTCCCCGGCTGGGGGCTCACGGCGCTCGGCGCCTGGGGCGCGCGCGGCACGCCGTGGCTGTGGCTGCCGGACGCCCTGCTGGGCGCCGTCGCGGTGTGGCTGCTCGTGTTCTTTCGCGACCCCCTGCGCACCGGCCCCCGCGGCTCCCAGTACGTGATCGCCCCCGCGGACGGCAAGATCGTGGAGGTGACCATGGTTGATGAGCCCCTCTACCTCCACGGCCGCGCCACCCGGATCTCGATCTTCATGAGCGTGTTCGACGTGCATGTGAATCGCTACCCCGCCTCAGGGACGGTCGAGCTGGTGCGCTACACGGCCGGGAAGTTCTTGCACGCGGCGTCGGACAAGGCGAGCCTCGACAACGAACAGGCCACCGTGGGGATCCGGACCGAGCGGGGGCCGCTGCTCGTCCGCCAGATCGCCGGGCTCATCGCGCGCCGCATTGTGACCGACGCCACGCCGGGCAGCCGCGCGGAACAGGGCGCCCGCCTGGGGATGATCCGCTTCGGCTCGCGCGTCGACGTGTTCCTCCCGGCGCCGCGCGGCCCCGCCGTGCGGGTGACGGTGGGCGGGCGGGTGCGCGCCGGCGCCAGCGTCCTCGCGGAGTACCCGGCATGAGACGCTTCCCCCGCCCCAGCATGCGCCGCGTGGTCATCGTGGTGCCGAGCCTGTTCACGTTGTTCAACCTGTTCTTCGGCATGTGGTCGATGGTGCTCGCATCGCGCGGCGAATTCTACCGGGCGAGTTGGTTCATCTTCTTCGCCGGCATCCTCGACACGCTGGACGGTCGAGTGGCGCGACTCTCCAAGACGGGCACGCGCTTCGGCGCCGAGCTCGACAGCCTCGTGGACATCGTGAGCTTCGGGGTCGCCCCCGCGTTCCTGATCTACCAGCTCGAGTTCGCCAGTGCGGGTCAGGCCGAATGGATTTTTTGTTACTTCTACGCCATGGCGGCGGCGATTCGGCTGGCACGGTTCAACATCACCCAGGCGGGCCGCGCCAAGCAGAGCTTCATCGGCCTGCCGTCCCCGGCCGCGGGGATGACGCTCGCCATGTTCTACCCGTTCACCACGACGGAGCTGTACCAGCAGGTGTTCCGGCTCATGCCGCGCCACCTTCTAATGCAGCTGCTGATGATCCTGCTCACCATCCTGATGGTGAGCAACGTGCGCTATGCCACCCTGCCGCGCGCGGGGCTGCGCACGCTGCGCGGCCTCTTGGGACTCGCGACCATCCTGGTGATCGTCGTCTTCGGCGTGTTGGAGCACGACGCGTTCTTCTTCCCCCTCGGGGTCGGCTACGTGGTGTACGGGGTGCTGCGCGCGGTAACGCTGGGCTTCTTCGCCGACGCGAGCGAGGACGAAGAGTCGGAAATCGCCGGCCCGATCGTGCTCACGAACGGCGGGCGGGTGGACGAAGCCTACGGCCCACCGCCGCGCGGGATCGCGCCCCACGGAGGCCCGGGATGAACGCGTTCACCGTCGAAGTGCGCGTGATGCCGCGCGCCGCCCTGCTCGATCCCCAGGGGCAGGCGGTCGAGCACGCGCTGCACGCCCTCGGGTTCGCGGAGGTTGCCGGCGTGCGGATCGGCAAGCACGTGGTGCTCGCCGTGAACTCGGCCACCCCGGCCGAGGCGCTCGCCCGCGCGCGCGCGATGTGCGACCGCCTGCTCGCCAACCCCGTGACCGAAGATTACGAGCTCACCCTCGCCACCGAGGCCGCCCCATGACCCGCGTCGCCGTGATCGTGTTCCCCGGGTCGAACTGCGACGCCGACACGCGCGCCGCCGCCCAGGAGGCCGGCGCGGACGCCTATTACGTGTGGCACCGCGCCACCGACTTGGAGCAGGCGGATGTCGTCATCCTGCCGGGCGGCTTCAGCTACGGCGACTACCTGCGCTCGGGCGCCATTGCCCGTTTCTCCCCGATCATGGCGGCCGTCACCGACCACGCCCGGGCCGGCGGCCCGGTGCTCGGGATCTGCAACGGCTTCCAGATCCTGTGCGAGGCAGGGCTGCTCCCGGGCGGCCTGGTGCGCAACGCCCGACTGCGCTTCCTGTCACGCCCGGTCTGGGTCCGGGTCGAGCGGACCGACACCCCGTTTACCGGCCTGTATCAGCCGGGCGAAGTGCTCGAGGTGCCGATCGCCCATGGCGACGGCCGCTACGTCACCGACGAGCGCACCGCCCGCGAGCTCGAGGCGAACGGCCGGGTCGTGTGGCGCTACGTGCGCGACAACCCGAATGGCTCGACCAACGACATCGCCGGTGTGACAAACGCCGGCCGCAACGTGGTGGGGATCATGCCGCACCCGGAGCGCCGCACTACTTCGGTCTTGGGCGGCCCGGATGGGGCCCGCGTCTTTCACTCGATGGAGGCTCGACATGCGACGCCGCACGCTGTGGATGTGGGCGCTGCTGGGGATCACCGCCTCAGGGTGTAAGCAGGTCAACGAGGGGGTCGCCAAGGTAAGGGCGACGGTGAACGAGCAGTACGCGAAGATCAAGGAGACGATCGCCGCGAAGATCGCCGAGCGCCGCGGCCGCGGCCACCCCGCCCCGGCCACGCCCCAGGCCACCCCCGTCGCCCCGCCGACGCCCGCGCCCCAGACCGGCCCCGCGGCCCGCGGCAAAGCGAAAGGCCCGGGCGGCGGAGGCGGCGGGGGCGGTGGGGGTGCCCCCGAGGCTCCGGCGCGACCGCCCGAGATGCAAGCGCCGGCCCTGGCTCGCCCGCTGCGCGACATGCCGTACGACTCGCCCGACACCGGGACCATCGCGCCGGGGATGAACGAAAAGGACGTCTACGCCCGCTGGGGTCCCCCTATCGCGGTGCGCCACCAGGGCGAGATGACCTTCCTGTACTTCCGCAACGGCTGCGAGTACAGCTGCGGTACCGAGGACGTCGTGTTCCTCGACAAAGGCCAAGTCGTGGACGCCGTACTCCGCTGGCCGGGGCACGGCTATAGCGGGCAATCCTCCTCCCCGGAGGCGACGCAACCGCACGCGCGCCGGGGTGGCGACACGCTGACCGTAAAACCCAAGACGCCCTGAGGCGATGCCCGACAAGCCGAGCCCGAACGAGGAGGAATACTTCGCACGGCGCGACGCCGAGTTGCTGCGCCAGCAGCGCCAGCAACTCGAGCGCGCCGCCGCCGCGGCGGAACGCCGCTCGCATTACCTGAAGTGCCCGAAATGCGGCTACGACTTGATCACCGGCGACTGGCATGGCTTCGCGCTCGACCAGTGCACGAACTGCCACGGCCTCTGGCTCGACGCGCGCGAGGCGGAGCGGTTGGTGGCCCACCCCGAGCCGGGTCTCCTCACCCGCGTGGTCCGCGCCGTGATGCGCGGCGTCGCGGGCGCCCAGGCGGCGGGACCGTGAGCCGCGCCGCCCCGCCCCCGCCCCCGCCCCCGCCCCCGGCCGTGACCCCTACGCCCTTTCCCGGCGACCCCCCGATCACGCCCCAGCTAGTCCGCGACCACCACCTCACGCCCGAGGAATATCGTCGCATCGAAGCCCTGCTCGGCCGCGCGCCCACGTTCGCCGAGCTGGGGGTGTTTTCGGCGCTGTGGAGCGAGCACTGCTCCTACAAGCACTCCAAGGCCGTGCTCGCGACCCTCCCCACGACCGGCCCGCAGGTGGTCCAGGGGCCGGGCGAGAACGCCGGCGTGCTGCGCCTCCCCGCCGGGTGGGCGGTGGCGTTCAAGATCGAGTCCCACAACCATCCCTCCGCCGTCGAGCCGTACCAGGGCGCGGCCACGGGCGTCGGCGGCATCCTGCGCGACGTGTTCACCATGGGCGCGCGGCCGGTCGCCCTGCTTAACAGCTTGCGGTTGGGCCCGCTCGAGCACGCGCGCAACCGCTACCTCTTCGCGGGCGTGGTCCGCGGCGTCGGCGACTACGGCAACTGCGTGGGTGTCCCGACGCTCGGCGGCGAGGTGGACTTCGGGGCGAGCTACAGCGGGAACCCGCTCGTCAACGCCATGTGCGTCGGCGTGCTCAAGGAGCAGGACCTGATCCGCGCGGTGGCGCACGGCGTCGGCAACGTGCTGCTCGTCGTTGGCTCGCGCACGGGCCGCGACGGCATCCACGGCGCCTCGTTCGCGTCGGAGGAGCTCACCCCGGAGTCCGAGCGGCGGCGGCCCCAGGTCCAGGTGGGGGACCCGTTCACCGAGAAGCTGCTACTCGAAGCGAGCCTCGAGCTCGTGCACTCGGGACACATCGTGGCGATCCAGGACATGGGCGCGGCCGGGCTCACGTCCTCGTCGGCCGAGATGGCGGCGCGCGGGGGCGTCGGCGTGGAGCTTGATCTCGCCCGCGTCCCCACGCGGGAGCCGGGGATGACACCCTACGAGATCCTGCTCTCCGAGTCGCAGGAGCGCATGCTCGTGGTGGCCCCCCCCGACCGGGTGAGCGCGGTCCAGGCGATCGCCGCGAAATGGGAGCTCGCGGCCACACCCATCGGACGGGTCACCGACGACGGGATGTACCGCGCGCGCTGGGGGGACCAGCTCGTCGTCGCGATCCCGGGCGCTCGCCTGATCGGGGACTGCCCCACCTACACGCCGCGCGCCGCGCCCGACCCGGGGAGCGCCGCCCTGCGCGGGCTCCGTCCAGCACCCGACGCGCCCCACCCCGACGCCGCCGCGACGCTCTTGCGGGTGCTCGACCACCCGGGGGTGGCGTCGAAGCGCTGGGTCTATGAGCAGTACGACTCGACCGTGCAGGCGGGCACCGTGCTCGGGCCGGGGGGCGACGCCGGGGTGATCCGCGTCCGCGACGCGCCGTTCGGCCTCGCCGTGACGGTGGAAGGGAACAGCCGCTACGGACGCGTCGACCCCTACGAGGGGGGCAAGGCGGTGGTGGCCGAAGCGGCCCGCAACATCGCCTGCACCGGGGCGCGACCACTCGGCGTCACCGACTGCTTGAACTTCGGCAGCCCCGAGCGGCCCGAAGTGTTCTACCAGTTCCGGGAGGCGTGCCGCGGCATCGCCGAAGCGTGCCGCGCGCTCGACACGCCGGTGACGGGCGGCAACGTCTCCTTCTACAACGAGAGCCCCGCCGGGGCCGTCGATCCGACGCCGGTGATCGGGATGATCGGGCTGCTGACGCAACCCGAACGCGCCGTGTCGGCGCACGCCCGGGCCGCGGGCGACGCCTTGGTCCTGCTCGGGGAGACGCGCCCCGAGCTCGGCGCGTCCGCCGTGTGGGAAGCGCTGTACGATCTGAACGGCGGCGCGCCCCCCACCGTGGACCTCACGGCCGAGCGCCGCCTCGTCGACTACCTGGTGGCCGGCGCGGAGCGCGGGTTGTTCCACTCCGCCCACGACTGCTCCCAGGGCGGCCTCGGGGTGGCCCTCGCGGAAGTGGCGATGGGCGGCCCCTACGCCGCGACCGGTTTCGGCCTGGACGTCGATCTCACCGGCTATGGGGGAGCGCTCGGTGCGGTCGAGCTCCTGTTCAGCGAGTCGCACGGCCGCGCCGTGGTCACCTGCGCGCCGGAGCGCCGCGCCCTCGCCCTGGCGCTCGCCCAGGAGCTCGGGGTCCCGGCCGCGAGCGTGGGCCGGGTGTCCGAGCCGGGGGGCGTTCTGCGGCTCGTCCTGCGTGACGCCCGGGTCGAGCACCCCGTGGAGCGGTTGCGTCGGGTATATTTCGACGCGATTCCCCGACGCATGGGAGACTAACGGACAGATGTGCGGCATCATCGGCGTCACCGGCGTTCCCGACGCGGCCCGCGTCGCCTACCTCGGCCTCTACAGCCTCCAGCACCGCGGGCAGGAGTCCGCGGGGATGGTCGTGGTGGATGGCGAGGGCGTGGCCCGCTCGCACCGCGGGATGGGGCTCGTGTCGGACATCTTCACCGAACGGACGCTGAACGAGCTGCCGGGCGACGTCGCCATCGGCCACACGCGCTATTCGACCGCGGGCACGTCCGTGCTCGCCAACGCCCAGCCGATCCTGGCAGGCTACCGCGAAGGCCCCCTCGCGCTGGCGCACAACGGCAACCTCACGAACGCGGTGTCGCTCCGGTCCGATCTCGTGGCGAAAGGCTCGATCTTCCAGAGCTCCTCCGACAGCGAGGTGCTGGTGCACCTGATCGCGCGCTCCGAGGCGCGCGAGCCGGAGGACCAGCTGCTCGACGCGCTGGAGCGGGTGGAGGGCGCCTACTCACTCGTCATCACCATCGGACGGACACTCTACGCCGTCGTCGATCCGCGCGGGTTCCGGCCGCTCGTCCTGGGCCGGCTGGGCCGCGGCTACGTGATCGCCTCGGAAACGTGCGCGCTCGACATCACCGGCGCGACGCTCGAGCGGGAGCTCGAGCCGGGCGACTTCGTGCGCATCCACGGCAGCGACGTCGACGTGCTGCCCCGGCTCGCGGTCAAGCCGGAGCAGCGCTGCGTATTCGAGCTCGTCTACTTCTCGCGCCCCGACAGCACGGTGTTCCACCGCTCGGTCGACCGCGTGCGGCGGGCGCTGGGCCACGCGCTCGCGCGCGAGCACCCCGCCCCCGGCAGCGACTGCGTCTTCTCCGTCCCCGACTCCTCCAACGCCATGGCGCTCGGCTTCTCCGAGGAATCGGGGATCAAGCTCGAGCACGCCTTGATCCGCAACCACTACGTCGGC
>DATBCS010000163.1:0-5835 GCA_036270315.1 Gemmatimonadales bacterium
GCATGGCCGCGGTGGCGGCGGGGTTGTTCAGGTAGCCCTTCATCACCTGCGGGCCGCGCACGAGAATCTCGCCGTCCACGCCCGGCCCCAGGTCCGCGCCCGTCGCCGGATCGACGATCCGGCCTTCGGTCGAGGGGAGGAGCTCACCGATCGAGCCGGGGCGATTCTTCCCGGGCGCCTCGCTCGTGGCATGGGTCACGGGGCTCGCCTCGGTGAGGCCGTACCCCTGCACGACCTGGCAGCCGAGCCGCTCGGCGCAGGCCCGCTGCAGCGCGCCGTCGAGCGGCGCGGCGCCGCACATCATCCGGCGCAGGCTCGAGAGGTCGTACCCCGCGACCGCCGGATGGTGGGCGAGCGCGAGCACGAGCGGCGGGGCCACGAAGGCCCGCGTGATGCGATGCTGCGCGAGCAGGGTGAGAAACGCCTCCAGTTCAAAGCGGGGCATCGTCACCAGCGTAGCGCCCCGCCACAGGCCGAGGTTTAGGACGACGTTCATGCCGTAGATGTGGAAGAACGGCAGCAGCGCGATGATCCGCTCGGGCGCTCCGACCTCCACCAGCGCCCCGGTCTGGATCACGTTCGCCACGAGGTTGCGATGCGTCAGCATGACGCCCTTGGGGAGCCCCGTCGTCCCGCTCGAGTACGGCAACACGGCGAGATCCTCGGCGGCGATACCCACGTCCGGGGCGGGCGCGTCGGTCTCGAGCAGCGTTGCCAGCGGGGTCACCCCGGGCGCCGCATCGAGGACAAACACGTCGGCCACCCCTGCGCGCTCTGCGGCGGACACCGCCCGGTCGAGGAACGGCGCGACGGTGACGAGGAACCGGGCGCGGGCGTCGCGCAACTGGTACTCTACGTCTTGGGGGGTCGCGAGCGAATTGATGGTGGTCACCACGCCCCCGGCCCGGAGCGCGCCGTAGAATGCGAGCGCGAACTCAGGGCTGTTGGGCGCGAACAGGCCGAGCACCTCCCCCTTGCGATAGCCCCGGGCGGCGAGGCCGGCGGCCACGCGGTCCACGCCGCGCGCCAGCTGCCTGTAGGTCAGGCTCCGGCCACTCGGCCCGTCGATCAGCGCGGGCTTGTCGCCCAGCCCGGCCCCCGCCTCGAGCACGAAGCGGTGCAGGGGGACATCCGGCACCGTGATGTCGGGGTAGGGGCTCCGGAAGATCATGCGGCGCCTCCGCCCATAGCCGCCCTTGATAGGCGTGCGGTTGCGGCGGGCGCCGCCGAACTCGACCGAGGATTCAGCGGACTATCCCCCAGTACCGGGGATCCCCATGTCCGCGATGATGCGCCACCCGCCCTCGGGCTGTCGCTGCCACACCGTGAGATAGCGTCCACCAACGGACTGGGTGCTTTTCTGTGGCGGCGTGAAGGTATAGCGCCATTTCCCGGTCTCGTAGGCGAGGTCGTGCACCACCCACAGGTCGACCGTCTCGACGGTGACCGTGATCGGGCCCGTGCCGTGCAGCAGGTCGCGCACCATGGCCGCGATAGCGGCGCGACCCTGCGCAAAGGCGCCGTGCTCGCCCATGCGCGCGCCATCTGGGGCGTAGACCTTGGCCAGCGCCCCGGCGTCGGCGCGTCCCAGAGCGGCGATGTATTCGGCGTTGCCCCGATCGATGGCTTTGCGGACGTCCGCACGCACGGCCGAATCGGGCGGCGTTTGCGCACCTAGCACGGTGCCATGTGCAACGAGGAGCACGGCGGCGATCGTCCAGGGTCTCACGGTGCGAACCTCCTCAGCTAAGGGCGCGCGCAGCGCTCCGCCGGGGCGCGGGAATGCGGCTGCGACGCATGGTCCTGCGTCATCTCGCTACCGCTGCCAGACGCCTGAGCATTTCCTGTGCGGTCGCGCTCAAGGGATCGAGCGCCGCGGCGCTGTGATAGGCCGCCAAGGCCGCCTCGCGATTGTTGACCAAGGCTTCCGCTTCGCCCAGTGTCTCGAGTACCGACGATTGCATGGGGTACGCCCCCGCGTTCAAGCGGGCCAGCGCGACCGCGTCGGTGTTCCTGCCACGGGTGATCAACATGTGGGTAAGGACGTCCAACTGCGGCGCGTCAAAGGCAAAGGCTGCGGCTCGCGTCGCGCGCAGCGTCTGGTACGCCGCGACGGCCATTGCAGCACCTTGGACGTCGAGAATCTTGGCTATCGTGTCGCCGATGCCCGGCGGCGTTCCCCGACCGAGCGTCCGATCCAAGAACCCCTCTCGCTCCGCGTCCAGTTCGAGCGTCACGTCGACGCTGTCCGCAAGCAGATTCGTCGCCGGGTTGTAATCAGGGTTGAAGGTGTTGGTTCCAGCGATTCCAAAAGCGGCGCGACTGAGTCGCAGACTCGCCTCGAGCTCGACGCCGATGTTGCCGGAGCGGCCGAGTCGCGGCAACGGTGTCACGGTTGCGACGAAGGTGACGGTGCGGGTGACGCCGTGCATGGTCAACGGCCCTGACACGAACAATCCGCCGGCTTGGGCCACAACTTGATCACTATGGAACTGAATGGTCGGGAACGTCTGGACATCGAAAAAGTCGGGACTTCGCAGATGATTGTCGCGAAAGTCCATGTCGGTGTCGATGCTCTTGCTCGCGATAATCGCCGTGACAGAGGAGTGCTCGATATGGGCGGAATCGTACGTAACGGCGACATCATAGCTCCGGAAGCGACCGCGCACCTTCACGACACCGAGGACTCTCGCGGTGAATCCGATTGTGGAATGCATACCGTCGACGTCGAACTGCTCGCGCGCCAGGTCGGCGGGCGTCTGCGCGTGCAGGGGCGCGACGCCCACGCCGGTCACCAGAACGGCGCACCTAGCAACCCTGACCAGTGATGGGTGGCCCAACACGGCGGTTTCCCCCGGCTATCGGGATCTTCCGAGCTATCTAGCGCGACGCGTTGACGACGGCCATCCCAGGAAATCTCCGCTGTTCGGCTAGGCCCGCCAGACCGATTGGCCCGAACTTGATCACCGCTCGTCGCGCGGGGCCCGCCATTCGTCCCGCGACGCTGTCGAGCGCTCGTGCGCTGGTCGCGGCCGCTCCGACGTGCACCAGCTCCCCGATCTGGATCACGTTCCCCACGAGGTCGCGATGCGTCACCATGACCCTCGAGGAGCCCCGTTACCCGCTACCGCTGGCTCGAAACATTCCGGCCAAGACACCGGGGTCACGCGGAAGGGCCGAGAGTAGGAACGTCCGACTTTGCCTGCTGGCAGTGGCTTCCGTCACTCGGACCGCTCTCCGGAACGGAACGACCCGCCTGCAGTCCCGGCGAGCAGCGGATGGGCTCGCTCAGTGCGCCAACGCCTGGAGGACGTGGTTTAGGCGTTCCGCGTCGCCGTCGCTCAACAGGCGCACGATGGCGCGCTGCTCTTCCGCGAGCACGCGCTTGGCCTGCGCGTACGCCCGCCGGCCCGCCGGCGTAAGCACGGCCCGCACGCTGCGCCGGTCAGCGGCATCGGCACGCCGCCGCACCAACCCATCCTTCTCCAGTCGATCCATCAGCTGGGTGATGTTCGAGCGGACACACTGCTGATGGTCGGCCAGCTCGGACAGCGCGACCGGTCCCTTGGCCTCGGCCAAGTGATGCAGCAGCCCCGCCTTCGCTAGGGAGAGCCCGAGGGGGCTCAGGGCCGCTTCCAACCGCGCCTCCACGGCCCCGGCGGTCCCCAAGAGCGAGTACACCAGCGCCTCGGGGGTCGCGGAGCCACCGGCCGGCTTGCGGGGACGGGGGGTCATCGTTGCGCCTACCTCACTCCCTGGACCGGGCGGTGGGGAGTCGCCTCACAGGCCCAGCAGCACATGATCGAGCGACAGCGCGCCGGCGCCTAGGATGACGAGCGCGATGGCCGCGGCGAGGAGGACGAAGTCGAACTCCCAGCCGCCGTCGCCGCTAAAGGCCTTCTTCATCTGTCCTGCCTTGAGACGGATGGCGCCCAGCATGACAATGACGAACCCAGCGGCGGCGGGTTGCGTGAGGAAGCCGACCAGTAGCGCCACTCCGCCGAGCGGCTCCGCGATCGAAAGCAGCCGGATGATCGACAGCAAGCCCGCTGGCAGCTGCGCCGAGGGCTGCGCCTTCCACATGGGCCACTTGAGCACGCCGTGAACCAGGAACGTGACGCCCACCCCGATCCGCAGCACCACCAGTGCCCAATCGCTCCCTTGATGCAGCGTCGCAAAGAAGCTCATCCCCACCTCCCCTTACGCGGCCGGCTTGCCGCCGCGATCGTCGTCGGTCCACACCACCAAGAGCACACCGCTCGCCACGAGCACGGCACCACCCACGCCGAGCGCTAACATCGGCGACGCCCCATGGGCGGTCAAGAAGGCCGCGCCGCACGCGAGCGCCAACGCCAAGGCCGTCTGCGCCAGCCAGAGGGCTTGCGGCCGGGGACGAGGATCCCGCCTCACAGCATGAACCCCAGTCCGACGCCCACGGAGGACACTTGGTTCTGATAGAACTGCCCGTAGGGCGAGGGCCCGGTATACGCCCGGAACAGCACGCTCCAGCGCCAGCCCGATTGTGGGGCCGCGGGGTTCGTCACCTCGAGGCCCGCCACGCCGCTCCAGCCGACCTGCCAGCTCCGGTCTTGCACCGCCCGCCCGTCCAGCGCCGCGACGACGCGGCCGGTGCCAAAGCGCCCGAGCCGCACCAACACGTCGCGCTGGCGGTACTCGACGCCCCCATGGAGCACGCCGGGCCGGAGATCATCCGGCGTGTGCATGAAGAGGTACTCGCCGCCGCCATAGACCCGCCAATTCGCGATCTCGTCCGAGACGAGCAGTTCCGCGGCTTCGTAGCTGTACGTCACCCGTTCGGCGTGCGTGTGGACCAGGTACTGGTCACCGAGGTGTGAGCTCTGGTGGTACAGCCGGAACCGCGTCGCGACGGGGCCGTGGCGGTACGTCACGGGGAGGCCGATCAGGTAATCGGTGTTGATGAGGTCGGTCGTGCGCGAGGCCATGTCGAATTGGGAAAACACGGTCGCGGCCACGGCGATCTGCCAATCCGCGCTCCCCACCAAGCCGATCGTCTGGCCAAACCCGACGCTCCCGAGGCGCGGCGCGAGCCGCGGCGAATGGGCGAACAGGTAGGCGGCGAAAAACTGGGGCTCTTTCGGGTCAGCGAGGAGCGAGGCGAAGACCGGGGCCGGCGCCGGCGCGAGGGCGGCCTGGGCGACTGCCCGCGCAGGGCTCGTGAGGAGCACCATCGCCATCAGGCCTCCGACGCCCCCCCGGCGCTTGACCTGCGCTTGCAACCACCGACCTGCGGCCCACATACGTCCCTCCCGGCGTCGTCCCATCGCCTGAGGCTAAGGGTCTTCGTCTCCACCGCTCCCGATTCATGAATGAACTATCTCCTGAAAAGGTTCCCGTACGAGCGGGTGAGGCCCCCTCACGTCGCCTGCGGGGCCGCGCTCAAGACGAGCCAGTGCTCGAAGGGCCCATCCGCCAGGGATCGCAGTCGGCGGCGAGCGAAGGGGGAGAATCGTCATGGTGAGCGCTTCATTGGGGCGTTGGCTCATCCCCTGGTGATGGTCGTGGACGTCCCTGACGACGTCGCACGCCGCGCATCCCACGACATGTCGCGTGGCGGCCTTAAATCGCGAGCAGTCGCTTCACCTCACGAGCGATCGTCGCCATGCTGCGCTCATCGAGCTGACCCAGACACTCCTTCAGGCGTGTCTTCGGAATGACTGCGATCGCGCCACGCTTGGCATAGCTCGCACGCGACAGCCGCTCGTGTGTCACCGCGGGGCGGGACGGTCCCGGTCGCGTGGTCAGCGGGACGATGACGACGTCTGGGGCGTGCTCATTCCACGCCTCGACACTCAC
>DATBCS010000164.1:0-2639 GCA_036270315.1 Gemmatimonadales bacterium
GTGCGCGGCGAGCTGCGCGACTTCCCGGACCACGGCGTCCAGCGGGCGGCTCCGCTCCGGGCCGCGGGTCATCGGCACGATGCAGAAGGTGCAGCGATAGTCGCAGCCGCGCTGCACGGTCACGAACGCCGACGCCCCAGCCTCGCGCGCGGGCGGGACGTCGTCGTAGTGCTCCCACGACTTGAACTCGAGCTCCGTGGGGCGCGCGCCGCCCCGGGCGCGCGCGATCAGTTCGGGTAGCGCGCGGTAGCCGTCCGGGCCGATCACCAGGTCGACCTCGGGCACACGCTCCAAGAGCCGCGGCCCGAGCCGCTGCGCCATGCAGCCGACGACGCCCAGCACATTGTCCGGCCGCCGGTGCCGCCTCAACTCACCGAGGCGAGACAGCACCCGTTGCTCGGCGTGGTCGCGCACGGCGCAGGTGTTGACGAGCAGCACGTCCGCCTGCGCCGGATCGGCGGTCTGGACGTAGCCCGCCCGTCCCAGGACGCCGAGCATCAGCTCGGAGTCCGAGACGTTCATCTGGCAGCCGTAGGTCTCGATGTAGATCGTCGGCATCGTCAATGGACCGTCACGTCGAAGCGGGGGCGCCCCAGCCATTGTGCCACTGGAAGATAGACGGAAAGGTAGTCCTCAGTGAGGACTTCGAGCTGCCCCCCGCGGCGACCGCTCGCGACGCCGTCCGCGCGGTGGCCGACCCGCCCGGCGTGGTGCGCCTGAGCTTTCGCCTCGCCCAACGCGCGCAGCTCCCGCGCGCGGTCGTGCACCACCCTGGGTGCGACGGCGGCGTTCAGGCGCACGGCCGGCGCGTCGGGGCGGGCGCTGAACGGGAACACGTGCAGGTAGGTGAACGGCAAGGCGCGCACCAGCGCGAGCGTCTGCTGGTGGTCGGCGTCCGTTTCTCCGGGAAACCCCGCGATCACGTCCGCGCCCAGGCCGAAGGCGGGCAGCCGGTCCGCGAGCCCCGCGAGGCGCGCGGCGTAGGACTCCGCGCTGTACCAGTGGCGGCCCATGCGTCGCAGCACGCGGTTCGAACCGGACTGGAGCGGGGCGTGCAGGTGCGGGGCGAGGTGGCGCGGCGCCTCGATGAGGAGTCGCGCGACCCGGTCGTCGACTTCGGTCGCCTCGATCGAGGAGAGCCGGAAGCGCACCTGGGGCACGGCCGCGATCAGGGCCTCGACGAGCGATCCCAACGTGGCCGCGGGAAGATCCCGGCCGTAGGTACCGATGTGGACGCCCGTGAGCACGATCTCGGCGTGATGCTGGCCGAGCGCCTGCGCCTCGGCGACGAGCTCCGGGATGGGGCGAGAGCGATTGGCGCCGCGCGCCAGCGTGGTTGCGCAAAAGGTGCAGTGCTCGTCGCAGCCGTCCTGGATCTTGAGCCAGCCCCGGGCGTTCGTCGCGAAGTGGCGCAGCCGCGGGTCGACGCGCGGCGCCGCGAACCCGGCGGCGCGGAGTACGTGGGCAGGATCGGCGCCGCCCACCACCGCGCGGACCGCCGGGAGCACGGCGATCGCGCCGTTGTCGAGCGCCGCGGCGCAGCCCATCACGATCGTCTCGAGCCCGTGAGCCTGGCCGGCGCGCGCGAGGCGGCGGACGAAGCGGCGGAGCTTGGCCTCGCTCTCGTGGGTCACGGTGCAGGAGTTCACGACGGCGAGGTCGGCGGCCGCGGGGTCGTCCACGACCGCCGCGCCCTGGTCGGTGAACGCCTGGCGCACCAGTTCCGTGTCGTACTGGTTCGCCTTGCACCCGAAGGTATGGAGGTAGACGTTCACGGCCGGATCGTGATGCCGACGAGCAGCGTCCACACCTGTTCCGTGAGTCCGCCGCCCTGGCGTCGGAGTCGTTCGAGGCCGAGGTCGATCAAGCCATGGCCCGCGGAGAAGATCCGGCCCAGGCCGGCGGCGACGGCGAACTCGGTGGGCGGCGTTGTCCCGGGACCGAACGGCAGCTGCCCGCCACGTACGCCGAACCGGAACGGGGCCAGGCCGCCGAGTTCCGCGCCGGCCGACCAGCTCCACGTGTCGAATGCGCCCGCCCCGGCGCGCGACCACGAGCGCCAGGCCGCCGAGGCCGCGAACCGCGCGCTCGGGCTCGGGACGAACCGCACGCCCCCGCCGGCCATGCGGGGGAGGTCGGTCTCGGCCACGGTCGCGCCCCCGACACGGGAGCGGAGTCGGTTGTCGCTCCGCCCCCAGAGCGCCACTCTCAGGCCCGGCGCGACGGCGACCACTGCGCTCCCCGACACCCCGTACCCGTCGTAGCGGATTTCGTCGTTCTGTTGCACGACGTGATAGGTCGTGTCGTCGAAGCGCCGTTGCGCGGTGACGCGGGTCGAGCCGGCGAGGAGGTGGACGGCGCCCCCCAGCGCCAGGCGCTGCCCCAGCCGGCCTGCCAGCGCCAGCCGCAGGTCGGCCACGCTGCCGTCGCTCGTGAGGGAATCGGTGTAGCGCTGGTTCACGCCGCGCAGCACGAGCGAGTCGCGGATCGTCACGGTCCACGACCGGTCGAGGTAGGTCGTGAATCCGCCGGCGAGCACCAGCCGCGCGGCCACCGGTCCTCCGAGCATGAGCAACGGAAAACGTGTGGCCCGGAGCGTGCTGCTCGTGCCGCCCACGTCCACGGTGCGATACGAGGCG
>DATBCS010000165.1:0-17106 GCA_036270315.1 Gemmatimonadales bacterium
CGGGGTACTTTGCTATCGGCGACGTCGCCGGCCCGCCGATGCTCGCCCACAAGGGGTTTCGCGAGGGGGTGAACGTGGCCGAGTTCGTGGCCGGGACGAAGCCGCATCCCCTCAAGTACGACAACGTGCCGAGCGTCACCTACTGCCACCCCGAGGTGGCGAGCATCGGCCTGACCGAAGACCAATGCAAGGAGCGCAAGCTCACCTATGTGGTCGGCCGGTTCCCCTTCTCCGCGAACGGCCGCGCCCGCGGAACGGGCGAGACCGAGGGGTTCGTGAAGATCGTCCGCGACCAGCGCTACGGCGAGATCCTCGGCGCGCACATCGTGGGCGGGCACGCGTCGGAAATCATCCACGAGCTTGCGGTGGCGCGCGAGAACGAATACACGGTGGAAGAAGTGGAGCTGGCGATTCACGCCCACCCCACCATGTCCGAAGCGATCGCGGAGGCGGCGCTCGACGCCCTCGGTCGCGTGGTGCACATGTGACCGAGCTCCCCACCCCCGCTCGCGATCCGCTCGCCGTCGGCATCGGCGCGCTCGCCACGGGGGTGGGCCTCGGTGGCGCTTGCATGACGCTCACCGTCCTCGTCGTCCGCTTGTTACAGCGGGTCGAGGTCGGGCGCTACGGGGAGAGCGCCAGCGCGATCGATCCGATCCCGGGCATCCTCGTCTGGGGGACGCTCAGCGGCATTGGCTTGGGCGCCTTTTTCGGCTGGCGCCGCAGTCGTCCGCTCCCGAACACGTGGCAGCGCGGTGTGATCAGCGTGTTGGCGGTGTTCGGCGCCCTCTTCCTCGTGATTCTTGCCATACCGGTGTGGCACTTCTTTCGATTCGCCGGTCTCGTTGTCCTAGCCATCGCCTGTCTCATCGCCGGCGTCGCCGGTAGCCACTGGGCCGTCGCCGGCGCGGTCGCTGGGGGCGGGGGGGCGGAGGGAGGGTACGGCGCGTGACGGCGCGCGTGCTCGAGGTCGTGGAGTCCGGGCTCGTCCCCTACGCCGACGCGCTCAGCTGGCAGCGCGCGCTCGCCGCTGCGCGAATCGCCGGCCAGCAGGCGCAGGATATCCTCCTCTTGCTCGAGCATCCCCCCGTCGTGACGCTGGGGCGCGGGTCGCACGATGCGCACCTCTTGGAGGGTGAGGGGATCGAGGTGGTCGCGGTGGAGCGGGGAGGCGATGTCACGTATCATGGCCCCGGACAGCTCATCGGCTACCCCATTCTCCACCTGGGCGACCACCGGCAAGATCTTCACTGGTACCTGCGCACCCTCGAGCGGGCTTTGATCGACGCGCTGGCGGAGCTGGGGGTTCCGGCCGAACGCCATCCGGCTTACACGGGCGTGTGGACCGGGGGGCGCAAGATCGCGAGCATCGGCGTCCATGTGAAGCAGTGGGTAACCTGGCACGGCTTCGCGCTGAACGTGACGACCGATCTCAGCGCCTTCGACCGCATCGTGCCGTGCGGGATCCCCGGGGTGGCGATGACGTCGGTCGAGTGTGAGATCGCGGCGGCGGCGCGCGACGGGGCATTGTGGGAGCGGAGCGTCGCCGCTGTGATCCGCGGCTTCGCCGCGGCGTTTGGAGTGACCCCGGTGCGCCGGGAGCTGGCGGCGCCGCTCGCGCGCGCCGCCCGATGACCCCGGGAGACCGGCTGCCGCCCGGTCAGGTCCTCACGACTAAGTGGCCGGTGCTCCATTACGGCACCGTCCCGCGCGTCGACACGGCGACCTGGACCTTCGAGGTCGGGGGCCTGGTCGAGCGCCCGTTTCGCCTGACCTACGACGAATTGCTCGCGCTGCCGCGGAAGACGGTACGGTGCGACATCCACTGTGTGACGCGCTGGAGTAGACTCGGGAACGACTTCGAGGGCGTGCCCGTGCACCCGCTGGTGGAGCGTGCCGGGGTCAAGCCAGAGGCGAAGTACTGTCTCATCTCAGCGGAACAGGGCTTCACGACCAACCTGCCACTCGCCGACCTCGATCGCCCCGACAATCTGATCGCGCTCCGCTGGGGCGGAGAGTGGTTGATGCCGGAGCATGGCTGGCCGGCCCGCCTGCTCGTCCCCCATCTGTATCTGTGGAAGAGCGCCAAGTGGGTGCGGGGCTTCACGCTGCTCGACCAGGACGTGCCCGGCTTCTGGGAGCAGAACGGCTATCACATGCGGGGCGACCCGTGGCGCGAGGAGCGGTACGGCGGCCGCGGGCTCACGCAACACGACATCAATCGGCTGCGCAACCTCAGTAAGAAGGCCGGCGCTTAGCCGCGCTTCGCTCCGAGCAGCTCGTAGAAGCGCCGAAACACCCGGATCCCATCCCACAACTGCTTCAGGTCGAGCTTCTCGTTCGGCGCGTGTAGCCGATCGTCGGGCAGGCCGATGCCGGTCAGGATCACGGGTGCCCCACCCTTACCGAGCGCCGTGACCACGGGGATCGACCCACCGGCGCGCGCGGGCACGGTGCCCCGCCCGACGACTTCGCGAAACGCTTGATCGAGCAGGCGGAACGCCGGGTGGGTGACCTTCACCGTCGCCGGATCCGCGCCGTGGAGGAATCGGACGCTCGCCTGCACGTACTTCGGCGCGAACCGCTTCACCGTCGCGGCAAGTTGGCGTTCCACCGTCTTCAGTTTCTGATCGGGCACGAGCCGCAGGCTGACCTTCGCGGTCGCCTCGGCGGGAATCACCGTCTTCGCGCCGTCGCTCGTGAATCCGCCCAGGATGCCGTGGATCTCGAACGTCGGCAGGGCCCACAGTCGCTCGAGCACCGAGTACTGCTTCAGGCCGGTCAGCGCCTTCGCCTGCACCCGGTGCTTCAGGAACTCGCCTTCCCTAAACGGCAGACTGCGCCACGTCGCGAGCTCTCTCTTTGTGGGCCGGCGCACCGCCGCGTAGAGGCCCGGGATGTTGATCTTCCCATCGGGCGTCTTCAGCTTGCCGAGCAACCGCAGCAGCTCCTCGTGGGCGTTCGGGGCGGCACCGCCGAACTCGCCGGAATGGAGGTCCGACTTCGCCGTGCGCACGGTGATCTCCGCGTAGCAGATCCCCCGCAGCGTCGTGTACACGGCGGGCCAGCGCGGAGCGATGTAGGCCATGTCGGCAATCAGGACCGCGTCGGCCTGCGTGCGCTCCGGCTCGCGGCGCAGCAGCTCGAACAGCATGCGGCTGCCGTACTCCTCCTCGCCTTCGATCAGGAACCGGAAATTGACGGGCGGGTGGTCGCCGCTGGCCTCGATCGCCTTCAGGAGGCAGAACACTTGACCCTTGTCGTCGGCCGCGCCCCGTGCGAACAGCTTGCCGTCGCGCACCGTTGGCTCGAACGGCGGCGTGGTCCATTCGTCGAGCGGGTCTGGCGGCTGCACGTCGTAATGGCCGTAGACGAGCAGCGTCGGCGCGCCGGGGACCTCGGGCCCGACGCCCCACACCACCGGATGCGTGCCGCTGGCGAGGAACTGGACCTCGCGACATCCGAGGCGGCGCAACTCCCCCGCCACCCACTCCGCCGCCGCGCGGCAATCGGCGTTGTGGGTCGAGCTCGTCGAGATCGACGGGATGCGGAGGAAATCGGTGAGCTCGCGGAGCAGACGGTCGGTATCCATGGCGCGACAAATCTAGATACGCGGGGTGTGCCTAGCCAGCGAGGCGCGCGCGGATATATTCGCCGCCATGCGGACGACGGCGTCCTACGAGCTCTTCCCAGACGCGCCGAGCGAGCGGGCGATGGCCCGCGCCCGCTACCTCGTACGGGAAGGGCGGCACGCCGACGCGGAACGAGCCTACCGCGAGGTACTCACCGCCCATCCCGACCTGAAGAGCTGCTGGGCGGAGTGCTTCGAGCTGCTGCGTAGCCGGGGGCGCGGCGCCGATGCCTTGCGACTCGCCGAGGCCGCCCGCGCCCAGTTCGGCGACGTGGCGTTCGCGCTGGCGCTCCAGGGGGCGGCCTTGATCGAGCTCGAGCGCTATCGCGAAGCCCTCGCCACGCTCGAGCAGGCGCTCGAGTCCGATCCCGACCTCGCCGTGGTATGGCATGAGCTCGGCTACGCCGCGTTTCGGCTGGGCGACCGGAACCGCGCCCTGTTGGCGCTGGACCGCGCGTTTGCGCTCGAGCCGCACACCGAAACGCTGAAGCTGCGCGGTCGGATTCTGCGCGATGCGGGCCGCTACCAGGCGGCGGAGGTCGCCTACGAGGGCGCGGCGCAGGCCGCCGAGCATGACGAGCAGCGGGCGGCCGCCGAGCGCGAGATTGCGGCCACGCAGCGCTATGCGTTTTACGCCCCGCGTCGGCCGGACGCGTTGACGCCGGCCGAGCGCTGGTTCGCGGACACGGGCATGGTGGTGCTCGCACCCGATGAGGGCCCCGAGGCGCCTGACGATGCGACGCTCGGGGCCGCGTTTGTTGACTTGGCCCGCGACTCGGGCTGGCGTTTCGGCCAGGTCGTCGCCCTCGGCCCGGCACTGCCCGTATGGCGCACCCTCGCCGACACGCTCGGGGCGCCGCTCGTCACCCGCACGGGGTTCGATCCGCACGCCTGCCCGCTCGTCGTCGCCCAACGCCCGCAGCCCGCCGATGCGGGCTGGGCCACGCTCACCAGCGCGGTCTCCGAGCAGGCCTCCGGCCTCGTGTTCGTGCTCGAGCACCCTGGCGTCGCGTCGAGCGGTGCCGACGCTGACGCGCTCGGCCCTCTCGGCCCCCCTGCTCCGTCGCCTCGCGCGAGCGCGCCGGCCCCCGCGGCGCCGACGCCCCCTGCCGCGCCCCCCCCTCATGGTCCCGGCGGCGCCGATGTGATCGGGGTGCTCACCGACGGCGGCACGCGACGGGCGCGGCGCATCAACGGCGCGCATGCCTTGGCCGAAGCGCAGCATCCCGCGGGCCGCCTCGCCGGGCGGCGCCTCACGTCCGCCTGAGACGATCGGACGTCGCATGAGCGTCGACGCGCACCCCGACAGCGCCCCCGTGCGCGCCACGATGTCGGGGAAATCGATCGTCGAGAGCCAGTTTGAACGCGCCGCCAACCTCATCGGGTTGGACCAGTACATGCGGCGCATCCTGATGCGGCCGTTTCGCGAGGTGCAAGTGGAAGTGCCGGTGCGCATGGACGACGGGCGGATCGAGGTATTCACCGGGTACCGGATCCAGCACAACGGTGCGCGGGGGCCGTGTAAGGGGGGCATCCGCTACCATCCGTCCGCTGATCATGACGAGGTGCTGGGCCTCGCGACGATCATGACGTGGAAGACGGCGCTGATGGACATCCCGTTCGGCGGCGCGAAGGGCGGCGTCACCGTGGACCCCAAGCGGCTCTCCAAGCTCGAACTCGAGCGGCTGACGCGCCGCTTCACGCAGCGCATCTCCATCATGCTGGGCCCGTACCGTGACATCCCGGCGCCCGACGTCAATACCAACGCCCAGGTCATGGCCTGGATCCTGGACGAGTATTCGAGCCGCCACGGCTATACGCCCGCCGCCGTGACCGGCAAGCCGATCTCGCTCGGCGGCTCGCTCGGGCGCGAGGAAGCGACGGGACGGGGCGTGATGGATGTGATGATGGAGTACGCCCGGGATTTCGGGATTCCGCTGCGCGACGGCCGCGTCGTGATCCAAGGATTCGGCAACGTCGGCGGCCACCTCGCGCGCCTGCTCACGGCCGAGGCGGGCGCCAAGGTCATTGCCGTATCGGATGTCTCGGGTGGCGTCCTGAACGAGCGTGGGCTCGACATCCCGGCGCTCCTCGCCCATGCCGCCGCCGGCAATCCGCTGCGGGAGTGGCCGGGGGGTACCGCCATCACCAACGAGCAGCTCTGGGCGATCCCGTGCGACTGGCTGGCCCCCGCCGCGCTGGGCGGCGTCATCACGCGGGAAACGAACGCCCGCACGATCGACTGCAAGGTGGTGGTGGAGGCGGCGAACGAACCCACGACGCCGATCGCCGACCGCATCCTCGAGGAGCGTGGCATCGCGGTGATCCCCGACTTCCTCGCGAACGCCGGCGGCGTGACGGTGAGCTACTACGAGTGGGCGCAGAATCTCCAGCAGTACCGTTGGACCCATGAGCAAGTGAACCGCGAGCTGCAGGCCACGCTTACCAAGGCCTACGTCGGCGTGCGCGATCTCGCGCAGCAGAAGGGCGTGACCTTCCGGACGGCGGCCTACGCCATCGCGCTGGCGCGCGTGGCGGAAGCGGAGCGGCTCCGCGGCAACTAGTCCCCGCGAGCATGGGCCGCGGAGGCCGATCAGTCGTCCGCCGGCAGCCCCGGTCGCGAGTACAAGGCCTGATACGGATCCTGACCCGGCTGCGTGAACACGCGAATCTGAATCGCGCGGATGGTCTCCTTCAGGTCCGCGTTGGACTGCACGTAGATCTCGTCGAACAGATTCAGGTTCATCCGGTAGAGCCGCTGGGCGATCACCACGGCGTTGTTGAGCGGCACCGTGGCAAAGCGGCGCCAGTCGTAGGTCTCGAGCGATTGGCCGACGGAGCCGGTGAGCTGGGTCCGCGCCCACCCGAACAGCACGAGCCGGACCCGCGCGAGCGCCTCCCCGGACCCCGCCTCCGCGTAAGCCGAATCCAGGCGGCGGGCCAGTTCGGCCCACAGCACATCGAGGATCCGCTCATCGCGCCACCGGGCGGCCGCGCGCTTCGCGTCGAGCGCATCGCCACGCGAGCGGAAGAACGCTTCCGCCCCGCGGTAGCCCACGAAGCTCGCGAAGCTCTCGTTGAACGGGGTCTGGCTCTTCACGTACAGGGTGTTGTGGGCCAGCTCGTGGATGACCGTGGCCACGAGCTCCATCGTATCGCGCTCCATCACCGTCGAGAGCAGCGGGTCCGAGAAGTAGCCGAGCGTCGAAAACGCGCCCGCCGGCCGCACATAGGTGTCGTACGCCTCGGCCTCCAGGCCGGCAGCCGCGCGCCGCGCCTCGGCGAAGTCGAAGAAGCCCTTGTAGGGCACCGTCCCCACGATGGGATAGCGCCAGGTGTACTCGCGCAGCCGGTCGCGGCGCGCGGCCGACAGGACGAGCAGCAGGGTATCCCGCCCCACGTCCACGTAGGTCGTGTAGGTGTCGCCCACCAGCAGCTTGAGGGAGTCCGCGGCATACGTGCGCGCCGCGCGCACGAGCTCAAGCCGCTGGCGCAGGGGCGGCGCCGTGGCACGATCGGCGATGAGCCGCGCGATGGGCCGGCGCTTGAGGAGGAGGCGCGCCTCCTCGACGCCGGCGCGGGCGAGATACCGGGCGTAGGCGCTCGAGACCAAGGCGAGCACGAGCAGGGTGGGTACGGCGACGAGCACCCAGACGCCGAGCCGGCGCGCCACGCGACCCCAATTCGGGGGGCGGCGTTCCCTTACGGCGTCCATCGCAACCCGAAGCGGTGCGTGTCGCTCGCCGGCGCGCCGGCGGCGTGATAGGCGTAGTCCAGGTGGAGGTGGCCGATCTCCACGCTTCCGCCGAACGTGAACGGCGACCCGGCGCTCGTGACCGAATGGCCGGCGTAACCGGTGCGGCCGATCAAGCCAACGCCATGCGTCACCACGCCACCCTCGACACCGAGCACGAGGAACGCGCCCGCGGCCTCAGGCCATTGGCCTTCGACCGTGGTCAGCAGCCGGTAGCTGCCCTGAGGATCGACGTAGTTCATCGTGAACCCGGCGCGGGTGCGGCGGGGCAGGTGCGCCCCGGTCCCCGCCGCGCCGCCGAAGTTCTGGACGCTCAGGCCCAGCGCCAAGATGTCGAACACAGCGATCGCCAGCCCGGCGTCCCCCGCCCAGCCCGAGGAAGGGACGCCGCCCGGCGCCTGGTGTGCATACTTGGCCGAGCCGCCCACCGCGATCATCCCCATGCGAACGACGACAGAAGACATGCCGAGCCAGTCCGTGGTGGCGGAGCCGGCGGCGGCGAGCGCCTCGGCGCCTATGCCCCAATCGACGCTCCCCAGCCGCAACGCCAGGGCCCCTCCGAGGAATTCGGTGCCGTCGCGGTACTGCGCAAACGAGCCGTCGAACGCCATACGATGGACGGTGGCGATCGCAGCGGGGTTTGCGAAGATCGCGCCCGCGTCACCCACCAGCGCCGCCCCTGCGCCACCCAGTCCCGCCGCGCGCGTCGAGCCGGGCACCGACGCCAGCCGACTCGCCACGGTTTGGGCCGTCACCCGGATCACCTGGCCCGTCACCAACAGCCCCACGAGGCTCGCGACCGCGCGCGTCACGGAGTCGGCGTCACGGGGAGCTGTGCGGCACGGCGGGCGGCGCGCTTCGCGTGCGAGGCCGATCCGAGGTCCTTACGCCGAGCTGCCGCGCCCAGCGACCACCCCCGCGCCATCATTCCCACCCTCACCCCCACCTCCACCGATGCCACCAGTCCCGGCACCGACTCCTCCTTGGGCATCGCGCGTCTCCGGCCGGACCGCTGCGACGCGGGCCAGCGCCTGGACCGCGCAGATGGGCCCCGCCACCTCATGCACCCCAATCATGGCCACGATGAGCGCCTCGAGCGAGACCCCCCACTCGGGAAACGCCCGCCGGGCCAGTCGGGCGAGCCCCAGGACCAATCCCGCTTGCGACACGAGGCCGAGCCAGCCGTCTCGGGCGAGCACGGGGGGCACGTTCGGATCGCGTCCGGCCCACCGGAACCCGGCGCGGAGGGCCATCACCCGGAGGCCGGCGAGCAGCAACACCCAAGGCCACAGCTCCGCAAGCGCTTTGAGCTTGAGCCCGGCGCCCGCCAGGGCGAATAACAGGACCGAAGCCGGGTCCAGGGCGCGTTTCAGTGCCAGCCGCAGGTGCCCAGCGGCCGCGGGGGCGGGGGCGGGGGCGAAGTTCTCGAGGCAGAACCCCGCAGCGAGCGCGATGAACAGCGCCTCGAACCGCAGCAGCCGCGCCAGTTCCGCCACCACGAGCGCCACGGCCACGAGCACCAGCGCGTGGTGGCGATGTACCCGCCGCAGGTATGCGCCCAGCGCCAGGCCGAGCGCGGCGCCGAGCGCGAGCGACCCAACGAGTGTGAGCAGCGCGTCGCCCGTGATCGCCCCGTTCACCGCCCCGGCGCTCGCCAGCGGCTTGCTCAAGGCGATCACGAGCGCGAATAGAATGGCAACCGCACCGTCCTGGACGATCGTCACGTCGAGTAGGGTGCGCGCCGCGGGTCCCCGCGCGTCGAGCTCGCCCATGACCGCCATCGTGATGACGGGCGACGATGCCGCCGCGAGCGTGCCCAGCACGAGCGCCACCGCGACGCCGTCCCCGAATCGGTGGTGGACGGTCAGCGGGAACCAGCGACTGACGGTGAGGGCAACGAGGGTGACGGCGACGAAGGGGAACGCGATCGCCCCGGTCGCCAGGCGCCCGAGGGCGCGCCGTCCGCGGCGCAGCGCGTTCAGGTCGAGCTCGGCGCCCGCCGCGAGTGCGAGCACGGCGACCGCCGCGTCGCCGAAGAAGCGGAGCGCATCGAGTTCGTCGTGCCGCACCAGCCCGAGCCACGCGGGGCCGACGGCGAACCCCAGGAGCAAGCAGCCGGTGATGCGCGGCAGGCGCGCCTGTCGCGCGAGCTCGCCGCCGACGAGCGCCGCAAGCGCGAGGAAGCCGAGGGCGAGCGTGGCGCGCGCGTCGAGTGGCGCGTCCGCCGTCACGCGGTGAAAAAGCGCCATCATCAACCCCACGGCGAACAGCGTCGCGACTCGGCGCATGGGGCGAAAATATCCGGGCCCACGGGACTTTTGACAATGCGCGAAGGCGCCGGTATCTTCCGCTCGTGCCCCCCCAAAACTGGATTGAGGCAGTGCGCGTCGGGGACGCTGGACTCGTCCCCGTCGTCGCTCAGGGCAAGGTCGCCGGTGCCGTCCCGCGAGTCGGCAAGCTCGACGCGCGCTCCCGCTAGCGCCATGGCGTTCGTCCATCTCCATACCCACAGCGAGTATTCGCTGCTCGATGGCGCCAACCGGATTCCCGACCTCGTCGGCCGGGTCCAGTCGTTGGGCATGGACTCCCTCGCCATCACCGATCACGGCAACCTGCACGGCGCCTGGCAGTTCCACGCCGAGGCCCGGGCCCGCAAGTTGCGACCGATCCTCGGGTTCGAGGCCTATCTAGCGTTCGGCAGCCGCCACAAGCGCGAGCGGCCGGCCGATGCCCCCGGCCCCTACTCCCATCTCGTGCTGCTCGCGAAGAACCGCATCGGCTACCACAACCTCGTCAAACTGTCGTCCATCGGGTTTGTCGAGGGTTACTATCGGCGCCCGCGGATCGATCGCGAGGTGCTGGAACGGCACCGCGACGGCCTGATCGGCCTGGCCGCCTGTCTGTCGGGCGAGATCGCGCTCTACCTGCGCCAGGGCAACTACGAGGCAGCGAAGGCGAGCGCGCAATACTTCGCGCGGCTGTTCGGTCCCAACGGGTTTTGGCTCGAGGTGCAGGACCACGGCCTGGCGGACGAGCGCGTCACGGCGGCCGGGATGTTCCAGCTCGCGGCCGAGCTGGGCCTGCCGGTCGTGGCCACCAACGACGCCCACTATCTGCGCAAAGAAGACGCGGAAGCGCACGACGTGCTGCTCGCGATCGGAACGGGGAAGGATCTCGACGACCCCAATCGGTTCCGGTTCTTCGGCCAGGAGAGTTACGTCAAGTCTGAGCCGGAGATGCGCGCGCTGTTCCCGGATCACCCCGAGGTGCTGGCCGAGACCGCGCGCGTAGCGGCCTTGTGCGAGTTCGACTTCGAGAAGCGCTACTTCCTGCCGCAGTATCCGCGCCCGCCCGAGTTCGCGTCGGACAACGACCTCCTCCTGCATCTGGCACGCGCCGGCGCGCGGGCCCGCTACGGCGACACGCTGCCCCCCGCCGTCCAGGAGCGCCTCGAGTACGAGCTGGGAGTCATCTCGCACACGGGGTATGCGGGCTATTTCCTCATCGTCTACGACATCGTGAAGGCGGCGAAGGACCGCGGCATTCCGGTGGGCCCGGGCCGGGGCTCGGCCGCCGGGTCGCTGGTCGCCTATGCGCTCGGCATCACCGACATCGACCCGCTCAAGTTTGACCTCTTCTTCGAGCGGTTCCTGAACCCCGAGCGCGTGTCGATGCCGGACATCGACCTCGACTTCTGCTTCGAGCGGCGGGGTGAGGTGATTCAGTACGTGCGCGAGCGTTACGGCCGCGAGTCGGTGGGGCAGATCATCACCTTCGGGACCCTCAAGGCGCGGGCGGCGTTCCGCGACGTGGCGCGCACGCTGCGCGTCGAGCCCGGCGAGGTGGATCGCTTCACGAAGCTCATCCCAGCCGGCCCGGGGGTGACCGTCACGCTCGCCGACGCGGCGGAGCGGTCCCCCGAGCTCAAGCAGGTGGCCCGTCAGGACGAGCGCGTCCGGAAGATTCTCGACCTCGGGGCGCGGATCGAGGGCCTCGCCCGGCACGCCTCGGTGCACGCCGCCGGGGTCGTCATCGCGCCGGGGCCGCTCACCGACTACGTCCCCGTGTGCCTCGCCCCCCAAGAACCGGACGCCATCATCACGCAATTCGACATGGTGGCGCTCGAACAGGTGGGGATGCTGAAGATCGACGTCCTGGGCCTCAAGACCTTGACGGTCATCCACGACGCCGGCCGGATGGTCGCGGAGCGCCACGGGACGACGCTCGACATGACCCACCTCGATCTGGCGGATCCACGGGTCTACCAGCTGCTCGGCTCCGGCCGCACCGCCGGCGTGTTCCAGTTCGAGTCGCCGCTCGCTACCGACTGTTTGCGGAACATGCGGTGCGACCGATTCGACGACCTGGTCGCCGCCAACGCACTGTTGCGGCCCGGCCCGCTCGACACGGGCATGCACCTCGTGTTCATCAATCGCAAACTGGGCCGCGAGCGGGTCCGCTACCTGCACCCCGCGCTCGAGGAGATCCTGCGGCCCACCTACGGCGTCATCACCTATCAGGAGCAGGTGATGCAGATCGCCCACGAGCTCGGCGGCTTCTCCTTGGCCGAAGCCGACGTGCTGCGCAAGGCGGTGGGGAAGAAGGACCAGGAGCTCATGCGCCAGGAGCTCGGCCGCTTCGTCGACCGGGCGGTCGCGCGCGGACACGACCGACGCGTGATTGAGGAAATCGCGGCGCAGATCGCCACCTTCGGCCGCTACGGCTTCACCAAAGCGCACGCGGTGGCCTACTCGGTCCTGTCCTATCAGACCGCGTGGCTCAAGACGTACTATCCCGCCGAGTTCATGGCGGCGCTCCTCTCGTCCGAGATTGGCAACACCGACAAGGTCGTCCAGTACATGAACGAGGCGCGCGAGCTGGGGCTCGAGGTGCTGCCCCCCGACGCGAACGAGTCGGGGTTCAAGTTCACGGTGGTGGGGGACCGGCGCATCCGGTTCGGCCTCGGGGCGATCAAGAACGTGGGCGCCGGCGCGATCGAGTCGATCCTCGCGGGACGCCGGGCGGAAGGCCCGTACGGCTCGCTCGTGGATCTGTGCGACCGCATCGACCTCCGCCTCTGCAACAAGCGCGTGCTCGAGGCCCTGATCGACGCCGGCGCCTGCGACTCGCTCGGGGGCGGGAGCGGCCACCGCGCCGCGCTCGTCGCGGCGCTCGACCATGCGTTTGGCGAGGGGCAGGTGCGCCAGCAAGAGCGCCAGTCCGGGCAGCATGCGTTGTTCGGCGAGGCCGTCGCCGCGCCTCCCGGCCCGCGCGCCCCGGCGCCGCTCCCCGACGTTCCCCCGTGGAGCGAGCATGAGCGGCTCGCTCGCGAGAAGGCGGTGCTCGGCTTCTTCATCTCCGGCCACCCGCTCGAGCGCTACAAGCTCGAGGTCGAGTTGTTCGGGACCCGCACCACCGCCACCCTGGGCCAGTGGAGCGACCAGAAAGTCCGGATCGCGGCGGTCGTGACCGTGGCGAAGCGGCAGATCTCGAAGAAGAGCGGCGCCGAGTACGCGCGGCTTACGCTCGAGGACTTCCACGGCACCGCCGAGGCGCTGGTGTTTCCCGAGACCTGGGCCAAGCTCAACGACGTGATCCGCCCCGACGCCGCGCTCCTGTTCACGGGGGGCCACAGCGGCCGCGATCGCGACGAAGAGCAGGCCCCCTTCATCGTCGAGGCGGCGCAGCCCCTCGCCACGCTCAAGGCGACCGGCGCCATCGCCGTGGCGTTGACGTGGTCACCGAACGCCCCACCGCCCCCCGAGGCCACCCGGGCGGCGGCCGCGTTGTGTGCGGCGCACCCGGGGCCGGCACCGGTGCTCGTCGAGTGGGACGACGCGGAGCGCGGCGGGGGCGGCAACGGCGGACGAGGAGAAGGCGGCGGCAACGGCGCAGGCCGGACCGCCGCCCGGCTGCGGAGTCGCTCCCTCAAGGTGGACGCCGCCGATGAGCTCTTGGCCGCGCTCCGGGAGCTCCTCGGGCCGGACCACGTGCACCTGGTCCGAACAACCTGAGCGATGGCAACCCACACGTTGGATTTCGAGCGGCCGCTGCTCGAACTCGAACGCCAGATCGAGGAGCTGAAGCGCGTCGCGGGCGAGACAGCCGTCGACGTCTCGAAGGAACTCGCGCCCCTCGAGCGCAAGCTCGCCGAAATGCGGGCCGAGATCTACAAGAACCTGACGCCGATGCAGCGCGTGCAAGTGGCGCGGCACCCCAAGCGGCCCTATCCGCTCGACTACGTCAACACGGTGTTCACCGATTTTGTCGAGTTGCACGGTGATCGACTGTTCCGCGACGACCCTGCCATCGTGGCCGGCTGGGCCCGGCTCGACGGCCTGAGCGTCATGGTGATCGGGCACCAGAAGGGTCGCGACACGAAGGAGAACCTGTACCGCAACTTCGGCATGGCGCATCCGGAGGGGTACCGCAAGGCGCTGCGGCTGATGCGCCTGGCGGAAAAATTCCGGGCCCCGGTGATCACGCTGGTGGACACGCCCGGCGCCTACCCCGGCCTCGGCGCGGAGGAGCGGGGCCAGGCCGAAGCGATCGCCCACAACTTGGTCGAGATGGCGACGCTGCGCACGCCGATCATCACCGCCGTCATCGGCGAGGGGGGCTCGGGCGGGGCGCTGGCCGTCGGGCTCGCGGACCGAGTGCTGATGCTCGAGAACTCGGTGTATTCAGTCATCTCCCCCGAGGGATGCGCCGCGATTCTGTGGAAGGACGCGAGCCAGCGAGAGCGGGCCGCCGAGGCGCTAAAGATCACGGCCGAAGACCTGTTGGAGCTGGGCGTGATAGATGAAATCATCCCCGAGCCGCCAGGCGGCGCCCACGCCGATCCCGAGGGGGCGGCCGAGGCCCTGGGTGAGGCGCTGCGGCGCCACGTACGCCCGCTCCGCAAGACCAAGATCGAGAAGCTCCTGAAGCGGCGGGAAGAGAAGTATCTTTCGATGGGCGCGCTCACTGAGAAATGAGTTGACTGAAGTCATTGAAGTCCGGTTCAAGGGCAACCGCAAGGAGTACTTCACCGCCCAGGCTGACGAGCCGCTCGCGCTCCACGATCCCGTGATTGTGGAGGTCGAGCGGGGGCAGGACTTCGGCCGCGTTTCGGCGGTAGGACCGGTCGCCGCGCGCAAGTGCGGCGGCAGTTGCGGCGGGTGCAGCCTGGCCGCGGCGGCGACGCCGGTCCCCGCTGGCCCGGCCGGCGCAGCCGCGCCTCCCGTCACGCCCCCGCGCCGCATCTTGCGACGGGCCACGCCGGACGACGCGGCGCTCGCCGACCAACTCCAGGGCGAAGAGCGGGACGTGGGCCGCAAGGTCGCGGAGCGCGTCGCCACGCACGCCCTGCCGATGAAGGTCTCTGACGCCGAGTGGCAATGGGACCGCAAGAAGCTCACCATCTACTTCACGGCCGAACAGCGCGTGGACTTCCGTGCCCTCGTACGGGACCTCGCGAGCCTGTTCCACACCCGCATCGAGCTGCGCCAGATCGGTGCGCGCGACGAAGCGAAGCGGCTCGACGGCGTCGGGCGGTGCGGACGGCAATTCTGTTGCTCGAGCTGGCTGCCGGAGCTCCGCCCGGTCAGTCTGTCGCTCGCCAAGGACCAGCACCTGTCGCTCAATCCGTCGCAAATCTCGGGGGGATGCGGCCGGCTGTTGTGCTGCCTGCGGTACGAGCACGACTTCTATGTGCAGACGCGAAAGCGCTTCCCCAAGGAGGGGAAGACCCTCCGCACGAGCGTCGGGGTGGAGCAGGTCGTGACGGTGGACATCTTCCGCGAGACGGTGACGCTGCGTGGCGGGGCGGGCGACACCCGCGTGGTGGCGCTCGAACGGCTCAAGGCGGAGGTTGAGGGGGGCGCGGGACCCGAAGCCGGAGCGTCGGTCGACACACCGCCGTCCACGCCATAGCCCCGGTGCCTAAGTTCTACCTCACGACCGCGATCGACTACGCGAATGGCGACCCCCACCTAGGCCACGCTCTCGAGAAAGTCGGCGCCGACTGCATCGCGCGCTATCACCGGCTGCGCGGCGACGATGTGCACTTCCTGATGGGGATGGACGAGCACAGCCAGTCGGTCCTCCAGGCGGCCGCGCGCGCCGGACTCACGCCGCAGGCGTGGGTCGACGGCATGGCCAAGACGTTCGCGGGCTACTGGCGCCGCCTCCACTGCAGTAACACCGATTGGATCCGCACGACGGAGCCGCGGCATGCTCGCGCCGTCACGGCGTTGCTCGAGCGCATCCAGGAGCGCCGGCCGGACGACGTGTTCGAGGCCGAGTACGAGGGACTGTACTGTACCGGGTGCGAGGAGTTCAAGACCGGGGCCCAGATCGCCAACGGTCACTGCGTCGAGCACCCCACGCTCGAGCTGGTTCCGACCAAGGAACGCAACCATTTCTTTCGCTTGAGCCGGTACCGCGACGCGGTGCTCGAGCGGATCCGCTCGGGCGTGCTCGTCGTCGAGCCCGAGAACCGCCGCCACGAGGTCGAGCGGCTGCTCGAGGGTGGCCTGCAGGACATCTCGATCTCGCGCCAGCGCCAGGCGTGGGGCATCCCGTTTCCGGGCGACCCCCAACAGACGGTGTACGTGTGGTTCGACGCCCTGAGCAACTATCTCTCAGCGACGGGATTCCCCGACCCGGGGTACGAGCGGCTCTGGCCGGCGGACCTGCACGTCATCGGGAAGGGCATCACCCGCTTCCACTGCGTGATCTGGCCCGCGATGCTGCTCGCGGCGGAACTGCCGCCCCCTCGCAGCGTGTGGGCGCACGGCTACGTGCAGTGGTCGGGCACCAAGCTGAGCAAGACCGCCGGGACCGCGGTGAGTCTCGGTGAGGCGATCGATCGGCACGGGGCGGACGCGCTGCGCTACTTTCTGTTGCGCGAGGTCGGTTTCGCGAACGACGGAGACTTCACGTGGGAGCGGCTCGATGCGCGCTACACGGCGGAACTCGCCGATACCCTCGGCAACCTCGTGAAGCGCTCGCTCGACATGATTCATCGTTACCGGGCGGGGACCGTGCCGGCCGCGGTGTCCCGCGCGCCCGGGCCGCTCGAGGACGCGGCCCGCGAGGGCGTCACCGCCTACCGTCGCGCCATGGACGCCAATCGGTTGGAGGACGGGGCGGCCGCGTGGATCGCGCTCGCCGGGCGCGCCAACCGCTATATCCAGGAGACGGCGCCGTGGGAGCTCGCGAAGGTCGGTGAGGAGACGCAACTCGACATGGTGCTCGGCGGCCTCGCCCCCACCGTCGCCCGGCTCGCCGTGCTGGCGGAGCCGTTCATTCCCGCGACAGCGGCGACGATCTGGGGGCTGTTCCCCGGCGCGCCTGCCCTCGAGCGCGTGCGGCTCGATGAGACCGCGGGGGTCGCGGGGGTTGCGGCGGGGGCGTTGGCGGGACACCCGGTCGCGAAGCCTCCAGTCCTTTTCCCCAAGCCCAAAGCTCTTTCCGCCTGATGCCCAAACGAACGTGACGTGGCTCACGCCCTGCCGTGTTGACGGTCCGCGGCCCGAGTCGTAGCTTAGACCTCCACTCGGGATCCGGACCCCGACGCCCTGTCCGGGTTCTCCTAAGGCCGGCTCATTGAGCGCCGGCGCCGCTGCGGCGCCGGAGCGATTGCGTTGGGGCGAGGTCACACGAGCTGATGCGCAAACAAGCGGAGCGACGCTGGATGGTCATGCTGGTGCCCCACGGCTCGGGAGCGTCCCGCGCC
>DATBCS010000166.1:0-7284 GCA_036270315.1 Gemmatimonadales bacterium
CTCAAGGAATGCGGCATCCAACTCACTGCGCTGGTCTGGAGGTCCTGGTCCACCTTGATAAACCCGCGGTCGGTGAGTTGGATGCCGCATTCCTTGAGGCCAATGTTCTCGGTGTTCACGGCGCGCCCCGCCGCCAGCAGCACCGCCGCGGCCTCAACCCGTTGCGTCGCGCCCTTCGCCTCGACATCGAGGACGACTTTGTCCTTGCCGACGCTCGCTTTCGTCACCTTCGCCCCCGCCAGGACGTCGATGCCGCGCTTCTGGAAGCTCTTGGTCAGGGCGTCCGACACCTCGGCATCCTCGAGCGGGAGGATCCGCGGCAGCACCTCGAGGAGCGTTACCTTCGTGCCGAAGGCATTGAAGATATCGGCGAACTCCATCCCGACGGCGCCCGCGCCGATGATGGCCAGCGACGGCGGCGCTTTGGTCAGGAACAATGCCTCGTCTGACGAGAGCACAGTCGTTTTGTTGATTTCCAGGCCGAGCGGCGGCAGGCCCTTCACGCGGGACCCCGTCGCGACGACGACCGCCTTCTTCCCCTCGTACAAGTCGGCGCCGACCTTCACCTTGCGGCCGGGCTGGAGCGTGCCACTGCCCTTCACGACGGTGACCTTGTGCTTCTTCAGTAGAAACTCGACGCCCTTCGAGTTCTGGTCGCTCACCCGGCGGGACCGCTGCATTGCCACACCGTAGTCGGTCGTGACCGCGCCCGCCTCGATGCCGAACTCCTTGGCCCCGCGCAGCAGGGTGGCGATGTAGGCCGAGTGCAGCAAGGCTTTGGTGGGGATGCAGCCGATATTCACACACACGCCCCCGAGCTTCTCTTTCTCGATCACCGCCGTGCTCAGGCCGAGCTGCGCCGATCGGATCGCGGCGACGTAGCCGGCCGGTCCGCCGCCGAGGATAAGGACATCGAATTGAGTCGCCACTGGGAGGCCTCTTAGAGGAGCATTGCGAGAGGGTTCTCAAGCATCAGCTTCAACGTCTGCAGGAATGCCGCGCCCGTCGCGCCGTCGATCACCCGATGGTCGCAGCTCATGGTGAGCCGCAGGCGGCGCCGCGCCACGAGCTGGCCGTCCGACACCACCGGCTTTGGCGTGATGGTGCCGACCGCGATGATGCCCGCTTCGGGAGGATTGATCACCGCGGTGAACTGGTCGATGTCGAACATTCCCAGGTTCGAGACGGAGAACGTGGCACCCGTATACTCGTCGGGCTGGAGGCGCCGGGCGCGGGCGCGCTCGGCCAGCGCGCGTGCCTCACGCCCGATCTCGCTCAGGGACTTGGCGTCGGCGTGGCGGATCACCGGCGTGATCAGGCCGTCTTCGACCGCGACCGCCATGCCGAGGTGGACCTCGTTCCAGTAGCGGATGTGATCGTCCTGGAACCAGGCGTTGCAGGCGCGATGCCGGGCGAGGGTCAGCGCGGTGGCCTTCAGGATCACGTCGTTGAACGAGAGTTTGGCTTCCGCGCCCAACTGGCGGTTGAGCGCGTCACGTGCCTCTGCGGCCCGCTCCATGTCGACTTCCATGGTGAGGAAGAAGTGGGGAATCGGGCCGAGCGAGGTGGCGAGCCGCTTGGCGATCGTTTTGCGGATCTGGGTGAGCGGGACGTCTTCGTACGCCGTCCCGCCGCGTACCAGTTCCGGCGCGCGCACGGCGGGCGGAGACGGCGCCGGCGAGGCGGCCGGGAGGGGGGCCGGGCGGGCAGCCGCGGCCTCGAGGTCGCGCCGGACGACGCGCCCGCCCGGGCCCGATCCCGGCACGAGCTTCAGGTCGACGCCCGCCTCCTGCGCCATGCGCCGCGCGAGCGGGGACGCCCGTACACGGGTGGCATCTGCCGGCGCGGCCCGCGCCGCCGGGGGCGGGGGCGCCGCCGGAGCCCGGGCTGGTGGGGCGCCCGCCGACGCCACGGGGGAGGGGGGGGCTGGGGCCGCGGGCGCCACCGGCGCCGGGGGCGCAGCCGGTGGTGTGCGCCCCGGCGCCGCCGCGCCGGCGGAGGACGCCGCGTCGATCGCTTCGCCCGGCGCCGCGATCATCGCCACGACGCTCCCCACCGGCACCGTTTGGCCCTCGGTCGCCGCGACCTGCCGCAGCACGCCATCGGCCCGCGCCACCAAGTCCATGACCGCCTTGTCGGTCTCGATCTCGGCGAGTGTCTCCCCGGATTTCACCGGGTCCCCTTCCTTCTTGTGCCACTTCACGACGCGCCCCTCCTCCATGGTGGGGGAGAGCGCTTCCATGTAGACGCGCGTGGCCACGATCAGTCCAGGTAGAGCACGCGGCGGGCGGCGGCGACCACGCGGTCGACGCTCGGCTTGGCGAGCCGCTCGAGTTGCTTGTTGTAGGGCATTGGCACGTCGGCTTGGGTCACCCGCAGCACCGGCGCGTCCAACTGATCGAAGGCGTCGCGCTGGATTACGTCCACCACCTGCGCGCCAATTCCGGCATGGGGCCATCCTTCCTCAACCACGACCGCGCGGTTGGTGCGCGTCACCGACCCGATGATCGCCGCCTCATCGAGCGGGCGCAGCGAGCGCAGGTCGAGCACTTCGGCCGACACGCCGGCGTGCTCCGCCAGTTGATCGGCCGCCTGCAGGGTCAGCGTGACGGTCTTCGAGTGGCAAATCAGCGTGACGTCCCGGCCCGGCCGCTTCACGTCCGCGCGCCCGATCGGCACGATGTGCTCGCCCTCGGGAACCTCGCCCTTGACGTTGTAGAGCATCTCGCCTTCGAGCACGATGACCGGGTTGTTGTCCCGGATAGCGGACTTGAGCAGTCCCTTCGCATCGGCCGGCGTCGCTGGCGCCACCACCTGCAAGCCGGGGATGTGCGCCAGCCACGAGTCCCATGCCTGGGAGTGCTGCGCCGCGAGCTGCAGGGCCGCACCGTTAGGGCCGCGGAACACGATGGGGATCGGCACCTGCCCCCCCGACTCGTACAGGATCTTCGCCGCCGAATTGACGATCTGATCGAGGGCCAGTACGGCGAAGTTCCATGTCATGAACTCGATCACCGGCCGTAGCCCCGCCATCGCGGCACCCACCCCGATCCCCGCGAACCCGAGCTCGGCGATGGGCGTATCCACGACCCGCAACGGCCCGAATTCCTCGAGCAGGCCGCGGCTCACCTTGTAGGCGCCCTGGTACACGCCCACTTCCTCGCCCATCAGGAAGACGGTGGGGTCGCGCTGCATCTCTTCACGCAACGCCTGGTTCAGTGCGTCGCGGTAGGTGAGCGTCGGCATCAGTCGGCCAGCACGTGCGTCGTGAGCTCGGCCGGATCGGGGTCCGGGCTCTCCTCGGCGAACCGCGCCGCCTCGTCGACTTCGGCGCGTACCTCGCGCTCGAGCGCGTCGAGCCCTGCCGCATCGAGCGCGCCCTCCTCGGTCAACCGGTGCGTCAGCTGGGCGATCGGGTCGCGCTTCTTCTGCTCCTCGACCTCCTCCTTGGTGCGGTACACGCCGTGCAGCGGGTCGGACATCGAGTGGCCCATGTAGCGGTAGGTGCGCACCTCGAGCAGGGTGGGGTGCCCGCCTTGGCGCGCGCGCGCTGCCGCCCGCTCGGTCGCGGCGTGCACCGCCGCCACGTCCATCCCGTTCACGAGCTCCGCGGCCATGTCGTAGCTGCACGCGTGCTCCACGACGTCCGTCACGGCGGCGACCCGCTCGAAGGCGGTGCCCATGCCGTAGCGGTTGTTCTCGCAGCAGAAGATGACCGGGAGCTTGTAGACGGAGGCCATGTTGAGGGTCTCGTGGAAGGCGCCGATGTTGACGGCGGCCTCGCCGAAGTAACACAGGCAGACCTGGTCGCCACCCTTGTACTTGATCGCGAAGCCGATCCCGGCCGCGAGCGGGATGTGCCCGCCCACGATGCCGTGCCCGCCCATAAACCGCCGGGACGCATCGAAGAGATGCATCGAGCCGCCCTTACCCTTCGAGCAGCCGGTCGCCTTGCCGTGCAACTCGGCCATCACCGCGTTCGCGGACACGCCGCGCGCCAGGGCCTGGCCGTGCTCGCGGTAGGACGAGATCACGTAGTCGTCGTCGCGCAACGCGGCGAGCGACCCGACGGCGACCGCTTCCTGACCGATGTAGAGGTGGCAAAACCCACCGATCTTGCCCAGGGCGTAGGACTCGGCGGCCTTCTCCTCGAACCGCCGGATCAAGAGCATCTGCCGCAGCCATCGCCGCTGGAGCTCGGCGGGCACGCGGGCGGGCGGGGCGGGGGCGGTTGCGGTCGCCATGGTGGCAGTGGGTCAGGAAGCGGCGGTCGCGCGCTCGACCTGCTCCCACGCGTGGTAGCTCGAGCGCACCAGCGGCCCGGCCTCGACGTGGCGATACCCCATCGCTCGACCGAGCCGGGCGAGCTCGGCGAACTCCGCGGGCGTGTAGTAGCGCGCGATGGGCAGGTGCTGGCTCGAGGGGCGCAGGTACTGGCCTAAGGTGAGAATGTCGACCCCCTGCGCCCGGAGATCCCCCATGGCGACGAGCAGCTCATCCCACTCTTCGCCCAGTCCGCACATGAGGCCGGACTTGGTCAGCATCTCGGGGTCGAGCGCCTTCGCCCGCCGTAACAGCTCGAGCGCCCGGGCGTAGCGGCCACCGGGCCGCGCCAACCGGTACAGCCGATTGATCGTTTCGAGGTTGTGGTTCAGGATGTCGGGCCGCGCCGCCACGACGATGCCGAGCGCCTGGGCGCTGCCCTTGAAGTCCGGAATCAACACCTCGACGGACGTGCCCGGCTGCCGCCGCCGGAGCTCGACGATCGAACGGGCGAATTGCTCCGCTCCTCCGTTCGGCAGGTCGTCCCGGTCGACGCTGGTGATCACCACGTGTTTGAGCCCGAGGCGCTCGACCGCGGCCGCGAGCCGCAGAGGCTCGTCCGCGTCCAGTCGGGTCGGCGTCCCGTGGGCGACCGCGCAGTAGGCGCAGTTCCGAGTGCACACGTCGCCCAGAATCATGAAGGTGGCGGCGCGGTGCTCCCAGCACTCCCCGATGTTCGGGCAGTGGGCCTCCTCGCACACTGTGTGGAGCTCCAAGCCCCGCATCAGGTGCTTCAACGCCAGATAGTTAGGGCCCCCGGGGGCGGGGACCCTGAGCCACGCCGGCTTCCTGGTGGTGAGTTGGGTGAGGGCAGTGGCCATGAGGCCTGAGAAGATAGTGACGCCGCAGGAGCCACAACAGCCCGAATTTCAACTAGACGGTTGACCGGGGTGGGGGGGTTCCCGGCTCTTCAAACGGCGCAGCGCATCCTCCAGTTCCGCGTCGCTCGACAGCATGCCGTCCGCGATCTCGGCGAGCTCCTCAGCGTCGTGCCACTGCCGCTCCAGCTCGGCCACTTCGGCGCGCTCGTCGACAGCGATCTCGAGCGCGAGCCGCCGTTCGGGCGCCAGACTGCGGAGCGTGAGCTCACGGCGCGCGACATCGCGGATCAGTTCCTCGGGGCCGCCGGCCCCCTCGACCACACGCACCGCGTCCTCGGCGCGCTGGCGCCGACCCCGGCGCGCCAGGTTGAGATAGGTGAGGCCGCGGCGCAGGGCGGTGTGGGCATCGGCGCCGGTGAGCAGGGTGCCCGCGACGCCGCAGCGAGGGCAGGTGAGGAGCAAGGCCAGCCCCGCGTGCGCAGTCGCGGTGAGCCGCGCTTGCTCGAGGTGCTTCGCCCGCAACAGCATCACGCTGCCGCAGCGCTCGCACACCGGGGGCTCGACGAGCGGGAGCTTGCGCCGTCCAACCATCCCGACGTAGATCGCGCGCGCCAGGGTGGGTGCGTTCCACAGGAACACGCCCACCGACCCGCCCGTGGCGACGTTCACGGCGACGGCGAGCCCCATGGCCGCGAGACCGAGCGGAAGGACCAGCTTGAGCTGTTCGCGGCGGCGCGCCCGCAGCCGCTCCCCGTAGCGCCACGCGGCAAACTCGAGGCGTGCCGGCTTCCCGACGCGCACCAAGGCGTATCCCTGCCACCGGATCAGCGCGACCTGTGCGCTCGCCGCGGCGACCTGGCCCTCCCGCGCGGCGCGAGCCAGCGCGTCGATCCGCTCGAGGCGATCGTCGAGCGGCGCGAGGTTCCAGCGCGCGCATTTGGGGCAAACTACCCACAGCCGGCCCTTCCATTCGTCGAAGGCGAGCCGCCGGCCGACGCCGAGCCCCGAGGGCCCGCCGTCGCCATCGAGGGTGCCGTTGCAGAAGGCGCACGTGCGATACATGTGGCCTACGAGGCGAAGCGCTGGACGGCGAGTGGCGTGATGTCCACCATCGTCTCGCCTGCGGTCACGAGGTCCGCGATGATCTCGCCGCTGAGTGCCGCGAGCAGGATGCCGCTGCGGCCGTGGCCCGTGGCATACCACAGTCCCTCGACGTCGGGATCGCCCCCCAGGATGGGGCGGCCGTCCGGCGTGACGGGCCGCAAGCCGGCCCACACACGCTCGACCGTCTGCCTCAGGAGCGCTGGCAGGAGCCGGACGGCACCGCGGAAGATCTGCGCCAGCCCCTCGTTGGTCACGGAGGCGTCGTAGCCGGCGTGTTCCATCGTACTGCCCAACACGGCATCGCTCCCGCGGGCGAGCACGTAGCCATGGTCGTGGTACAGCACCAGGGGCGGCGTCCCCGCGGGCCATGCCGTCGCCGCCATCTGCCCCCGGACCGGCTCCACTGGGAGGGGGCGCGGCAGTCCCGCGATTCGCGGCGACCATACGCCGGCGGCGATCACGACGTGTTGCGCGGCGGTCGGCCCGCGCGGCGTCACCACCCCGGTCGCGTGGCCCTCCACCACCTGCACGCGCGCGATCGGCTCGGCGTGGAACGCCGCCCCCAGCCGGCGCGCGTCGGCCAGGCAGGCGCGCCCCAACGCCTGCGGGTCCACCGCGCCGTCCTCGGGGGCGAACAGCGCGCCCACGCACTCGGGCGCGGCTCCCGGCCAGCGCTCCTGCACCTCGCCCCCCTCCAACCAGTCGCAGCGCAGTCCGGCTTGGCGCTGGCGCGCCACGTCCTCCTTCAACCGTTCGGCCGCCGGCTCGTCGAACGCGACGGCGGCAATCCCGGCGCGCCAGAACCCGATGTCGATGCCGGTCGTCTCGCGGAGCGCGGGGGCGAGCGGCTCGTACAGATCGCGGGCGCGTAGCCCCAGCCCGAGCAGCGCCTCATCGGTGGGCTCGATCTGCGCGGCGAGCATCCCGGCTGACGCCGGCGACGCGGCAGCCGGGTCGGGCCCGGGCTCGAAGATCGCGACCTCGAGTCCGCGCAGGGCGGCGGCACGGGCGCACGCCGCCCCGACGGCGCCCCCGC
>DATBCS010000167.1:0-4830 GCA_036270315.1 Gemmatimonadales bacterium
CGCCGTAGAGCAACGGAGCAAACACACACTGTGGATATCGCTGAACTAAAGAGGAAGTCCGTCGCGGAACTGCACGCGATGGCCGAAACCCTGAACATCACCAACTACTCAGGGCTCCGCAAGCAGGACCTGATCTTCCGCATCGAGCAATCGCTGCTCGACTCGGACACCGTGCTGCGTGGCGAGGGCGTGCTCGAGATCCTCCCCGAAGGCTATGGCTTCCTCCGCAGCCCCGACTGGAACTACCTCTACGGCCCCGACGACATCTACGTCTCGCCGAGCCAGATCAAGCGGTTCGACCTGCGCACCGGCGACACGATTATGGGCCAGGTGCGCCCGCCCAAAGAGGGGGAGCGCTACCTCGCCCTGCTGAAGGTCGAGACCGTCAATGGGGAAGAGCCCGAGAAGGCGAAGCACCGGGTGGCGTTCGACAACCTGCGGCCGCGCTACCCGGAGGAGCGCATCCGCCTCGAGCGCACGGACGGCGACATTTCGATGCGAGTGCTCGACATCCTGGCGCCGATCGGCAAGGGCCAGCGCGCCTTGATCGTGTCGCCCCCCAAGGCCGGCAAGACCATCCTGCTCCAGAAGCTCGCCAACTCCGTAATCGAGAATCATGCCGAGATCTACCTCATCGTGCTGCTCATCGACGAGCGGCCCGAGGAGGTGACGGACATGGAGGAGAACGTCAAAGGGCCCACCGTCGAGGTCATCTCCTCCACCTTCGACGAACCAGCGGACCGGCACGTCCAGGTCGCCGACATGGTGATCGAGAAGGCGAAGCGGCTGGTGGAGCATGGAAAGGATGTGGTGATCCTGCTCGACTCGATCACCCGTCTCGGTCGCGCCCACAACGTCGTGGTCCCGCACTCGGGCAAGATCTTGTCGGGCGGCGTGGACGCCAATGCCCTCCAGAAGCCGAAGCGGTTCTTCGGTGCAGCGCGGAACATCGAAGGCGGTGGCTCGCTCACGATCGTCGCCACGGCGCTGATCGACACCGGGTCGCGGATGGACGAAGTCATCTTCGAGGAGTTCAAGGGGACGGGCAACTCGGAAATCGTGCTCGACCGCCGCATCGCCGAGCGGCGCACCTTCCCGGCGATCGACGTGCAGCGCTCCGGGACCCGGAAGGAAGAGCTGCTCCTCAGCAAGGAAGAGCTCAACAAGGTCTACCTGCTGCGCAATTTCCTCGCCGACATGCCGCCCGTCGAGGCGCTCGAGTTCCTGCTCGAGCGCCTCAAGCGGACCAAAAACAACGTTGAGTTCTTCGCGACGATGTCGCAAGGGTGACCGCGGGCGGGGGGCGGCTATTGGGCGTGGACTGGGGCGAGCGTCGGATCGGTGTCGCCCTCTCTGACGAAGCGCGCCTCCTCGCGCAACCCCTGACGACCTTGACCCGCCGCCCCGGCAAGCGCTTCCCGATGCGCCAGCTCCGGACCCTGGTGGACGAGCACGGCGTCACCGGGATCGTGGTGGGGCTGCCCCTCAACGCGGAGGGTGAGGAAGGCGCCGCCGCGCGGGCGGCGCGCACGCTGGCCGAGGCGATCGGCCGGCAGACGGGCCTTGGGGTCGCCCTGTGGGACGAGCGCTTCACCACCACCCGCGTGCTGCACGCGGTGCGCGACATGGGCGGCAGCACGCGCGGCCGCAAAGCCGATGTGGACGCGCTCGCCGCGGCGCTCTTGCTGCAACACTATCTCGACGCCCGCCGGGGCTCGGCCACGTGAGCGCCCGCGGCCCGCTCGTCGCCCCGCTCCTCGCGGGCGGAGCGCTCGCCGCGTGCGGCGCGCCGGGCGCCCGCACAACGGTCACGGTGCCGGCCGGCGCCACGCTCGATGTAACCATCGACTCCCTGGCAGCCCACGGCGTGATTGCGCGGGCTCCGCTGTTCCGCTGGTACGCCCGGCTGCGCGGCCTGCGCGGCTCGCTGAAGAGCGGCGTGTACCTATTGCGCGAGCACTCCCGCTGGGCCGACGTGGTGGACGCGCTCGCCCGGGGACGAGGCCTGGAGGTCCGGTGGACCGTGCCTGAGGGGCTGCGGCTCACCGAGGTGGCCTCGCTCGCCGCGACCGAGCTCCACATCCCCCCCGACTCGTTTCTCAGCGCGACGCAGGATCCCGCCCTCCGGGCGGAGTTGGGATTGCCTCCGGGGACGACGAACGCGGAGGGGTACCTCTTCCCCACGACCTACCTCGTGCCGCTTCACTTGGGCGCGCGCGAGCTCGTGCGCCTCATGACGCGCGAGTTCGTCGCGCAGTGGAGCCCCGAGTGGCAGGCGCGGCTCGACACGCTTGACCTGTCGCGCCACCAGGTGGTCACGCTCGCGTCGATCGTCGAGGCCGAAGTGCGCTACGATCCGGACCGCCCGTACATCGCGGCGGTGTATGCGAACCGCCTCGCGCGCGGTATGAAGCTCGAGGCCGACCCAACGGTGATCTATGCCTACGGCCGGCGGTTGCACCGGGTGTGGGACAAGAACCTCGCGGTGCGTTCGCCCTACAACACCTATCTGCACGCTGGCCTCCCGCCCGGCCCGATCGGCCAGCCGGGGCGGGCGAGCCTCGCCGCCGCGCTGTACCCCGCGAGCGTGCCGTTTCTCTATTTCGTAGCGCAGCCTGACGGGAAGCACATTTTCTCGACCACGTACGCCGAGCACGAGGCCGCGATCGCGGGGGTCAAGCGAATGCAGCGCGTAGCGCGCGCGCTGCGGACGCCGGGTCACTAGCGCTCCAGACCGCGGCGATGGCGGCGATGCCTGCGGCGCCGGCGTGCGCGAGCGCGCCCGCGTTCCCGACCGTGACACCCCCGATCGCGATCACGGGAACGTGGGGCGGGGCAAGCCGCGCGAGCGCCGCGAAGCCGTCGGGGCCGAGCGGCGTACCGGCGTCGGCCTTGCTGCTGGTGGCGAAGCAGGGACCCACGCTCCAGTAGTCCGCCGGCCAGGCGCGTACCCGCTCGGCCTCGACCGGCGATCCTACGGAGAGGCCGAGCACGAACCCCACGGGCACGTGGGCGCGTAGCTGATCGAGCGGGGGATCGTCCTGGCCGAGGTGGGTGCCGGCCGCGCCGGCGGCGAGCGCGACATCCACACGGTCGTTGACGAGCACCGGGACGGGCAGCGCGTCCACCAGGGCGCGGGCGAGCGCCACCAGTTCGCGCGGGGCCGCGTCCTTCTGTCGCAGCTGGATCAGGGTCGCCCCGCCGCGCACCGCGCGGCGGCACGCGTCCACGAGATCACGCCCCTTGAGGAGCGCGGCGTCCGTGACCACCATCAAGCGCAACCGAGACTCGAGCGCCATGAGCAAGACCTTGCGTGGACTGCGCGGTGCGACCACCGCGACGGCGAACACCCGGGACGCGATTCTGGACGCCACGGCGGAGCTGCTGCGCGCGCTCCAGGAGGCGAACGGGTTTCGACCCGAGGAAGTCGAGAGCGCGATTTTCACGTCGTCGCCGGACCTGACCGCCGAGTATCCGGCGCGCGCGGCGCGCCTGCTCGGCTGGCGTGACGTGCCGCTGCTCGGCGCCGCGGAGGTGGCAGTGCCGGATGGGCTCCCACGCTGCATCCGGGTGCTGCTCCATTTCTACACGGCGAAGCCGTCGCGCGAGTTGAAACATACGTACCTGCGCGAGGCCGCGAAGCTGCGCCCTGATCGGACGGCGTGACGGATCCCCCGGAGCACTCGCGCCCCGTCGTCGTCTCCGCCAAGGGCGCGGCCCGGTGGCAGGCGGGACATCCCTGGATCTATCGCAGCGACGTCTACGACGAGCCGGGCGACGCGCCGGGGCTCACCACAGTCACCGATCGCCGGGGACGCCACCTCGGGCAGGCGCTGTATTCGCCCCGCTCGGAAATTCGGCTGCGCTTGCTCACGGCGGGGCGCGAGCCGATTGACCGCGCGTGGTGGACCGGGCGCATCGCTGGGGCACTCGCCCGTCGCGCGGGGATCCCCGCTTCCGCGTACCGCGTCGTCCACGCCGAAGCGGACGGCCTCCCGTCGCTCATCGTCGATCGGTATGGGCCTTACGCTGTCGCCCAGCTCTTGTCCGCGGGCCTCGAGCGTGTCCAGGAGGATGTCGTCGCGGGGATCGAGGCCGCGCTCGCGCCCGAGGGGATCCTGCTCCGCAACGACGCCGCCATCCGGCGGCACGAGGGGTTACCGCTCGCGATCGTGCCCGTGCACGGCAGCGTGCCCGACGCGCTGGTCGTCGAGGAGCATGGTGTCCGCTATCTCGCAGCGCCCCACACGGGCCAGAAGACCGGCGCCTTCCTCGACCAGCGCGAGAACCGTACGCTCGTGGCGGAGCACGCGGGCGATGGCCCGGCGCTCGACCTCTTCACGTACCACGGCTCCTTCGCGCTGCACCTCGCGCAGCGCGCGCCCCAGGTCACTGCCGTGGATTCGAGCGCGGCGGCCCTCGCGCGCGGGCGTGAGAATGCCGCCCTGAACGGGCTCACCAACATCACGTGGCGCGAGGCAAACGCCTTCGACTTGCTGCGCGAGTTCGAGCGCCGCGAAGAGCGCTTCGCGACCATCGTGCTCGATCCGCCGGCGTTCGCGAAGACCAAGGCGAGCGTGCCGCGCGCGCTCGCCGGGTACAAGGAGATCAACCTGCGCGCCATGCGGCTGCTCGCGCCGGGAGGGGTGCTCTTCACCAGCTCCTGCTCCTACCACGTGAGCCGGGCCGCGTTCGGCGACATGGTGGCGGACGCGGCCCGCGACGCGGGGCGCCGGCTTGTCCTGCTGCAGCTGAGCGGTGCGGGGCGGGACCATCCCGAGCTGGTCAACGTGCCGGAGACCGGGTACCTGAAAGGGGTGCTGCTGCGGG
>DATBCS010000168.1:0-2064 GCA_036270315.1 Gemmatimonadales bacterium
CGGCGCGGGGCGCCGCGCCCGGTCGTAGTGTTGTCCGAGCAGGGGGGCAGCCGCCGCGCCGCCATCACCGCGGGCGGGCTGTACCGCTGGGCGTTCCGCGGCGGAGCGAACGCCGAGGCGTACCGCGCGCTCGTCGCCGCGCTCACCGACTGGCTCCTGGCGAGCGCCGCGGCCACGAGCGATGAGGTCGTGCCCGCGGCCCGTGAAGTCCCAAACGGGATGCCCGTGGCATGGCGCTGGACCGGCGTGGGGGCGCCCCGCCCGGTCGCGCTCGAGCTGGTCGGGCCCGGCGGCGCGCGCGTCGATACGCTGCGCTTCGACGTGGACGGCCGCGCCGAGCTCCGGCTCCCCGCGGGCGTGTACCGCTACGCGCCCGGCGCGCTCGGGCGCGCGCCGCGGGGCGTGCGGGCGGCGGGACTCGTCGCCGTGGACACGTACTCCGACGAATGGCCGCCCAGCCCGCCCGTGCTGGCGCCGCAGGCGGGGGCCCCGGCCGCGCGGCACGTGAGCGTGGGCCTGCGCGAGCGGTGGTGGCTGTTCGTCGTGGCCGTCGCGGCGTTCGCCGCCGAGTGGGCGGGGCGGCGCGTACTGGGGCTGCCGTGACCGCGCGCGGCGCAACGGGGGATTGGGGGACAAGGAAACGGTGACGCTGACGCGCACCACGTCGGTCAAGTACTTGAAGGGCGTCGGTCCGAAGCGCGCCGAGGCGCTGGCGCGGCTCGGCATTCGAACGGTCGTCGACCTGCTGTATCACGCCACGCACCGCTATCTCGACGCCACCGCAGTGACGCCGCTCGCTCACGCGCGGGTGGGCGCCGAGGTGACCGCCGTGGGGCTGGTGGTGAGCACGGGCGTGCTGCCCACGCGCAAAGGGCTGCGCGTGTTTCGCGCGGTGCTGCGGGACGACAGTGGCGTGCTCGAAAGCGCCTGGCCGGGACAGCCGTTTCTCGAGCGCCAGATCAAGCCCGGCCAGCTGCTGCTCGTCACCGGCCCCGTGCGCTACTACCACGGACGCCAGCTGGTGCCGCGCGAGTTCGTGATTCTCGCCGACGCCGGCGAGCAGAGGCCCGAGGGCGGCCTGGTGCTCCCCGTCTACCCGGCGACGGAAGGCCTCAGCCACCGGCAGGTGCGCGGCCTCATTCAGCAACACCTCGACACGCTGTTGGCGCTCGCCGACGATCCTCTGCCCGCGGCGCTGCGTCAGGCCGTCGGCGTGCCGGACTTGCGCACGGCGCTCGCCGCGGTGCACCGGCCGGCCACCGTCGCGGACGCGGAGGCGGGCCGCCGTCGGCTCGCCTTCGACGAGCTGTTCGATCAGCAGCTCGTGCAGGCGCGCGCCCGCGCCCTCGCCAAGCGCCACCGGGCGGGTATCCGGTTCGAGCTCAAGAAGGCGCTCACTACCCGCCTCAAAGAGCACCTCCCCTTTGAGCTCACGAGTGACCAGCGCCGCGCCGTGCGCGAGGTCGCGGACGACATGACCGCGCCTGTGCGCATGCACCGCCTGTTAATGGGCGATGTGGGGACGGGCAAGACCGTGGTCGCGCTGTTCGCCATGCTTCTCGCGCTCGAGAACGAGTACCAGGCCGCGATCATGGCCCCGACCGAACTGCTCGCCGAGCAGCACGGCGCCACCCTCACCCACCTGCTCGCGCCGCTCGCCCTGCGCCCCGAGCTCCTCCTCGGCCGGCTCACGGCTGCGGAAAAGACCGCGGCGCGCGAACGGATCGCCGCCGGCACGTCGCGCCTGATCGTGGGGACGCACGCGCTGATCCAGGAATCGGTGCGGTTCCACCGCCTCGGTCTCGCCGTGATCGACGAGCAGCATCGCTTCGGGGTCGAGCAGCGCGCCGCCCTGGTCGAAAAGGGGGACGCCCCGGATGTGCTGTTGCTCACTGCCACCCCCATCCCGCGCTCGCTCGCGCTCACGCTCTATGGGGACCTCGACGTGACCGAGCTGCACGAACGGCCGCCGGGGCGGGGCGTCGTGAAGACGGCGCTCCGCACCGACGCGGCTCGCGCCAAGATCTACGAGTTCATCCGCGCCGAGTGCGCCGCCGGCCGACA
>DATBCS010000169.1:0-2431 GCA_036270315.1 Gemmatimonadales bacterium
GGCGCGTTCGACTTCAGCGAGCAGGACGAGCGCTAGGAGACACTGGGCGGCGCCACGGGGCCGGTCCCGGTCACGTGGCGTCGCCGGGCCGGGTCAGGGCGACTTGTCGGTCTAGCGCCGCAGCAGCAGGTGGGAGGCGGCGATCGCCCCGCCCAGGCCGAGCGCTACGCCCGCGAGCACATCGCTCACGTGGTGCACGCGTAGTGCGACGCGCGTATACGCGACGAACGCGGCGAGCGGGAGGACGGCGGGGGCCATCACGGGATGGGCGATCGCGAGCGTCGCCGCCACCGCCGTCGCGGCAGCGGCATGGCCCGACGGAAAGGAGTGCGCGTCGGGGAGATCGACCAGCGCGAGGAACCGGCCACCGGCGTCGCACGGCCGGCTCCGCGCCACGGCGCGCTTCAAGAGCTGCACCACGCAATGGGAACCGGCGTTGGCGAGCAGGACGGCGATGCCGAGCCGCCCCTCGCCCAGCGCCACTAGCCCGAGGCCGACGCCCAGCGTGACCCGCGCACCTCCGAGGTGCGTCAGCCGGCGGATCACGCCGGTACCGCCGTCGGCCGGAGCGCCGGGACGAAGGCCTCGGTCAGGGGCCGGCCCTCGTAGCACTCGGGCACCGGAATGCCAAACCACCACAGCACCGTGGCCGGGATGTCGAGCAGCGAGATCGGCCGCGTCAACTGGTGGCGTCGCGTCACGCCCGGTCCCGCGAGCACCAGCGGGATGTGGTCGTTCACCGGGTGCGGCTCATCATGCTCGTTGGCAAACACGCCGCCGCCGCCATGGTCCGCCGTGACGATGAAGACCGTGTCCTCGAGGCAGGGCGACAGAAGGCCGATCGCCGCGTCCACTTCGGCGGCCGCCTCGAGGTAGCGCTCCGACATCCAGCCGTGCGCGTGCCCCGCACGGTCGCAGTCGGGCAGGTACAGAAAGAGCAGGCGGGCCTCAGGCTGCTCGAGCAGGCGGCGCGCCACCACCGCCGTCTCCCGCGCGCGCGAGCCCTTGGCGGTGAGCCGCCGCACCCCGGCCGTCTCCGCTAAGGCCCAGGCGACGGGAAGGGTCGCCGGGCCGAGGTCGCCGCTGACGATGTCGGTCGGCACCCCCCCGCGGCCGAGCACCTGCGCGACCGGGCGGATGGAGCCGAGGCGGGGCAGGAACTTCAAGCCGGGTTCGATCAGGCGATGGCTCTCAGGCCCGACACCCGTGGCGAGCGAGGCGAGGGCCGCCACCGTGGCGCTCGGCCGCACCGTGGAAGCGTGTTGGGCCAGCGTGAAGACACCGGCCAGGGCGTCGAGCGACGGCATGACGCTCGGGGACACGGCGTCAGGCCGCAGCCCGTCGGCGAGCACGATGATTAGGCGGCGCACGGGGAGGTCCTCCGTTCGGAGAGGCCAGCGAGGGCGCTATAGCGCTCCAACAGCTCCGCGTTCTCGCGCGCCACATCGCGGGCGAGCACGTGCTCGCGCGCCGCCGCTCCGAAAGCGAGCCGCCGGGGCGCGTCTTGGATCAGGGCGGTGATGGCGTCGGCATACGCCCGGGGATCGTGCGGCGAGACGAGCATCCCGCTCACACCGGAGCGCACGCTTTCCTGGAACCCCCCGGCGTCGGCGGCGATCACCGGCACACCGGACGCCATCGCTTCGAGGGCGACGAGGCCGCAGGTCTCCGTGTGCGACGGGAAGACGCACAGGTCGGCGCTCGCGTAGATCTTGGCGAGGTCGTGACGGGGTAAGAACCCGAGCAGCCGCACGAACGGCAGCCGCGCCTCGATGCGCCGCGCCAGCGGCCCCTCGCCCGCCACCACGAACAGCACGCTCGGCCCCAGGGCCTCACGCGCGAGCAGCCAAGCTTGAATCAGGACCTCAAGGTTCTTCTCGCGCGCCAGGCGGCCGACGTGCAGCACGATCGGCGTGTCCTCACCTCCGGTGAGCCAACGGCGCCAGCTCGCGTCGCGCCGCGTGGGGTGGAAGAACTGCGTGTCCACGCCCCGGCCCCACACGGCGGCCGACCGGATGCCCCGGCGCACCAGCTCGTCACGCACCCCCTCGCCGGGCGTGAACGTCACCGCGGCGGGGCGGTGGAACCACAGGAGCCAGCGCCACACGAGCGGTTCGAGCAAGCCGACCCCGTAATGGCGGCTGTACTGCGGGAAGTTCGTGTGGAACGTGGTGACGAGCGGCAGCTCGTGCTGCAGCGCGTAACGGCGCCCGGCCAGCCCGAGCGCACCCTCGGTGTGGACGTGTACCACGTCGGGAGGTGCCGCGTCGAAAAACCGGGCGATGTCGCGGAAGTGGGGCAGGGCCAAGCGAATGTCGCGGTACATTGGCAGCGCGACCGACGGAATCCGCAGCTCGTCGGTGGCGGGGTCGCGGCGTGGCTCGCCCCGCTCGGGGTAGGGGTAGCGGGGTGCCACGACAGTGGCTTCGTG
>DATBCS010000170.1:0-13076 GCA_036270315.1 Gemmatimonadales bacterium
TGCAGGCGGCCACGGGCTTCACCGCGACCGGGATGATCATCGGCACACCGCACTACATGGCCCCCGAGCAGGCCAAGGGGCAGACGGTGGACGGGCGGGCTGACCAGTACTCGCTCGGCGTCGTGGGGTATCGTATGGTCACGGCTGAGCTGCCGTTCAGCGGCGACTCCGTGCACACGATCCTCTATAAGCACATCTTCGAGGAGGCGCCTCCCGCGAGCGCCAAGCGCGCCGACGCGCCCGCGTTCCTCGCCGGCGCCATCTCGCGCGCTCTGTCCAAAGAACCTGATCTGCGCTTCCCTACGATGGAGGATTTCGCGACCGCTGTATGGCCCGAGCAGCCGGTCGCGGCTCCGACCAGGGGCCGGAGCGCCGCCCGCCCGCGTCCGCGCGCCACGGCGGACGCCCCCACGCAGATTACCGGCGCCCCCACGACGCCGCTTCCTGGGACGAAGCCGCGGGGCCCGGCCGCCCCCGCCCCGGGGCCGAAACGGAAGGCGCGGGTGGGCATGGTGGCCGGCCTCGCGGTCGTCGCGGCGGCGGGTGTGGGGGGCTATTGGGTGCTGGGGCGGGGCAGCGCTCCGGACTCGCACGCCGGTGGGGCGCCCCCGCCCGCCGTGGACACCGTGCGGATCGAGGACACGATTCGCGTGCCCGCCGCACCCGCGCCACCGACTAGGCGGGCCGAACGAACGAAGCCCCGCGTGGTGACGCCGCCCCCGGCGCCGCAAGTGGTGCGGGGGTTCATCACCGTGAACGCCAATCCCTACGGCAAGGTGTACATCGACGGGGTGGACATCGGGGACACGCCGGTCGTCAAGTCCGCCGTGACGCCGGGGAAGCACACCATTCGCGTGCAGCGCGAGGGGTACAAGCCGGCGAGCGAAACGGTCACCGTCGACGCGGGGAACACGATCCTCAAGAGCTACACCCTCATCCCGGAGAGCTGAGAATGCGCCTTGGCGGCCTGCTCCTCCTCCTCGCGGTGTGCTTCGCCGCGGCGCTCCGGGCGCAAGCGCCCGCGGCTACTCCGAACGCCACGCTGCGCCAGGGGCTCCAGGCCTACGAAAACCTTGATTTTTCGCGCGCCATCACCCTCGCGCGGCGGGCCCTCGCCGAGCGCATGACGGCCCCCGATCAAGCGCGCGCCTACGAGCTCCTGGGGTTCTCCTACAGCGCAACCGATTCGCAGGTGAAGGCGGTCGACGCGTTCAAGCAGACGATCCTGCTCGACCCCGACCGTGACCTCGACCCGCGCCGGATTTCTCCCAAGATCACCAGTCTCTTCTACGCCGCCCTGGGGGAGGTGCTAGTGGTGCGCCAGCTGCGGGTGGATAGCGCTCGGTTCGTGGGCGGCCAGGGTAACGTACCCATCCGGTTCACTGTGACGAGTGCAGCCCGCGTCCGCACTCGGGCCGTCAGCGGCGCCACCAGTCTGCTGATCGATTCCGCGGTGGTGACGGGCACGGTGAACCTGCGCTGGCCCGCGCAGCTCGCGAGTGGCGATCCCGTGCCCGCCGGCGACTGGCTCATCGTGGTTGAGGCGACGGCGGCGCAGAACACCTTTTCGGCCTCGCAGCCGGTCCGCATCGCCCGCGGTGCGGTCGACACCCTCCCGCATCTCACGAACCTCCCCGGCTACCCGGAGCTGCCGGAAACGGAGATGGCGCCCCAGACCTGGCGGCCGGCCGGCCTCGCCTTCCTCTATACCGGGGGCGCGCTGGTCGGCACGCTCGGCCTGGAGAGCGCGACCCTGGGCTCGAGCTCGAAGCGGGAGCTCGGCGTCGTGGGTGGGGTCGCGCTCGTCGCGGGGCTCGTGATGACGCTGCGCAAGCCGGCGCCGCGGCCCGCCGAAGGGAATATCCTGTACAACCGCCTGCTGCGGGACCAGCTCGTACGGCGTAACCAGGACATCGCGAAAGAGAACGTTACGCGGCGTCGCGAGGTGCAACTGACCGTCGTGCCGCTGTTCAGACCTGCGGGGGGCCGGTGAGTCGCGCGGCGGCGGTGTTCGTGGTGGTGGCGCTCGGGGCGCGGGCGGCCGCAGCCCAGCAGGTGACGGTTGGGCCGCAGTTCGTACTCGCGAGCTACACGGAGGTCGGTGCCGCGTTGCGCTATCAGGGCGTGGGCGAGGGGGGTGTCGTCACGGCCCGCTTCCGCCGCTTCAGCGGCGAAGCCGTCGTGACTCGCGTCACCCTCGACCCCACGAGCGGGAACAGCTCGCTGCAGCCGTTCAAGGCCACCCAGGTGGACGTGTGGTTGGCTTACGACGTGGCACCGTACGCGAGCGTCGAAGCCGGGATCACCCACCGCAGTGTCGCGCCCGACTTTGCCGCCCAGTCGGTCGGCGCGGTGCGGTTAGGGGCGCGCGCGTTCAGCGACCTGGGCCACGGGGCGACCCTGGCGTTCCACGCCGACTACCTCGCGGCCCCCCAGTTCTCGGGCGGCGGCCGCGCCCCGATCTCGCTGGACCTCGGGTTCGCGCTCGACGTGCGCCTCGCCGGCCGGCTCCAGGGCACCGCGGCGTACGCGTTCCAGCGCGTTGACCGCAAGACCAATCCTGGGGGCACGGGTGAGATCGACGCGCCGATACAGGAGAGCCTGGGGCGCCTGGGGCTGGCGCTCGCGTTCTAAAAGCGCGGTCAGCCGCTGTGTTGGGGGACGGGCATCGGGACGCCGATGAAGATGTCGGAGTCGAGCTTCTTCAGCTCGGCCTCGAGCGCCAGATGAATCAAATCGTCGCGGGTCGCGCTATCACTGACGATCAGGACGTGAGTCACCGGGCCGTCCTTGGCTTCGGAGACGAGCGAGCCGGTCCACGCGCGACCGACCCCGCGGGCCACGCGATCTTCCGCATCGAGAAGCGACGCGACCCGCTGGAATAGCTTGCGCGCCTGCGGCGGCATGATCCCATACACGTGCAGCCAGAGACCATCCGGAGCTGAGAGGTGCTTCGGGCTTCTCGTTGCCACAGATCCGCCTTCCCAAAAAGCCAACGGCCCTCCCATCCGCCGGAAACGCCAGCGAACTGTGAGGGCCGTCTGGGACGCTGCAGCCGCACCGTGTGCAGCCGGGGCGCCGCCCCTATCGCGTGCTAAGTCGCCTCTTGCGGGCCGACCTCGTGACCCTCGCAAGCTAACCACCGGTACCGGGGCGGGACAGGGCTGCGCGAGGCGGCAGGCGCCTCGCGGCACGTCGCGCCGCGGTCCGGTGCGCAGGCCCGAGTGTATCGGGCGTCCTGGGGACGCAACGCGTCCTGAGGACTCGCGCCAGCACGGCGCGCGGGTCTTATTTTGTCGTTAGGGGGAAATCCATGGACTACACGGCGCTGCTTCGCTCCGCTATGGTGGCGGTGCTCCGCAACAAGACGCGGAGCCTCTTGACTGTCCTGGGCATCACGATCGGCATTGCGGCCGTCATTTGCGTGGTCGCCATCGGCAACGCCGGGCAAGCGCAGGTTGAACGACAACTCAACAACTTGGGAGACAACTTCGTATGGATTGAAGCCGGGGGACGGGCGGTCAACGGCGTGCGGACAGGCACGCATGGGACGAAGACCCTGACCCTCGCCGATGCCGTGGCCATCAAGAATCAGATCGCGTCGATCAAGAGCGCGTCGCCCAACGTCGATGGCTCAGTACAGATCATCTACGGCAACACGAACTGGTTCACGCAGTACCGCGGCGTGTCGCCCGAGTACTTTGAGATCAAGCGCTGGTTCGTCGATCAGGGCGCTGTGTTCTCGCAAGATGACGTGGACCGGGCGGCGGATGTCTGTGTCATTGGTCGGACGGTGCGCGACCAACTGTTTGGCGCCGAAGATCCGATCGGCAAGGTGGCGCGGGTCAAAGACATCCCCTGTCAGGTCATCGCGACGCTGCAACCGAAGGGCCTGTCGGTTTCCGGGCAGGACCAAGACGATACCGTCCTGCTGCCGTACACGACGGCGCAAAAGAAAATCAAAGGGGTGGCGTGGCTCGACGACATCCTCTGCTCGGCGGTCTCGCCGGAGGCCGTGAAGCTCGCCGGTCAGCAGGCGGCCGCCCTGCTGCGGGACCGCCACCATCTGCGCCCCGAAGAGGAGGACGACTTTAACATTCGCAACCCCGAGGACATCATCCAAGCGCAACTCGCGGCCAGCCGTACGCTCACGCTGCTGCTGGTCGCCATCGCGTCCATCTCCCTGCTCGTCGGGGGCATCGGCATCATGAACGTCATGCTGGTGTCCGTCACCGAGCGCACGCGCGAGATCGGCGTGCGCGTGGCCGTGGGCGCGAGCGAAGCGGCGATCCAGCTGCAGTTCCTGGGCGAATCCGTCATGCTCAGCCTGGTGGGGGGCGCGGCAGGCGTCTTCGGTGGTATTGCCGGATCGCTCCTGGTGGGCCGGACGCTCGGTTGGCCGATGCAATTGTCGCTTGGGGCGGTGCTCCTCGCCGCCGTGTTCTCGATCGCGGTGGGCGTGTTCTTCGGCTACTACCCGGCGCGCAAAGCCTCGCTGCTCGATCCCATCGAAGCGTTGCGCTACGAGTGACGTGGCGGCGGGGTAGGGTCGGTAACCGGAGATGACGATCGAGCGCCGGTGGCTCTTCGTGGTCGGCCCCACGGTCCTCGTGGGACTGCTCGTCGCCCTCGGGTTCCACCGCACCAATCAACCGCAGTACTTCACGACCCGGGTGGAGCGCGGCGAGATCCGCGATGTCGTGGATGCCACTGGGACGGTCAACGCGGTCATCACGGTGCAGGTCGGGTCGCAAGTGTCCGGCACGATCTCGAAGCTCTACGCCGACTTCAACTCTCGCGTGCACAAGGGCGACGTGATCGCGCTCATCGAGCCCGCGCTGTTCCGGGGCGCGCTGCTCCAGGCGACGGCTGATTCGGAGAATGCGGACGCCAACCTCACCGCCGCCCAAGCGAACCTACAGAAGGCCAAGGCGACCTTGGTCCAAGCCAAGGCCGATTACGACCGGAACACCACGCTCGTGAAGCAAGACGTCATGACCCAGCAGCAGCTGGAACTCGCGAAGGCGAACTACGACGCCACCAATGCGTCGGTCGACGCCGCGCTCGCCAACGTGGTCCAGGCGCGGGCCCAAGTGAACCAGAAAGCAGCGGCCCTCTCGGTGGCCCGGACCAATCTCAACTACACCGTGATCCGGTCGCCGATCGACGGTACCGTAGTCGCGCGCAACGTGGACGTCGGCCAGACGGTGGCCGCGTCACTCCAGGCACCCACGATCTTCACGATCGCGCATGACCTTACGCAAATGCGGGTCTATGCCAAGGTGGACGAGTCCGACGTCGGCCGGATCCAGCTGGGGCGGGCCGTCACGTTCAAGGTCGATGCGTTCCCCAAGGATACGTCGCGCGGCGTGGTCACCCAGATTCGCATGAATCCCACCATGGTGCAGAATGTGGTCACCTATGACGCGATCATCGATTTCGCGAACCCCGAATTGAAGCTGTTCCCCGGCATGACGGCCTACGTGACCATCCCCGTCGCCACAGCACAGAACGCGTTGAAGGTGCCCAACGCCGCGCTGCGCTACAATCCGCCGCTCGCACCGGAAGAGATCCGAGCGCTCTATGCGAAGTACGGGATCACCGCCGGACCCTCGGCCGCGACCGCCGCGGATGAGAACGCGCTCCGGACCCGCGCGACAGCGGAGCGCCCCGCCCAGCGGGGCGGCGCCGAGACCGTCTCGCGCGAGGCGCGATCCGACAACGCGATCGTGTGGAAGCTGCATGCCGACAAGACGCTGGAGCCGATCAAAGTGGCACTGGGGATCACCGATCATGCGTACACGGAGGTGACTGCTCTGCTTATGGGCACGTTGCAGCCGGGCGACGCGGTGGTTACCGGGTCAGTCCTCGCGAAGACGTCGACGCCCGGTCAAGGAATCCGGCGCTAGGGTCGCGCCCGAGCTCCTGGCCTTCCCTGGTTCCCGTGCCCCCGCGCCTCCCCCGCACCCGATGATCCCAGCGCCCGCCGCCGGACCCACTGAGCCCGCCGCCCCGTCCGTAGTGGTGCGCACCCCCGACCCCCGGCAAGCGGTCATGCGCGTGGAGGAGGTGCACAAGTACTACGACCGGGGCGAGACGCGGGTGCACGCGCTCCGGGGGGTGAGCGTCACGGTGGAGCCGGGTGGGTTCGCCGCCATCATGGGTGCCAGCGGCAGCGGGAAATCGACGTTCATGAACATCCTCGGTTGTCTCGACCGCCCCAGCTCCGGCCGATACCTGCTCGAAGGCACCGATGTGTCCACCTTCGACAAGGCGAGGCTGGCGACGATCCGCAACCGCAAGCTCGGGTTCGTATTCCAGGGCTTCAACCTGCTGGCCCGAACGACCGCCCTGGAGAACACGGAACTGCCCACCCTGTACGCGCAGATCGACAAAGCGGAGCGCGCCAGGCGGGCCGTCGAGGCGCTCGCGCTGGTGGGGCTGGCCGATCGCGCCGACCACTATCCGTCGCAACTTTCCGGCGGGCAGCAACAACGCGTCGCCATCGCGCGGGCGCTCGTCAACCACCCGTCCATCCTGCTCGCCGACGAGCCCACGGGCAATCTCGACAGTCGCACCTCGGTCGAGATCATGGAGATCTTTCAGGACCTGAACGACAAGGGGTTAACGATCGTCCTCATCACCCACGAGCACGATATCGCGCAATTCGCGAAGCGGGTGCTCGTGTTTCGCGACGGCACCATCCGGAAAGACGACTCAGTGCTCCAGCGCCCCCGGGCCTGTGACGTGCTCGCGACGCTGCCCACGCTCGATGACTAGGCGGGGGGGGCGGCGCCTCCCGACGCTCGGCACCGCTGCAGCGGTGCCGCCCGCTCGCCCGGCCGCGCTCAGGGCCGCGGTTGCGATCTGTAACAATCCGCCTTGACCGGATTGTTACGGCGACTTGGCCGAAGCGCGGCGCGGTTGACGCACATCTTTCGAGTACGGCCCGGTCGTTTCCGTCGCCGTGGTGGAGGCCGCATGGCGTTGGCCACGTTCCACGCGGCGCGTGACGGCCCGCCGAGCCGAACGGCTCGACTGACCGGGGCGACAGCGCCGCGGGCTGCGTTGTCCGGGAGCTGGCCCCGCACGCACCCTGGTGCGGGACCACCGACTACCGACCTGCGGTGTAGTATCTCCCTCGTCACCGGATGCCATTCGTCACCCCAACTTCACAAGGGAGCGGCCGTGAACCAGTTGGCTCGGATCCTGTCCTGCAGCGCGGTGCTGCTGTGCGCGCGCGTCCTGCCCGCATTCCCCCAAGCCTACCACGTGACCAAGACCGTCACGCTCGGCGGCGACGGTGGCTGGGACTACCTGGCGCTCGACACCGTGGGTCACCGCTTGTTCATTGCCCGGCAAAACCGGGTCATGGTCGTCGATCCCGAGAGTGGCAAGCTGCAAGCCGAGATCCCCGGGATGAAGGGCGCCCACGGGATCGCCTTCGCGTATGAGACCGGTCACGGTTTCGTGACTTCGGGCGCGGATAGCACCGTCACCATGTTCGACCTCAAAACCCTCCAGGTGCTGGGACACGCTCGGGCGGCGTTGGACGACGATGCGGTGCTGTACGATCCGGCGACGAAGCGGGTGTTCACATTCAACGGGGACTCGCACAACGCGACCGTGATTGACGCCGCCTCAGGGAAGGAGATCGGGGCGATCGACCTCGGCGCGGGTCCCGAGTTCGGCGTGTCCGCCGGGGACGGCAAGCTGTACGTCAACCTTGAGGACAAGGGTGCCGTGGCCGAGATTGACGCGGCCGCCATGCGCGTCACGCGGCAGTGGTCCATCGCGCCGTGCGAGGGCCCGACGGGGCTCGCAATCGACCGGGTGCACCACCGGCTGTTCAGCGGCTGCCACAGCAAAGTGCTGGCGATTTCCGATGCGACCGCCGGCAAGCTGATCACGACCGTGCCGATCGGCGCGGGCGTGGATGCGGCCGCCTTCGACCCAGGCACGCAGTTGGCCTTCAGTTCCAACGGCGACGGTACCCTCACGGTCGTGCGCGAGGACGCCCCCGACAAGTTCACGGTCGTCGCCAATGTGCCGACGAAGCGCGGGGCCCGCACGATGGCGCTGGACGAGCGCACCCACCGCGTGTACCTCGTGAGCGCCGATTTTGAGCCCGCCCCGGCCGCGACGCCGCAGCAGCCGCGGCCCCGCCCCAAAATGGTTCCGGGCACGTTCTCGCTCATCGTGGGTGAGCCGTAGCGGCCAGCGGCTGATAGCCCAGTCCGCGACTCGGGCTCGCCGGCGATCGTTCCAACCGGTGCCGGTGTCCCGTCCGGTGCCAGGAGTCGGAAACGGGGACCGCCGGCACCGGCCGTTCGTTTCAGCCGCATCGCGGCGCTCAGCTCGCCTGGGTTGACCTCTACGCCGCTCCGGCCTGACGCTCAGCGCACCAGAGTCGGACGAATCGTGGATGGGCGGTTATCTTGCTCGGGTGTTGCCATCCCGCGGCGCCACGATGGGAGAGGAATCCGGCAGGCCCGCGAGCCCGAGCGGAGACGCGCCCGGCGCCGTGCCGAGCCGCGGCGCGCGTCCTGAGTCGGACGTGACGCCGAACTCTCCCACTCAGGCCAAGCCGCCCGTCCCGCCCGACGTCCCAACTCCATCCCCCTGGGTGCGACCGGACGACGCGACACGGCAGGCCCAACTCGACGCAATGAAGTGGCGCGCGACTGGGCTGCTGGGCTTTGCGGCCGCCGTGTTTGCCGCGGCGAGTGTGCTCGAGCCGGCGCATGCCTGGCTCGGCTACGTCCGAGCAACGGCCGAGGCCTCGCTCGTGGGTGGGCTCGCCGATTGGTTCGCCGTGACCGCGTTGTTCCGACACCCGCTCGGTCTGCCGATTCCCCACACCGCGATCGTCGCGACCCGCAAGGAGCGGATTGGGCGGATCCTCGGGACCTTTGTGCAGAATCACTTCCTGTCCCGCGACGTGATCGCCGCGAACCTGCGGGCCGTGCGCCCCGCCGAGCGCGCGGCCCGCTGGATCAGCGATCCCGAGCACAGCCGCCGGATTGCGCGCCAATTCGCCAGCGGTCTCGCGACGACACTGCAAACGCTCCCCGACGAAGATGTGGGGGCGCTGGTCCGGGAGGTCATTACGGCGCGGGTCCGGGCGACGCGTGTCGCCCCGGCGCTCGGGAAGACCCTCGCGTTGGTCATGGCCGGCGACCGGCAGCAAGACCTGCTCAACGCCGCGGTCCGGCTGGCGGCGCAGGCGGTGCACGACAACCGGACCGTGATCCGGGACAAAGTGCGCGCCGAAAGCCCTTGGTGGGTGCCGGGCGTCGTGGACGACAAGATCTACGAACGCATCATCGAGACTGTCGAGGGCCTGCTGCGCGATATGGGTACCAACCCGGACCACCCCTTGCGCGCCGCGTTCGATGGCGCCCTGCAGGACTTCGTCGACCGTCTGCAACACTCGCCCGAGGTCATTGCCAAAGCGGAGGCGTTGAAGGACGAGTGGCTCACAGAGCCCGCACTCGGCGACCTGGCCGCCCGCCTGTGGGACGCGACCCGGCGCACCATCGTGGCCTACGCGACCCGCGCGGACGGTGTGGCCCCGGGACCGCTCGAGCGGGGGCTGAGCGAGTTCGGCGCGGCGCTGCTCGCGAACGAATCACTCCTGGCGGAGCTCGACGACCTGGTCATCGATCTCACGGCCACGGTGGTCGAGCGCTACCGGCATGAGATCGGCGACCTCATCGCCCAAACGGTCGCCGGATGGGACCCGCAGGCGACCTCACGGCGGTTCGAATTGGCCGTGGGACGCGACCTGCAGTTCGTCCGCATCAACGGGACCCTGGTGGGGGGACTCGTCGGGCTGGTGATCTACGCGCTGTTGCAACTGGGGCGCTGACCGGGCACCGTGCCGCAGGGCCGGGGCAGCCGGTCCGCTCGGTCGTTCGTGTTCGGTGTGCGGGAGGTCGCGTTCGCATGAAACAACTCGTCATTCCGCGCTACGGGCCGCCGGAAGTGCTCACGGTGCGCGAGGCCCCCGATCCCGCGGTGACGCCGGGCGCCGTGCGGATCCGCGTGCACGCCGCGGGCGTCAACTTCGCCGATCTGCTCGCCCGCCAGGGTCTGTACCCCGACGCCCCCAACCCCCCCTGCGTCCTCGGCTATGAAGTCGCCGGTGTCGTGGATCTCGTCGGTGCGGGGGTCGTGGCGCACCAGGTGGGGGACCGGGTCATCGCGACGACCAAGTTCGGCGGCCAGAGCGAACTCGTGGTCGTGCCCGCGGCGTTCGTATTCCCGCTGCCAGAAGGGTGGAGCTTCGAAGAGGGCGCCGCGCTCCCCGTCGTCTACCTCACGGCGCATCACATGCTGGTACGCGTCGTCGCCGCCCGCGCCGGCGAAACCGTGCTGGTTCACGCTGCGGCGGGGGGCGTTGGGCTCGCCGTGGCCGAGCTCGCTCGCATCATGGGTCTCCGCGTCATCGGGCTGGCCTCGCCGGCCAAGCACGATGTGCTGCGCAGTTATGGCGTGGAACCGCTCGATGCGCGCGACGCCCGGTGGCCCGAGGCGGTTCGCCGCGTCGCGCCTGGCGGCGTGGACATCGTGCTGGATGCGGTGGGAGGCGACTCGTGGCGACACGGCTACGCCCTGCTCGCGCCCCTGGGGCGGCTCGTGTGCTACGGTGTGTCCGAGCTGTCGCCGGGCCCGCGCCGCAATCTCCTCAACGTCGTCTGGAAGGCGCTGCGGTGGCCGCGGTTTGCGCCGGTCGCGCTCATGAACGCCAACCGCGCGGTCGCCGGCGTGAACCTGGGCCGGTTGTGGGGCGCCGCGCCGATCCTCGGTCCGCAGCTTGAGGCGCTGCTCGCATATGCCCGCGCCGGCCGCATCCGCCCACGCGTGGATCGGACGTTCCCTCTAGCGGAAGGCGCCGCGGCCCACCGCTACATCCACGAGCGGCGGAACATCGGAAAGGTCGTCCTGACGCTCGGGTAAGGTCCGGTCGATCGCGCAGCGCGAGGTCCCGCGCCCGCGCCGGTTTCCCCACACCACTGCGCTGTTCGTCTGCCCCACGTCTTGACGCATTCGTTACCAGATCGTCGCCCAAGCGCCGCCGGGTTGGCGGATCATCTCCCCGAGCCCACCCACCGGTTCCCGCTTAGGCGATGGAGGCTGTCATGGTTTCCCTGCAACGAGTCGCGGTGTTCCTCTCGCTCTGTTTGGTCTTCTCCGTTCCCCTTGGGGCACAGTCCGCGGACGGCGGCACCGCCGGCGCGATCGTCGGGCGGGTCACCGATTCGACGGGGCATGCGACCGTGGGCGCCACCGTCCGCGTGCAGAACACTTCGCTCGCGGCGCGCACGCGGGACGATGGCTCGTTCCGGTTCGACCACGTGCCGCCCGGCTCCTACCAACTGCGCATCGCGCTGCTCGGCTTCGCTCCCGACTCGAGCACCGTGACGGTCACGGGCGGCGGGACTGCACAGGTCAGCGCCCGGTTGAAGCCGCTCGCCATCAACCTGGAGAGTGTGCTGATCGTGGCGCACCGGATGGGCGAGACCAAGGCCGTGGCGCTCGACCGGCAAAAGGAAGCGGACAACCTCGTGACTGTGCTCGCGGGTGACGAGATCCGCGCGCTCCCCAACTTCAACGCCGCGGAAGCCGCTGGCCGGATGCCTGATGTGTCCCTCGAACGGGATGAGGGCGAGGGCAAGTTCGTGCAGGTGCGTGGCACCGAGCCCCGCCTGTCGAATGTGACGGTCGACGGCGTGCACGTCCCCGGCACCGAGCGTGGCGCCCGCGTCGTCAAGCTCGACGACGTCCCGTCAGACGTCCTCGGAGCCATCGAGGTGTCGAAGACCCTGACGGCCGATCAAGATGCGGATGCGATCGGCGGCTCGGTGAACCTGGTCACGAAGACGCCCGAGGGACGGCCTCGGGGGTATGTCTCGGGCCAGTACGGCCACCAGTCGCTCTTGAACCACGATCTGGTGCAGGGCGGGCTCACCTATGGCGGGCGCTTCGGCGCGGACCAGAAGCTCGGGTTCCTGATCGGCGGCAGCGCCGACAAGACCAACCGGGTCATCAACGACGTGGAGCCGGCCTGGAATGTTGATGGCACGGGGCGCTCCTACCCGATCGAGTGGAGCCAGCGCCTGTACGATTATTTCCGGAGTCGTTTCGGCGTCGCGGGGGACCTGGACTACCGCTTCAGCGACCACTCGAGCGTGTATCTGAAAGGCCTGTGGAGCAAGTTCCAGAACCTCGGCAACACCTACGTCTACGACATCGCGACGAACGGAGACTCGGCCAGCGCCGGTCCGATCGGGTACGGCACGGGCGCCACCTTGACGCGCGAGGTCTACATCCGGACGCCCCACGAGCAGCTGTGGGGCTTCAAAGCGGGTGGACACCAGGACCTCAACGCGTGGACGATCGACTATGGGGCGAACTACTCCGGCACGCGGCAGTCGAGTATCGATTACCGCTTCAATCCGTTCGTGTACAACGGGAGCGGCGCGTCCGTGATGACCGTCAAGTACGACGGCTCGAACACCGAGCTGCCGCGCTACCAGTATGTGAGCGCGGCCCAGCAGGCCACCGCGTTCAACCCCGACAGCTTCGCCTTATCGGGCTATTTTGCGAACAACGGCTTGACCACGGGGCGGAGCATCGGCGGGCAGTTCGACGCGCAGCGGGCGTACGGCTGGGGGAGTCGCCCGGGCACGCTCAAAGTCGGCGTCCGCTATCGCGACGAGAAGAAGGACTACACCCAGAACAACGTGTCGTTTAGCGATACCTCGGCGGCGGCCTACACGTTGCGGCAGGCGCCGTCAGGCTTGACGGACCCGAACTACTACCAAGACCTCTCGCCCGGCTTTGCGATGGGTCCGCTGCCCGAGCCGTCGATCGCCGTAGCGTGGGAGAATGCGCACCCTCAGGCTTTCGCGGACCAAAGCAACCCCGTCCGCAACGCGCTCGCCACCTTCAACGGGCGCGAGCAGGTCTACGCGGGCTACGCCATGAACACGGTGGACTTCGGCGCCGTGCGCGTGAACCTCGGGCTCCGGGTGGAGGCGACGCATTCGGACTACACCGGTCACGTCGCG
>DATBCS010000171.1:0-5441 GCA_036270315.1 Gemmatimonadales bacterium
CCCACGTCCGACGGTCGTTGTCCTGGGCATTGGGATAGGTGATGCCCTGGCGGCTGAGGGCGCGCGCCAGGTTGCCCTTGTCGTGCTCGCCGGCGTAGGGCGGGAACTCCGGCGTGTGGATGCCGATGATCGTGAGCCCGCGGTCCCGATAGCGGCGGTCGTAGGTCACGAGCGAGGGCACGGTGCGGGTGCAGTTGGCACACGTGAACACCCAGAAGTTGAGCAGCACGACGCGGCCGCGCAGCGCGGCGAGTCGGAGCGGCCGGTCCGTGTTGAGCCAGCTCGCGTTGGTGAGCTCGGGCGCTGGGGTGCCGCGCTCGACGGAGGCCGCCGGGCCTCGGGACAGGGGGGCCGCGGGGCGGCGCGCCCCGACGCTCGCCAGAGCGAGGCCACCGAGCACGACGAGTGTGGTTGGGACGGTCCGCATGCTGTTCCTCCAGACTTCTTAATAGAGAATGTAGGGGCGCGGCTTCCCGCGCCCCTACGTCACTTAGCGACCGCTAATGCGCCGCGAGGCCCACCGTGCCGGTGGGCAGTCCGCCGACGGTCCCGACCGGAGCGAGATGCCCGTCCGCCCCAACCCGAAGCTCCACGATGGTGTGGCCCACCAGGTCGTAGAGGAAGCGGCTATCCACGCTCAGGGCCAGGTCCGTGGCGCCCTTCCCGACGAGGGCTGTCGCGCCGCTCGCATCGAGCAGTGTGATCGCGCCATTCGGCGCGACCGCGAACCCCGAAATCGAGCCGCCCTGTGCGTTGGCGGTGTAGCCGAAGCGACCGTCCGCGGTGACGACCGCCCAGCAGGGCGCCCCCTGGTGCGTCAGCACGCCGCCGCTCACGACCTGGAGATCGCCGCCGTCTTCCAGCACGTAGGACGAAGCGGAGCCCGCGGCCTCCGACACGAACAACAAGTTGCGCGGGCCGGCCGCGAAGCCAAACGGGGTCCCGCCGGCCGAGGCCACGGAGGTGAGCGATCCGGCCACTCCATCCTCGCTCACGCGGTAGACGTCAAGCCGATTGGTCGTCTTCTCGGTGACGATGAGCGCGCGGCCGTTCGGGCTGAACGCCACTTGCGCGGGGCCGACCGCGGCGCCGGGGAGCGCGCGCGTCGAGCCTGCGATCGGAGCGACTGCCCCGTCGGGACCGACGGTGAAGCCGGTGATGTTCCCCGCGCCGCCCGCGTTGAGCACATAGAGCAGGGTCCCGTGCACGGTGAGGCTGATGGGCCCAGTGCCGCCCGAGGGCGTGCGGCTCGCGAGCGATGGCGCGTCGCCGTCGACTCGCAGCACCGACACGTCGTTCGAGCCGGCGTTGACGGCGAACAACCAGCGGCCGTCAGCGCTTAGCGCGAGGGCGCTCTGCGAGCCCAGCCCGGCGCCCGTCCCCGTGCCGCCCGTCGCGACGCTGCCGGCCGCGCGCAAGGTGCCGTCCGCCGCGCGCCGGAACACGGCGACCGTGTTGCCCGTGACCTGATTCGTGAGGGTGTAGACCGCGCCGGACGCGTCCTGGCCAGCGTCAGCGGCGCGCGCGGCGAGCGCCGCCGCGAGCGACGGCGTCGGGTTCGTGACGCCGTGGGTCTGCTCGCACGCGGCGAGCCCAGCCACCAGCGCGAGGACCGTGAGGTGCTTCGTCATGACGGGAACCTCCCGTGAGAGTGAATGGCACAACTGCGTTCACGGGAAGGAACGTTGAGAACGGGCGCCGCGGATCTACCCCCCGGGCTCTCTAAGAGGGTTCTCATGCGGCCCTCATGCGAGGCCGCGGGCGCATGAGCGCCGCCCGGCCAGGTCGGTGCCCGCGCCCGACGGGCGACGGCGACTGGAACTCGCGACCGAGTCGCTGCATTGTGATGGCCATGAACATCGTGGTGCTGGGGGCGGGCGCGGTCGGCGCGTACTATGGCGGCGTGCTCGCGCGCCAGGGCCATCAGGTCACGTGTTTTGCGCGCGGCGCGAATCTCACGGCGCTGCGCGAGCAGGGCCTGGAGATCCGGACCCCCGAGGGGGCGTTTCGGCCGCGCGTCATCGCGACTGATCAGGTCCACGAGCTCGGGCCTGCCGAGTTCGCCATCCTCGCCGTCAAGAGCTACTCGCTCCGGGACATCGCGCCCGTCGTGCGCCATGTCGCGGAGCAGGGCGCGGGCGTCGTGCCGTTCCTCAATGGCGTCGAGACCACCGAGCAGCTGGCGGCGCTCGGCGTGCCGCGCGCCGCGCTCTTGGGCGGCCTGACGCAGATCAGTGTCGCGCGCGTGCGACCGGGCGTCGTGGAACGACGCAGTCCATTTCAGATCGTCGTGGTGGGGGAGTTCGACGGACAGACGACCGACCGCGTGACCCGGGTCGCCGCGGCGTTCCGCGAGGCGGGCGCCGACGCCCGGGTGTCGGGGCGGATCGAAATGGAGTTGTGGCAGAAGTTCGTCTTCATTACCACGCTCGCCGCGGCCTGCGGGCTCGCCCGCTCCGCGGTGGGGCCGCTCCGTGCCGAACCGCTCGGGCGCCGCCTCTTTGAGCGCGCCCTGCGCGAGGTGGTCGCGGTCGCGCGGGCCCGGGGAATTCCACTTCCCGAGAATGAGGTGGAGCGGGTCCTGGGCGTGATCGACGGTCTCCCGGCGGCCATGAAGCCGAGCTTCCTGATGGACCTGGAATCCGGGGGCCCGACAGAGCTCGATATCCTGAGCGGCGCGGTGTCGCGCTTCGCCACCGAGGCCGGCGTCGACGTGCCGGTCCATGACACGGCCACGGTCGCGCTGGCGGCGCGGTCGGGTCAGCACGCGCCCTGACCGGCGGCCGGCCGCCGGCCCCTAACGGAAACGGCGGGTCCGCGTCCCGGGGGACGTGACCCGCCGTCCGTGTCGTCGCTCCGAATGTGGCTGACGTGCCTTCCGGCGTGAGCGGCGACTGCTCGTCCTGCGCCTGCTAGTTCGTCTTCCCAGCCTTGTCCGCGGCGCTCTCGGCCTCCTTCGCTTGCTGGTCGGCCGCCTTCTCGGCCTCGTCGGCGTCCTTGTCGCTCACGCCGAGACTCCGCAGGGTCTGCACAATGCTCTTCCCGCTCTTCAACCCGTCGAGGATCGCCTGGGTGGTGATCGCGGGGTTCTTCGAACCGAGGTTGTGCGCCACGACATTGGCGGCGATGAACTGCCCGCGCGTCAGCTTGGGATTCGCCGCCTTCGCCGCGTCGTACGCGCTCTGGAGGGCTTGCGGGGTCGTCCCGAGTTTCTCCGCGACACCGCCGAAGCTCTTCGGGTGCTCGGCCGCTTCCGCGCCGCGGGGCTCCGATCGCTGGGCCTCGGGCATCGCGTGCGGGCGGGGCGCCGGGGTGTGCGCCGGGCGCTGCGCCGCTGCGCTCGCCGCAATGCCGAGCGCGAGGAGCGACGCCACTTGCAGTGCCTTCGTCATCCTGTCCTCCCATGTGTTGCAGTGCGTCAGGGCGCCGGCCTTCGACGACGTCTCGGACATGGGCCCTGCACGATGTAAGAGGGCTCGGACGGCGGCCAAGTAACGCGCCTCTTCGGACGGGCTGGGGTGACGGGGCTCACCACACGGAGCCCGCCTTTGGTGCTCCACCGTTACTTGGACGCTGCGGCACGATCTTTCCTCTAACACCTCGCAACCTGCGCCCCCAGGTGGCCCTGCGCATTCGGCGCATGGCACGTCGCCGGGGCAACTCGCACGATGGCGCGGGTGGATGATGGAGGGTCGCGGATCAATGACACGGTTTCACCTTGAGGCTCCGGCCCGACCGGCCGCGGATGCTCGGTCCGGTCGCGCGCCCGGTCTGGTGGCGACGACGCCACCGGGAGCCCGGACGCTGTGAGGGCTTTCGGGCTCGCGGCGCTCGGCTGCGCGTTGGGCGCGGTGCTCCCGTTCAGGGGGCAGGCGCAGGACGTCGGGGCACGGCTCGCGGGCCGCGCTCCGGGGGAGGTCGTGCGCGCCGTCCAGGACATCGCGCGTGGTGCGGCCACCGACGGTCTGCCGGTCGAGCCCCTGATCCAAAAGGCTATTGAAGGCAGCGCCAAGGGCGTGGCGCCGGACCGCGTGGTGGCGGCCGTGCGCATGCTGGCGGCACGGCTGGGGGAGGCGCAGGGCGCGCTGCGCGACGCCGGGATTGCGGCGCCGAGCGGCGAGGCGGTGGAGGGCGGTGCCTACGCCCTCGACGCCGGCCTGAATGCCGGCCAGGTTCGTGACCTCGCGCGCGTCAGCCGGCCTCCCTACGACCCCGCGCTCATGCTGCGCGTCGCCGCCACGCTGGGCGCCCTGGGCGTGCCGGGACCCCAAGCCGTCCGGCTGATGCAAGGCATGATCAAGACCGGGCGGACGCCGAGCGACCTGCTGGCGTTACCGAGCAAGGCCCAGGCGGACATGGCGCGGGGCGCGACACCCGCGGAAGCCGCCGAGGGACTGGCTCGGGGCGCGCCCCACATCCCGCCAGGTGGGTCACGGCGGCCGTCGACTGGCCCACAGAACCCCTAAGTCTCGCAACACCCACCAAACCCATAGGATCAACCGCCCGCTGGGACTGCGAGTCCGTGGCGGCAGGCTAGCGAGGCGCGCTCCCCCACTGGCGCGTGCGCGAGCCTCGCCGAACGTGCGCCGTGACACCGATCACAAGCGCGCGCGCGATGCCGATCGCGGCGTCGGCCGTTCGCGAGGGGCGTTACTCCGACCGACAGCCGGCCATCCTCGGTGAGCGGGCGAGCGCATGGCGCGCTCCCAGTCGGTACAGCGGGGTGGGTCGGCCACAAGGGCACGTGACGATGCAACCGGGAGTTTCCATGGCACGCAAGACAGGGGAGCGGGGCGTCGCGCTGGCGATGGCACTGCTCGTGATGGTCCTGATCACCATCCTTCTCGCGGCAGGCTTCGCGGCGATGAGCAGCGAGCGCCGCGTCAACGCGAACGACGAGGTCGCGCTCGATGCGTTCACGATGGCCGAGAGCTCGATGGAAAGCTTCATGGGCAACCGCGCGACCTACGGGTTCACGGCCGTGCCGCCCGCCGTGATCGAGTCGACGCGCGTCACGCAGGGCAACGGCTATGTCGATGTCGTGCTGCAGCATGTGCGCGCGGACACCGTAGCCGGGCGCTACGGCTACGTGCTGCGCGCCCATGCCGAGAATCAAGTCGCCTCGCTCAGCGGCACGCCGCAGGGCGAGCGCACCGTCGCGGAGTACGTGATGTGGCAGCCCGCCAAGATGACCGTGCTGGCCGGCTTTACGAGTCTCTCGGGGCTCCAGAAGCTGGGCGTCTCGGGGTCGCTGAGCGGTACGGACAGCTGCGGCAAATCCACCAACGTGGCCGGGGTGGCGGTGCCGACCGTGCCGGGCTACATCGGTCCCCCGGGCCCGGTCAGCGGCAACCCGCCGATCCAGTATCTCGGCACCGCGACGCAGGCGGCCAGCGCGACGGGGATCAACTGGCCCGGGCCCGGGGGACCGATGTACCCCG
>DATBCS010000172.1:0-4445 GCA_036270315.1 Gemmatimonadales bacterium
CTGCGCGGCTACAAGCTGCGCGGCAAATGGACGCTCGTGAAGCTGAAGAAGGGCGAGAAAGAGTGGCTCCTCATCAAGGAGAAGGACGGCTACGTTGCCGCGGACAGCGCGCTGCCGCCCGAGTCCGTGCTCTCCGGCCTCACCGTGGAGGAGCTCAAGGCCGGCGAGAACCGGGCGGCGCCCGTCATCAAGGAGTTGACGCGCCTCAAGGCACCGCGCCGCGTCGTGCCGGCCGCCGACGCGGAGCCGATGCTCGCGGAGCCGCGCGCCGAGCCGTTCTCGAAACCCGGGTGGGTGTTCGAGCTCAAGCTCGACGGCTACCGCATCCGCGCGGCGCGCGAGGACGGCGAGGCGCGGCTCATCACCCGCAACGGGCACGACCTCGCCGCCGGGTTCCCCGAGCTGGCGCGCGCCATCGCGGCCCTGCCGTACGAGGGATTCATCTTCGACGGCGAGCTCGTCGTGCCGGACGAGGCGGGACGGCCCAGCTTCCAGCGCCTGCAAAACCGCGCGCGGGTCTCGCGGGCACTCGAGGTGCGCCGCGCCGCCGTCGAGTCGCCCGCCGTGCTCTGGGTGTTCGACCTGCTCGCGTTCGCGGGATTCGACCTCCGGCCGCTGCCGCTCGAGCAGCGCAAGGCCCTGCTCGCGCGCGTGCTGCCGCGGCTCGGCCCGCTCAAGTACCTGGAGCATTTCGCGAAGGACGGGGAGGCCCTGTACGAGCAGGTGGTGGCCCTGGGCCTCGAAGGGATCGTCGCCAAGAAGGCCGATTCCGCCTATCGCGCGGGCCGCTCGCCCCACTGGCTCAAGATCCGCGCCGACCGCACCGACGACTTCGTGGTGGTGGGGTTCACGCGCCCCAAGGGCTCCCGCTCCGGATTCGGCGCGCTCGATCTGGGCGCCTACGCCGACGGCAAACTGGTGTACGCCGGCCGGGTGGGCAGCGGGTTCGACACGGCCGAGCTCACCGCAGTGAGCGCCGCCCTCGAGCAGGGCGTGCGCCCTAGCCCCGCGTTCACGGGCCCCGTACCGCCCGACGACGGCCACACCTGGGTCGAGCCGGCGCTCCTCGTCGAGGTGCGCTATAAGGAGTGGACCGACGAAGGATTGTTGCGGCAGCCGGTGTTTGTGCGGTTTCGCGACGACAAACCGCTCGCCGAGGCGGCTGTGTGGCGCAAGCGCGATGGGGCCAAGCAGGCGAGGGGCGGCGGGGGCGAGCGGGACGAGGGAGACGAACAGGAGCCGCCCGCCATCGCGCGCGCCCCCCTCGCGGTGCCGCGCGACGTGAAGTTCTCGAACCTCGACAAAGTGTTCTGGCCCGAGGAGCGCTACACCAAGGGCGATCTCATCGCCTACTATCGCGCGATCGCGCCGTGGCTCTTGCCCTACCTCAAAGACCGGCCCGTCGTGCTTACCCGCTATCCCGACGGCATCACGGGCAAGTCGTTCTTCCAGAAGGACGCGCCGGGCTTCACGCCGGAGTGGCTGCGCACCGAGCGGATGTGGAGCGCCGACACGCAGCGCGAGATCGACTACTTCGTGTGCGACGACCTGGAATCGCTGCTCTACCTCATCAACCTCGGCACCATCCCGTTGCACGTGTGGGGCAGCCGGGTGGCCACGCTCGAGCAGCCCGACTGGTGCATCCTCGACCTCGACCCCAAGGACGCCCCCTTCACCCACGTCGTCACGATCGCGCGCACCATCAAGGCGCTGTGCGACGACATCGAACTGCCGTGCTTCATCAAGACGAGCGGCTCGACGGGGTTGCACGTGCTCGTCCCGCTCGGCCGTCAATGCACCTACGAGCAGGCCCGCACCCTGGGCGGGCTGCTCGCGCGGGTGATCGCGGCGGAGCTGCCCGACATCGCCACGGTCACGCGCCAGGTGGGACGGCGCGGCGCCCGCGTCTATCTCGACTATGTGCAGAACGGCCACGGGCGCCTCTTGGTCGCGCCGTTCAGCGCCCGCCCCCTGCCCGGCGCCCCGGTGTCGATGCCGCTCGCGTGGCGGGAGGTGACACCCAAGCTCGACATCCGGAGGTTCACCATCAAGACGGCGCCGGCGCGGATGGCGAAGCTCGCGGAGGACCCGTTGCGGCCGGTGCTCGAGCTGGCGCCCGACCTGGTGCACGCGCTCGAGCAGCTGCATGCCCGCGTCGGCTGAGCTTCGGGTCCCGGTTGGTGATCCGGTCGGGGACGTCTCGGCGCTGCTGGTGCGGCCCGAGGGCGCGCGGCTGCTGTACGTGCTGGCCCACGGCGCCGGGGCGGGGATGCGCCACCCGTTTCTCGAGACGATCGCCCAGCGGCTGGCCGAGTGCGGCATCGCCACCCTGCGCTACCAGTTTCCCTACATGGAGCGCCACTCGCAGCGTCCCGACCCCCCGGCCGTGGCGATCGCGGCCGTCGGAGCGGCGGTGGCCGCCGCGGCGCGCGCGGCACCCGGCGTGCCGCTCGTCGCCGGGGGGAAGTCGTTCGGGGGGCGGATGACCTCGGCGGCGCAGGCCGCGGCGCCGCTGCCGGGCGTCCGGGGGCTCGTATTCCTCGGCTTCCCGCTCCATCCCCCGGGACGCCCGGGCGTCGAGCGGGCGCGGCATCTGGCCGACGTCCGGATTCCGATGCTCTTTCTCCAGGGAACGCGGGACGAGTTCGCCGACGTGGCGCTGCTCCAACCAGTCGTCACCAAGCTCGGGGCGCTCGCGACGCTGCACCGCGTGGACGGCGGGGACCACTCGTTCAAAGTGCTGAAGCGCACCGGGCGCGGGGAGGCCGACGTGATGACGGAGCTCGTGACGGCGATCGACGATTGGGCAACGGGACTGATCTGAGGGAACGACGTCACCGGGCGTCAGTCCCGGGGGAACAGGCGAGGGCGACATGCCGAGCTACTGGATCGTGAAGACTGAGCCGTCCACGTACAGCTTCGACGAGCTGGAGCGTAAAGGGACGGCCGTGTGGGATGGGGTGAAGAACAACCTCGCCCTGAAGCACCTCCGACAGATGCGTCCCGGAGATCGGGTCCTGGTCTATCACTCCGGCGCCGCGAAGGCCGTGGTGGGCGTGGCCGAGGTGACGTCGGCCGCGTATCCCGACCCGAAGCAACCGGACCCGAAGCTCGTCGTGGTGGATCTGAAGGCCGCCGGAAGACTCCCGCGGCCAGTGGCCCTCGCGGAGATCAAGAAGGAGAGGGCGTTCGCCGACCTGGGGCTCGTGCGGATCGGCCGCTTGTCGGTGATGCCCGCGTCGGCGGAGCAGTTCAAGCGTCTGCTCGCACTGGGCGGACACAAGTAATCGACGGTAAACGACTCACACCGGAGCACACTCATGGGCAAAGGCGATAAGCGCACCAAGCGGGGCAAGATCTTTCGTGGCTCGTACGGCAACGCGCGCCTCAAGAAGAAACGCCGCAAGGTGACGGACGCCGCCAAGCGGGCGAAGGCTGAAGGCCAGTAACGCAGACGCCACCGCCTCGCGCGCGCCGTGGGGTCAACTGGCCGGGAGCCGGAGCGGCCCTAGGTTTCATTCGATGAACCTAGCCCGCCGCATCCTGCTGGCCGACGCCGACGCGTTCTACGTCGCGGTGGCACGCCTCGTGGACCCGCAGGGGGCGGGGCAGGCACGGCTCCTCATCGTCGGGGGTTCGGCTGAGCGGCGCGGCGTCGTCACCTCGGCGTCGTACGAGGCCCGGGCCTACGGGGTCCACTCGGCGATGCCGATGGCCCAAGCCCTGCGCCTCTGCCCGGGTGCCATGGTCGTCGGGGTGCCGCGGGCCGCGTGTGCCGAGAAGAGCCGGGAGATTGCCGCGGTCCTCCGGCGCTTCACGCCGGCGGTCGAGCAGGCTTCGAGCGACGAGTTCTACCTCGACCTGAGCGGGACGGAGCGGTTGTATCAAGGCGAGCCACTGGCCACGACCGCCCAGCGCATCCGTGAGGCCGTCCTGCGCGAGACCGCGCTCTCCGTCTCGATCGGCGGCGGCGCGTCAAAGCTCATCGCCAAGCTCGCCGCGGCCCGCGCGAAGCCCCGACCCGGCAGCTCGGCGAGCGGTGTCGAGGTGGTCGCCCCCGGCGCGGAAGCGGAGTTCTTGCTCGGGTTCGCGCTCGGCGAGCTCCCGGGAGTTGGCCCCAAGTTCCAAGAGCGGCTGGCGCGGCTCGGCTTGCGCACGGTGCGCGAGGTGGTGGCCCGCGACCTCAAGACGCTGGTGGCGTGGCTGGGCCAGCGCGCGGGCGCGTGGCTGTATGAGCGCGTGCGAGGGATCGACGATTCGAGCGTGACAGCGGATCGCGCGGCCAAGTCGATCAGCCGGGACGAGACCTTCGCGGTCGACCTGCATGACGACACCGCCCTGAGCGCCAAGCTGAGCGGGCTCGCCGACCGCGCGACGGCGGACCTGCGGGACGCGGGGCTCGGCGCCCGCACCGTGACGGTGAAGCTGCGGGACGCCGACTTCAC
>DATBCS010000173.1:0-8805 GCA_036270315.1 Gemmatimonadales bacterium
AGGCTGCCCGCGTCGGACGACGTGACGCGTCGCGCCTGGGTGAGGATCAGGTCGAGCAGGGTCTTGAGGTCGCGCTCGGTGCCGAGCGCCACGCCGATGCGCGTGAGCTCGCCGATCTCCCGACTGCGGCTCGCGGCCTCGGCCCGGGCGCGGGCCGTCTCCAGGCGGGCCGCGGCTTCCCGGTACCCGGCGCGCACCGCCACGAGCAGCTGCCGCTGGCCTAGCGGGTGGCTCACAAAGCCCGAGAGCAACTCGGACGGCATGGCGGAGGGCACGTCGACCTCGCCCTCGCGGCCCAGGGCGACGATCGCGCCGCCCGCGTCGACGAAGGCGCGCAGCGCGTCGAGCGGAAACAGCGAGCGGCTGTCCGCGTCGAGCACGAACACCGTGGGCCGGTCGTCCGCGGCGAGGTCGCGGGCCAACCGCGTCTCCCGCAACTCGATTTGCGCGCTCTCGAGCGCCGGCCGGGCGCTCGCCGGGTCCCAGGCGGGCGTGTGCAGCAGGAGGTATCTCATGGCGCGGGCCGGACCTCGGGGGCGGCGGCGTGGGCCGGGTCCGCCGCGGCGGCGGGCGGCGGCACAGGCGTGGCGGCCAGCGGAGCGATCACGAGCTCGGCTCGCGCTTCAGCCCCTCGGATGCCTCGGCATACGGCGGGAAGGCCTGCAGCGCCTGGGTGTACATCTCGCGGGCTTTGGCGTGATCGCCGCGGTCATGGTACAGGAGGGCGCGCGAGTAGGCGATCAGGGCGTCGGTGGGGATGTGGCGACTCATCCGCTGCGCGGACACTTGCTGCGGGACGGCCGGCAGGTTCGCGTCCTTCATGAGGCGCCCCGCAAGGTCCTGGATCAGCTGGAACAGGTGATCGAGTGGTGCCTGGTCCTTCTCGACCCTCATGATCTCGCCGGTCTCGACGCTCACGACCCGTGCGTCGAGGCGCACGTCCCCGTAGAAGTCCACGAACTGGCCGAGCACGACGTAGCGGACGCCGAGCACCTTGCCGAGCTTCGCCGCGGTCGCGGGGTCGATGCGCCCCGCGGGTCCGCTGGTCGGCTGCTCGGGGACCCGCTGGATCTCCTCCCGCTCCACCACCCGGGCGGCGGGGTTGGCCGACAACTCCGAGATCAGCATCCCCGCAATCCCGCACCGGAGCGCCTCGAAGATCTCCTTGTCTTGCCCATAGGAGCCGCCGTTCTCGAACGGCAGGATGGCAATACCGGGACGCGTGTCCTGCCCCCGCGCCTGCGCCCCGAGTCCCGAGCCGCAGAGGACGAGGAGGGCGAGCGCGACGAGCGCCCCACCGCCCCGCCTCCGCATGCCCCGCGCCCCGATCACAGGGTTAGTGTCATCCCTTCTTGCGCCGCCAGAACCTCGACGCCGTGGCGCTTCGCCTTCGCTTCGCGGCGCGCGGCGGTGAGCAGCCGGTCGATCACCCGGTCGCCGTGCTCGGGCTCGTGGTGGAACAGCACGAGCCGCGCCACGCCGGCGTCGGCGGCGAGGGCCAGCGCCTCGGCAAACGTCGAGTGGCCCCAGCCGCGGTGCTGCTCCAGCTCCTCGGGAGTGTACATCGCGTCGTGGATCAAGAGGTCCACGTCGGCGAGGAACGCCACGAAGTCCTTGCGCCACGACGCCGCGATGTCGTAGTGGCCCCCCGGCCCGAGCTCGTTGTCCGTGATGTACGCCATGCTCCGTCCGCCGGCAACGGGGGTCAACCGGTAGCCGAGCGTGGTGCCGGGGTGGCGCAGCTTGATCGCCCGCACCCGGAAGGCGCCCACCGTGAACTCTCCGGCCTCGACCTGCTGCACGGTCAGGCTCGCCGACAGCGCGTCGAGCGGCACGGGGAACACCGCAGGGTCCATCTGCTGGCGGAGGATGGCCTCGAGCGAGGTCGTCCCCTGGCGCGACCCCCAGATGCGCACGGTGTTGCCGGGCGCGAAGAACGGCTTGAAGTGCGGTAGCCCCTGGATGTGGTCCCAGTGGGCGTGGGAGAGGAGGATCTCAGCTTTGACGGCGCCGTTCTGGCGTTCCACCAGCTCGAGCCCGAGCGCGCGGATCCCCGTGCCGGCGTCGAGGATGAGCACCTGGCCCCCCGACCCCTCGACCGCCACGCACGGCGTGTTGCCGCCGTAGCGCGCGGTGCGCGGTCCGGGCGTGGGGATCGAGCCCCGCGTTCCCCAGAAGGTCACCGTGTAGGCCATACGTGGCGGCAACGCCGTACCCTTCGCCTAAGTTATGGAGAATCCGCGATGTACAATAAGGCACGCCCGCACCCGTGCGGCGTGATCCGCCTCACGACCGCCCGGCCGACGCTTCCAGGGCGGGGCGGTCGCGGATGACGATCTCGCGGCGGCTGATCTCGATGTGGCCCTTTTCGACCAGTTCGCGCATCGTGCGGCTGACCGTCTCGCGGGAGGACCCGATCATCTGGGCGATGGTGTGGTGCGTGAGGCGGCGGGTAATACGGTTCGAGCCGGCTTCGTCGGCGAGATCGAGTAACAGCTGGGCCACGCGGCCGTTCACGTCGAGCAGCACCAGGCTGCCGACCTTCTCGTCCACGCGCCGCAGCCGCCGCGACAACTCCCGCAGCAGGGCTAGGGCGATCCCCGGCGACTGTTGCAGGATGGCCTGGAAGTCCTCGCGGCGGATCACGAGCAGGTTCGAGTCCTCCATGGCGATCACGTGCGCCGACCGCGGCTCCTCATCGATGAGCGACATCTCCCCGAAGAAGTCGCCCTCGCCCAGCACGGAGAGGATCACCTCGCGGCCGTCCTCGCCAATCAGCACGACCTTGACCTGCCCGTTCGCCACGACGTAGAGCGCGTCGCCGGGGTCGTCCTCGAACAGGATGACCGAGTTCCGGGGGTAGCTGCGCTCGCGCGTGATCTCGGCCACCCGATCGAGCTCGGGAGGCGACACCTGGCTGAAGAGCGGGACTCTCTGGAGGATGGCCGTAACCGCCACGCTGGGCTTCTCCACGGGCTCGGGCAAGCGACGAGCTTACGTCCACTGCCAGTTCGGCGCAAGACCAGACGCTTGCCGCCAACTTGTGATGCCAGTTATATTTCCGCTTCTTCGTGCCGTTCGACTTTTAGTCAAGGATGCGCGTAGTGAAACCCGGGATTCACCCTACGTATCAGCGGGCCACGGTGCAGTGTGCGTGCGGCAACAGCTTCGTCACGCGCTCCACGGTGCCCGTGATCCACGTCGAGGTCTGCGCCAAGTGCCACCCGTACTTCACCGGCCGGCAGAAGCTGATGGACACGGCCGGACGGGTGGAGCGGTTCCGCCAGAAGTACGCGATCGACAAGGCCACCGGCTGAGCGATGGAGGCCCGACTCCGCCAAGCGCTCGCGCGGGCGGAGGAGGTCGCCCAACAGCTGGCCGACCCCGAGACCGCGCGGAATCCGGCCAAGCTGCGACAGCTGGGCCGCGAGCACGCGCGGCTCGACCAAATCCGCCAGCACCACGACCGGCTCACCCGGCTCGAGGCCGAACTCGCCCAGGCGCGCGAAGTGCTTGAGGACTCCGACCCCGAGCTGTCCCAGCTCGCTCGCGTCGACGTGGCGCGGCTGCGCCCCGAGATCGCGCGGCTCGAGGACCGCCTCACGGAGCTGCTCACCCCGCCCGATCCCCTGGACGACCGCGACGCCATCGTGGAGATCCGGGCCGGCACCGGCGGCGACGAAGCCGCGCTGTTCGCCGCTGAGTTGTTCCGCATGTACACGCGGTTCGCGGAGCGCAAGGGCTGGAAGGTGGAGGTAGTCTCGCTCTCCGAAGGGCACGTGGGCGGCCTGAAAGAGGCGATCTTCGCCGCCCGCGGGCCCGGCGTGTATGGGACGCTCCGCTACGAATCGGGCGTGCATCGGGTGCAACGCGTGCCCGTGACCGAGGCGCAGGGGCGCATTCACACCTCGGCGGCGACCGTGGCCGTGCTCCCGGAGGCCGAGGACGTCGACGTCAAGATCGAGGACAAGGACTTGCGGATCGACGTGTTCCGCTCCCAGGGCCCGGGTGGCCAGAGCGTCAACACCACCGACAGCGCCGTGCGCATCACGCACCTCCCGAGTGGCCTCGTGGTGCAGTGCCAGGACCAAAAGAGCCAGCTCCAGAACAAGCTCCGGGCGCTCGAGGTCTTGCGCTCGCGGCTCCTCGACAAGCTTCTCGCCGAGCAGGAAGCGGCCCGAGCCCGCGAACGCCGGGCTCAGGTCGGTACCGGCGACCGCTCGGCGAAGATCCGGACGTACAACTTCCCGCAGAACCGGGTCACCGATCATCGCATCCACTACTCGGCCCACAATCTGTCCGAGGTGCTGGACGGCGACCTCGACGACCTGATCACCGCGCTGCGGCTCGCGGGAGAAAAGGAACGGCTCAGTGCCTGAGCGCGTGGCGCGCCGCTCCTCGATCGCCGCGGCGCTCGACGAGGCCGTCGCGCAGCTCGCCGACGCCGGGGTGAGCGATCCCCGACGCGAGGCCACGACGCTGTGGGCCGCCGTCGCGGGTCCGGCGGTCACGGCGGGCGACGTCTGGCTGGCGCGCGATCGGGACCCCGCCCCCGAAGTGACGGGGCGCTTCCGGGACGCCGTGGCGCGACGCTCAAGCGGCATCCCGTTCGCCTATGCCGTGCGGCGCGCTAGCTTCCGGTCGCTCGACTTGCTGCTCGATCCGCGGGCGCTCATTCCCCGGCCGGAGACCGAGGGCCTGGTCGATGTGGTGCTGCAGTGGGCGCGCGCGCGGCCCGCGGACCGCCGGCGGGCGGGAGGCCGGAGCCGGGACGGCGTCGTGGCCGACATCGGCACCGGCTGCGGGTGCATCGCACTGTCCTTGGCCGTCGAGGGTGACTTTGAGCGCGTGATCGCGGTGGAGCGCTCCCGCGAGGCCGCGGCGCTGGCGCGCGACAACGTGGAGCGGGTCGGACCGCCGGTCCCGGTCGAGGTGCGCGAGGGCGATGGCTTGTCGCCCCTGGCGGCCGGGGCGCTGTGCGCCATCGTGTCGAACCCGCCCTACTTGAGCGACGCGGAGTACGAGCGGCTGGACTCGGCGGTGCGACTGTTCGAGCCGCGCGAGGCGCTGGCCGGCGGCCCCGACGGGCTGGGCCCGACGCGCGCGCTCCTCGCCGGCGGACGGGCGCGGCTCGCGCCCGGCGGGATCATGGCGCTCGAGATCGACGAGCGCCGCGCCGACGAGACCCGGGCGTTGGCGCGCGAGCACGGCTGGGCGGGGGCGGTGGTGTACGAGGACTTGTTCGGCCGGCCGCGCTACTTGCTGGCCCACGCCTGAGGAGGACGCGGTGATTGACCAGAAGGCACAGGAACTGGGCCGGCTCCTAGGCCAGAGCGAGGAGTACAAGACCCTCGTGCGGGCCAGCGATCGGATGAAGGAGGACGCGACGTGCCGGCAGCTCCTCGCTGCGGTCGAGCGCATCGCCCAGGACATCGAGCGGGCGGCCCAGGAGGGGCGCGAACCCCCCAAAGCCCAGGTCGAGCAGTACGACCAGGCGCTCCAAAGCGTGCAGGCGAATTCGGTGTATCAACAAGTGGTAGCCGCCCAGGCGAACTTCGAGAAGCTGATGGCGAAGGTGAACGCCCGGATTTATGAAGGGATGAAGCTCGGGGCGGCGAGCCCCATCATCACGCTGGGCTGATGGTGCCGGGCCTGTTCATTGTGGTGGAGGGCCCTGAGGGGGCGGGGAAGTCGACCCTGGCGCGGGCGCTCGTAACGCGGCTCACCGCGGACGGCCGCAACGTGATTACCGTGCGCGAGCCTGGGGGGACGCCGGTGGCGGAGGCCGCGCGCAAGGTGGCGCTGCGCTTCCCCCACGCGATGGCGCCGGCGGCGGAGCTGTTCCTCTTCCTGGCGGCGCGGGCGGACTTGGTCTACCGCGTGATCCGGCCGGCGCTCGAGGCGGGACAGGTGGTGGTGGCGGATCGCTTCGACCTGTCCACCCTGGCGTACCAAGTGGCGGGCGGCGGGCTCCCGGTGGCGGAGACGCGCCAGGCCATTCGGCTCGCCACCGGTGGGCTCGTCCCCGACGTCACGTTGGTGCTCGACGTGCCGGTGGCGGTGGGGCGCGAGCGGCAACGCGCCGCCCGCAAGGTGCAAGATCGGTTCGAACGGCAGGACGATGCGTTCCACCGCCGGGTGCTCGCGGCGTACCGTAGCGCCCAGGGGCCCGGAGTGGTGCATCTCGATGCGACACAATCGAAACAGGGCCTGCAGGAAGCCGCCTGGCGCGAAGTCCGGGCGCTGACCGCACCCTCACTGCGAGGCATCTCATGAAGCTCCGGACAATCCTCGTCGTCGCCACCGTCACCGGGATGGCGCTCGCTACCGGCGGCTGGCTGTTGCAGCGGGAGACGGCGCCAGTCGGGTCGGTGTACCAGCAGGCACGGCTGTTCGAGGACGTGCTCGCCCACGTGGCCGACTTCTACGTCGACTCGGTCGACGAGCACCGGCTGTACCAGATGGCGATCGACGGGATGCTGGATCAGCTGCACGACCCCTATTCCGTGTTTCTGAAGCGCGATGATTTCCGGAACCTCACCGAGCAGACCACCGGCAACTACGGCGGCTTGGGCATCCAGATCGACGTGCGGGACGGGTGGATTACCGTCGTGGCCCCGCTGCTCGACACGCCCGCCGAGCGGGTGGGCATTCAGTCGGCCGACCAGATCATCGCGCTCGACGGTCGCTCGACCGAAGGCTGGAAGCAGGATCAAGCGGTGAAGGAGCTACGGGGCCAGCCCGGGACACCGGTGGAATTGAAGGTGCGACGCGTCGGCGTCGAGCAGCCCCTCACCTTCAAGCTCACCCGCGCCACGATCCACGTCCGTTCCGTGCAGGTGGCGATGATGCTCGACGACAAGGTCGGGTTCGTCGTGCTCAACACGGTAAGCGAGACCTCCGCCGATGAGCTCACCCAGGCGGTCGGCGACTTGGTGAAGAAGGGCATGAAATCCCTGGTGCTCGATCTGCGCGGCAATCCCGGGGGCCTCCTGGACCAGGGTGTCGGTGTGAGCGAGCTGTTCCTCGACCCGGGGCAGGAGGTCGTGTCCACCCGCGGCCGCGCCCCGCTCTCCACTCGCACGTTCCGCGACACGAAACCGCAGCTGTGGCCTGGGCTGCCCGTCGTGGTGCTCGTCAACGGGGGCACGGCCAGCGCGGCCGAGATCATCAGCGGCGCGCTTCAGGACCACGACCGCGCCGTAATCGTCGGGACCCCGACGTTCGGCAAGGGCCTGGTGCAATCGCTGTGGCAGTTGACCCCGGAGACCGCGCTCAAGCTCACGACGGCGCGCTGGTACACGCCCAGCGGCCGCACCATCCAGCGCAAGAGCAAGAACGAACAGGAGCAGGTGGCGCAGGCCGAGGCGGCGGAGCTCGGGCGGGACACCACGAAGCTCGATTCCTCGCTCGTGTTCCACACCGATCGCGGTCGCGTGGTGATCGGCAGCGGCGGTATCCGACCCGATCTCTTCATCGTGCCCGACACGTTCACCACCGCGGAACGCACCTTCATGAAGGCGCTGGGCAACAAAATCCCGGTGTTCCGGGATGTGCTCTCCACCTACGCGCTAGAGCTCAAGGCCACGAACAAGCTCCCGAGCCCGAGCTTCACCGTCACCGACGAAATGGTCAATGAGGTGCTGCGCCGGATGCGGGCACGGGGCGTCGGGGTGGCGGACACGGTCGTCGCCGGCGCGCGCCCGCTGCTCGCGCAGGAGCTCGGTTACGAGGCGGCGCGCTATGTCTTCGGGCGCTCCAGCGAGGTCCGGCGCCGCATGGACGAGGATCGCCAGGTGCGCGCTGCGCTGGCGCTCGCGCATCGCGCCAAATCGCCCGAGGACTTGCTCGCGATCGCGGCGGCGCAGGCGCCACGGACGCCGCGCAACTAGGTGGGACCGAACCGCCGGTCCCCCGTGATCGGCGATCCGGTGATCGGCATCATCGGGCCGGGCCGGGCCGGCGTTGGGCTGGCGCTCGCGCTGGCGCAGGCGGGCTACGACGTCCGGCTGTACGGACGTCACAAAAAGGCGGTCCCCAAGCCCCTCACGCTCACCGTCGGTCCTGCCGATCGCCCGCCCGCCTGGCTCGCCCAGGCGGGCGTCGTCATTATTGCCGTGCGCGACGACGCAATCCGCCCGCTCGCCGAATCCCTGGCACGTGCCGGCGCGGTGCACGCCGAACAGGTGGTGCTGCATCTGTCGGGAGCGCAAGGGCAGGAGGCGCTCGGGCCGCTCGTGTCGTCGCGCGCGGCCCTCGGCTCGCTGCATCCCCTGCAAACGATCGCCGATCCTGAGCAGGCGCCGGCGCGGCTCGCAGGGGCGTGGGCCGCGGTCGAAGGAATGCCCCGGGCCGTGCAGGCGGCCGAAGGGCTCGCGCAGGACCTCGGGATGCACCCGTTCCGGATCGCGTCCAAGGCGAAGCCCATGTACCACGCCGGGGCCGTGTTTGCGTCGAATTATTTCGTGGTCGTGGAAGCGATCGCGCAGCGCTTGTTGCGCCATGCCGGACTCTCGGACGCTGAGGCTTGGCAGGCGCTGCGCCCGCTCGTCGAAGGGACGCTCGACAACCTGAGCCGCCAGGACCCGATGGCCGCGCTCACCGGTCCGGTCGTGCGCGGTGACGACGCCACGGTCCAGCGCCACCTCGAATCCCTGACGCGCGACGACGCGGTCCTGTACCGCGTGCTCGGGCGCGCGGCGCTCGAGCTGGCGGAGAAACGGGGGATGGACGAAGCCGTCGCGGCCCGGATGGCCGCCGCGCTCGCTACTGATCTACCACTCGTACTCCGCCCGGAGGCGAAAA
>DATBCS010000174.1:0-2335 GCA_036270315.1 Gemmatimonadales bacterium
ATCCTCCAGCCGCTTGCCGCGCCCCAGCTCGACCCCGAGTTGGTGGTTGCGCGACAGCGGCCCGGTGGCCGTCAACACCAGGTCGCCGAGCCCGGCGAGGCCGGCGAAGGTGGCGGGGTCGGCCCCGAGCGCGCCGCCGAGCCGGGCGATCTCGGCGAGCCCGCGGGTGATGAGCGCCGCCCGCGTGTTGTGACCCATCCCGAGCCCCTCGAGGATCCCGGCGGCGAGGGCGATCACGTTCTTGAGCGCACCCCCGAGCTCGACGCCCACCACGTCGGTCGCCGAGTACACGCGGAAGTAGTTGGTCGAGAACACCTGTTGCACGCGCTGCGCCACAGCGTGCTCCTGAGCCGCAGCCACCACCGCCGTCGGTTGCTGTTCGTACACCTCCCGTGCGAACGACGGGCCCGACAAGACCGCGATCTTGGCGCCGCGGGGCAGCACCTCCCCGAGCACGCAGGACAGCGTGCTCAGCCGTTCCGGCTCAAGCCCCTTCGACACGCTCACGACCAGGGCCCCGCGCGCCAGGGCGGGCGCTGCCTGCGTCATCACGGCGCGCACGGCGTGCGACGGCGCGGCGGACACCACGACGTCGGCGCCGTCGACTGTCTCCGTTACCGCTCCCGTCGCCCGGATCGTGCGGGCGAGCGCCGCGCCCGGCAGGAACGCGCTGTTCAGGTGGTCGCGATTGACGCCCGCCACGACGTCCGGCTCACGCGCCCACAAAGTGACGGCCGCGAACTCGCCCTTGCGGGCGAGCAGGTCCGCCAGGGTCGTGCCCCAAGCGCCGCCTCCCACCACCGCGACCCGAGTCACGGGACGACCCCCTTGCGGGTACGGAAGCGATGCTCGGTACCGTCGCGGAGACGCTGGATATTCGCGCGGTGTGAGTAGACGAGCAGCAGGCCGAGGATGACGCCCGCCCCGAGCGTGTAGGGCTCGCCCGGCCGCGTGAGCCACACCCACAGCGGGAACAGGAGCGCGACCGTGATCGAGGCGACCGACACGTAGCCCGAGACCCACACGGTCACGCCCCAGATGGCGATCGAGATCAGGACCGCCTCGGGGGCGAGCGCGAGAAACACCCCGCCCGCGGTCGCCACGCCCTTACCGCCCCGGAACCGGACGTAAGGTGACGCCATGTGGCCCAACACGGCGGCGATGCCGAGCACCACCGGGAACCACGCCGGCCCGTTCGCCCAGGGGCCCAGGATCGCCACCGGCAGGGCGCCCTTCGCGACGTCGATCACGGCGACGGGGAGCGCGTAGCGCCACCCCAGCACGCGGAACACGTTCGTGGCGCCGAGATTCCGCGAGCCGTGCTCGCGGAGGTCGATCCCCCGCCCCAGCTTCCCGGCGACGTAGCTCGTCGGCGTGGCCCCGATCAGGTACGCCACCAGGACCATGAGCCCGAGCCCGGACGGGTTCACCGGCGGGCCGTCTCCCGCTTGCGGCGGAACTTGAGGTTCACGGGCGAGCCGGTGAATCGCCAAGCGTCGCGAAAGCCATTCACCAGGTAGCGTGAGTACGACTCGGGAATCGCGTCCGGCCGATTGCTGACGATGGCGAAGCGGGGCGGCGCGGTACCGATCTGCGAAGCATATAAGAGGCGCACCGACTCGCCCACGGGCTGCGGCGGTTGCTGCCGCTCAATGAGGGCTTCGAGCACCCGGTTCACTTCCGCGGTGGGGACCCGCTTCTGGCGCTCCTCGGCCACCTCGAGGATCACGTCGACGAGCTTCGTCACGCGTTGGCCCGTCTTGGCCGAGAGGTACAGGAACGGCACGCATTCGAGAAACGGCGCACGGTCTTTGAGCTCCCGCTCGCCCCGGATCGCCGTGTTCGTGTCCTTCTCCTCGATGAGATCCCACTTGTTCACGGCGACGACGAGGGCCGCCCCGCGCTCCCACGCCTCGTTCGCGATCTTCAAGTCCTGGACGTGCATCCCGACGACGGCGTCCACGACGAGCACGCACACTTCGGCGCGCTCGATGGCCCGCGAGGTGCGCAAGGTGGAGTAGAATTCGATGTCGTCCTCCACCTTGGTGCGCTTGCGCAAGCCGGCGGTGTCGATGAACACCAGGGTGCGCCCCTCGTAGTGAAGCGGCGTGTCGATCGCGTCCCGGGTCGTGCCGGGCTCGGCCGCCACCACCAGCCGCTCCTCGCCCAGCACGCGGTTGACGAGGCTCGACTTCCCCACGTTGGGCCGGCCGACGACGGCGACGTACACCGCCGCCTCCTCGCTCGCCTCGGGCGCCGGCGGCAGGAGCGTCACCACCCGGTCCAGCAGATCGCCTGAGCTCTTGCCCACAGCGGCCGAGACCGGGAACGGGTC
>DATBCS010000175.1:0-14457 GCA_036270315.1 Gemmatimonadales bacterium
GGGGCCGGCGCGGCGTTGCCGCCGTGCGCCGCAGCGGGCGTCAGCGTCACGGCGCCCTCGCCGGCTGTGCCGACCGCGCCGCGAGCGGGAACGCCAATGCGCCCGCCGCCGTAGCCTGCGACTACAGGCGGTAGTGCCGCGCTCGTGGGCCGTGCCAAGTTGAGCGGGACCGACGCCGCGTAGGCGGGCGCGCGCGACGATGTGGCTCGCGCGGTCAGGCGCCGCTCCCACTCGATCCCACCCAGGTCCGAATCGATCGCCAGGACGTGATCGAGTCGCCCGGCGACGAACCCTAAGGCGCGGAACCCCCGGTACCCGATCACGAGATCCAGGAGCACGGGCGGCGTCACGGCCAGCGCTCGCGTCGCCTCAGCCTCGACTCTGATCTTCCACAGGAGCTCAAATCCGGGCTGCGGGACGGCGTCCGGGGAGATCTTCCCTTCCCCCCTCACCCACGACGATCGCTGAGCGTCATACCCGCCCGTCGTCCAATCCTGCGCCCGCGCAGGGCTCGTCCCCGCCGCCGTGCTCCCCAGCCACACCACCACGGCCACCGCTGAGGCTCTCATTCCGTGACGCCGAAGCAATAGAGCGTCCCGTCGAACGTGCCGAGGTAGACGCGGCCGTTCGCGATCGCCAAGCCGCCCCAGTGGTTCCAGGACGTGATCTCGGTGCCGCTCGACCACAGCTCGTCGCCGGTCTGGGCGTCCAGTGCATATAGGACGGCGTGGGTGGAGTGCGGGACGCGATACGCCGACCGGTTCGCGCGAAGCCCCAGCTCCGGCGTAGCCTGCGTGGTGTTCTCGCCGCTGCCGTACGCGAAGACAACGCCGTTCGCGACGACGGGGGGTTCGGCACGGTTCATGTCGCGGGAGACCCAGGCCGGCGCGAGTCGTAGGCCGCCGTCCCGCTCTTCCAGTTTGAAGGCGGCGATCGCGCCGGAGGTGACGGCACCGTGCTCCACCGGCGCGGTGAAGGCGCGGTGCTGGGGGCCCCAGAAGGGCGTCAACACCCAGCGAGTGCCGTTCGAGTCGGCCCAGCTCGCCATCGCCCCCCAGATGCCCGCCGAGGCGAAATTGCCCGCTTCGTTGCACAGCAGCGGGCTGCGGAAGAGCGGGGTGCGATGGTCGTCGCCGCCAATCGACCCGGTGTCCATCAGGTACACGCGGCATTCTTTGCCGCCCGCGACCATGAGCTCCCTGCCCTTGTAGTCGAAGATCGCGGGCGTGACCTGCAGATCAAGATCGCGCTTGAACAACCATTCGGCGTTCGACGGCGCGTAGTAATCCACGAGCTCGAGGGCCCTGGTGGTGGGATTCTGTCGCACCCCAATGATGCTGCTGCCATAGATCCCCCGCTCGGGATCCCACCGTCCGTCCCCCGTGCCGGTGTACACGACGCCTTTGGAGCTAATGGCGGGCCCCGTGCGGCCCCACATGCCACCGCCCGCAGGCCCCCAACTGCCGACCTGGTCGGTGGCAAGGTCGTAGGCGTACACCATATTCGGGCGACCGCCGCACCCTTGACCGGTGTGGGTGTAGACCACGCCGTGCCAGAGGTTCAAGGCGTAGGGCTTCCCGTTCGGCGGCATGAACTTGGCGGGTGGGGCCACGTCCTCCCCGTCGGCGACGTTGAGCTGGTGGAGCGTCCCGTCCCACGCCGCAGCGTAGATGATGTAGCGACCCGGCACCGTCGTCGCACCGATCACCGGGGTGGCGGTGATGCCGCCGGGGCACATCAGATCTCCCCGCACGGCGGTGTCTCCAACCGACGTGTGATCGAAGCGCTTCGTCCAGAGGAGCACGCCGCGCTCGGCGTCGATCGCGTACAGGTTGTCGGATACCCCCGTCACGACGACAATCTGTTTCGACCCCTCGCGCGTCTCCACGCCACCCACGACAAGCGCCGGCAAGAGCGCGTGCATCTCCCGCGGTGCGTTGTCGAGCGTGATCTTCCACAGCAGTTTGATGTCTCGGGCGCTCTGCGTCGTCAGGACTGCCTCGTCCCGCTGCCACGCGGTGCGCCGCGGGTTCCCGCCGTCGGTCAGCCAGGCTGCGACAGGACGGCGCCCGGGTTCACGCGGACCGCGCCGCTGGTCGCCAGCGCCCGGCACTTGGTGCGCCGAGGCGGGCGCCACCGCCAGCGAGCAGACGACCAGCGTGCGGCACGCGAACCCAATTTTGCCCACAGTCGACCTGCCTCAGGCGCTAGTTGGTCCCCTGACTACTGACGGCCGCTTCCATGTGCCCCTTGTACTTCTGGAACCAGCTCATCATGTACAGCTGGGTGCGTAGGAAGTTGGAGGGCTTGGACCCGGTGCCGTGGTACTCGCCGTTGAAGCGCAACATGACGGTCGGCACGCCGCGCACCTTAAGCGCTGCGTAGAACTCTTCGGTCTGTGGTATCGGCGTCCGGCGGTCGAGCTCTCCCGTCATCAGGAGCGTCGGGGTGGTGACGCGCCCGGCATACATGAGCGATGAGTGGGCCAGCCATTCGTCCGGTTTCACCCAGAACGGCTGGTGGAAGAAGCTGTAGGTGAACAGCGGGATGTCGGTCTCGCCCGCCATGCTGATCCAGTCGATCACCGGGCAGCGTACCGCCGCCGCCGCGAAGCGATGCGTGTGGCCGATCACCCAACTCGACAGCACGCCGCCGCCCGAGCACCCGGAGACGTACATCCGCGTCGTGTCCACGAAGCCGCGCCCGATCACGGCATCCACGCCGGCCATCAGGTCATCGTAGTCCGGACCGGGATAGTCGTGGTCGATCGCGCTGGAGAAGGCGTCCCCGTACCCGGTGCTGCCGCGAGGATTCACGTATAACACCACGTAGCCGTTCGCGGCGAAGTTCTGGAACATGTAGCTGAACGCCACGTTGTACATCGCGAACGGCCCGCCATGGATCTCGAGGATGAGCGGGTATTTGCGGTTCGCTGCGAACACCGGCGGCTTCACGATCCACCCCTGGATCCGCGCGCCACGGGTGGACCCGTACCACACCTCTTCGACGGCCCCGAGTCGCTTGTTCTGGAGCAGGGCGTCGTTCAGGGCGGTGAGCCGGGTGGTCGCCTGGGGGCGCCGGAGGTCGTAGCGCACGACGTCGGCCGGGTGCGTGGGGTCGCTGCGCACGCCGACCGCCAGGCCGCTGCGGGCGAGCGACGCGAGCGACACGGTCTGGCTCCCCTGGGTGACGTCGCGGACCGCGCCCGAGAGGTCGGCGTAGTGCACGTTGATGGCACCGCGGTCGCCCGCCGCGAAATACACGCCTTTGCCGTCCGGCGCCCAGTGCAGCTCACCCGGGTCGCGGTCGAAGTTATGGGACAAGTCGCGCATCCCGGACCCGTCGATCGCCGCGACGAACAGGTCCGCGGTGCTGTGGGTACGATCTGTGGAATCGTAGCCCGTGAAGGCGATGCTGCGGCCGTCCGGTGATACCGTCGGGCCGGCCCAGAACCCCGCGCGGGCCACGAGTGGCCGGATCGCGCCGCTCGCCACCTCGAGCGCGTAGACGCGCGACACCCGGTACTGCGCGTCCCATGTGCTGTCGCGCAGACCGTCGAACACGATGGTGCGCCCGTCGGGTGTCCAGTCGTAGCCGGCGTCGGTCACGAGCCCGTCGAAGCGGGCCCCCACGTTCCAGTGTCCATGCGTGAGCTGGCGTGCGGTGCCGCCGTCCGCCGACACGAGGAACAAATGGGTGAACCCTTGCTCCATGAACCCCACACGGTCCTGGCGGTAGTGGAGGGCGTCCACCACGCGCGGCGCCGGCGTCCATTTCGCGCCCTCGGGAGGCTTGGGCAGCGCGATGGCCCACAGCGTCGAGTCGGGCGCGAGCATCACGAAGGAGATGGCCTTGCCGTCGGGCGCCCACTTGGCAGTGGTCGGCGTGCCGGTGACGCGCGTGATCTGCGAGGAGGCGCCTTCGGCATCCATCCAACGTACGAACACTTGCGTCCCTTTGGGCTCGCCGTCGGCGAGGTACAACAGGCGCGTCCCATCCGGCGACCAGCGCGCCGCCATTCCCTTCACGAGAAAGCGGTGGTGCGACCCATCGGCATTCATGATCCACAGGGCCGAGTCCCACTTGTCCTCGAGCTTGTTGACCCAGCGGCGCGTATAGACGACCTGCGCCCCGTCGGGGGAGATCTGAGGATCGAGCGCTTGCTCCCAGTCGAGGTAGTGCTCGACCGTGAGCAGCGTGTCAGACGCGACCTCCTGCGCGGGAGCAGCCGCGGGACGCACGACGGCCGCGCCGAGGACGAGGGCCAGCAGGTGGGACCAACGTGTGTGCATAAGGCCTCCGACAGCGGTGGGACGAGTGCGGCGCCGTTAGGGCGCGGTGTTGGGATGAGCCCCGGTCGCCTTGGCGACCCGTCGGGCGAAGGCGGCGGCCCCCGCGGGAGCCATCCGGATCGCCTCGCCCTTGATTTCGTAGGTGTCCACGAGCACGGGGGTCCCGGTGGCCACATCGACCAGCCCGACGAAGAACACCCAGACCAGGGGGCTCGTCTTCGCGAGCGTGCCTAGTACGACCCAGCGCGCGCCGAGTGCGCGGGCGACCCGCAGGGCGCAGGCGTTGTCACAGCGATTCCCGTCCGCTGCGTCAGCCGCGACGCGGGCGGCGACCCGGGTCGAGTCGATCAACGTGACGCCCGCAACCCCCGCGAGCGTCGCGCGCAGCTGGGCCGTGGCGGCGCGCACCACCGCCGTGTCGCCGGGCTCGAGCACGGTCGCATGTGCGCCGTCGAACCGCAGGTCGATCACGGCGAGGGCCCGGTCGGGGACGCCGCTCTGGGCGGCGAGCCGGCCGGCGAGGGCCGAGAGCAAGAGGGCACAGCGGACCGCGCGGGCGTTCACTCGGGTCTCCGAGTCGTGGAACGAGCGACAGGGGTGTAATCTACAGGTCCCGCGACGGGGACACCAATGACCGCACCACTGCCTCGCAGCGGCGACCAGCGCGCCGCCGTCGTCGCCGGGTTCCTCGGCTGGACGCTCGACGCGTTCGACTTCTTCCTCGTCGTGATGACGCTCACGGCGATCGCGAAGGAGTTCGGCCGCTCCGACGCGGCGATCGCCTTCTCGCTCCTCCTCACGCTCGCGTTCCGGCCGCTCGGGGCGTTCGTGTTCGGCCTGCTCGCCGATCGCTATGGGCGCAAGCTCCCGCTCATGCTCGATCTGGTGTTCTACTCGGTGGTCGAGGTGCTATCCGGCCTCGCGCCCAACTACGCCACGTTCCTGGTGTTGCGTGCGCTGTTCGGGATCGGGATGGGTGCCGAATGGGGCGTGGGCGCCTCGCTCGTAATGGAGAAAGTCTCGCCCCGTGCTCGCGGGGTGGTGTCGGGTCTGCTGCAGCAGGGGTACGCCGCGGGCTACCTGCTCGCCGCGCTGTGCTACCTCTTCGTGTTCCCGCGCTGGGGGTGGCGCCCCTTGTTCTTCCTCGGGGGGCTCCCGGCGCTCCTGGCATTGTTCGTCCGCGCCCGGGTGGAGGAGTCGGCGGTATGGCGTGTCACCCACCACGAGACGTGGCGTGGGCTGGGCGGCGCGATCCGGGCCAATCTGGGCCGGTTCCTCGCGATCACCCTGCTGATGTGGATGATGAACATGGTGTCGCACGGCACCCAGGACATGTATCCCACGTTCCTCGAGCGGTATTGGGGCTTCGCCCCGGCGCGACGCGTGGCGCTGGTGGCGTTCTCGATGGTGGGCGCCCTCCTGGGCGGGACGGTCTTCGGGTTCTACTCCAACCGCCTGGGGCGTCGACGCACGATCGTGGCCGCCCTCCTCGGCGCGCTCCTCGCGGTCCCCCTCTGGGCGTTTGCGCCGTCGCTCGCGCTGCTCGTCGCCGGCGCCTTCGTGATGCAGTTCTTCGTGCAGGGCGCCTGGGGCGTGATCCCGGCGCACATCACGGAGCTGTCGCCCGATGCCGTGCGGGGCTTTCTCCCCGGCTTCGCCTATCAGTGTGGCGTCGCCCTGGCCGGCGCGATCGGGTGGCTCGAGGCCCGGCTCGCCGAGCATCTGAGCTACGCCTGGGCGATGGCGCTGTCGGCGGCCACGGTGTTCGTGCTGGGCGCTCTCGTCGCCGCGCTCGGACCCGAACGGCGCGGCCAGGTGTTCGGCGGCGGGGCGCGCTAATCGGCCGTGGTGGCGAGAAACCGCTCGATGGCACCCCACTGGGCTTGGGCGTCCGCGTACCCCAGTTCGATCAGGGCGCTCGAGTACGCCGGTTCGAACAGCAGGTAGCTGAGGAAGTCGACGGCGCTCTCGCGCTGGCCGCCCATCGCCCGCACCACCCAGCGCATCAGTGGCGGGAGCCGGGCGCCGGAGCCGGCGACGAGGGACCCCAGATTCCGCGACGGGCGCAACAACAGCAGGCTCACGGGGCGCAGGCCTTCGGGCGCGGGCGTCGTGGCCGACGCCGCTCCGCTCGCCAGGCGGGCGAGCAACCGGTTGACGCGCTCGAGCCGCTCCACGTCAGCCTCAAGCGCGTCGAGGAAGATCGCGTGCAAGAGCAGGCCGATCACCTCCGCCGCGGTGGGATAGTCACGCCCGGCGGGCGCGGCCGTCCGCTCGGCCTCACTGCGCTGCGTCACGACCAGGATCGCCCGCGCGCCGAGATGAATGGCGGGGGCGAGCGGGGCCGTCTGGCGGATGCTGCCGTCGCCGTAGAACGCATCGCCGATGCGCACGGCGGGGAACAGGATCGGCAGCGCCGCGGACGCCATGACGTGGTCGGCCGTGAGGCGGCAGCGGACTGCGTGGCGCAGGGCACGCCGCCACACCGTGACGTCCGGCGGTCCGGCGACGAACGTCACCGTCTCACCCGAGGCGTACGACGTCGCGCTCAGGGCCGCTGCCCGGAGCCGGCCGGCGGCGATGTTCGCGTCGATCCCACTGAAATCGATATTGGCGCAGAGGGACTCGCGGAGCGGGTCCAGGTCGACGAGGCCACGCACGGCCGCCGCGCTGCGGCGACCGCCGAACACCGTTTGCGCGAGTCCCTGCACGAGCGCCCGCGCGATGGGCCAGAGCCGGAGCCGGAACACCCGGTCCGCGCTGAGCTGGCTCCACCGCACCCGCAGCGCCCGGACCGCGTCGACCCACGGCCCCTGATGGGCGGCGAGGTAGACGGCGTTGATCGCGCCCGCCGAGACCCCGGTGATAATGGGGAACGCGAGGCCCGGCGCCCGCTCGCTGATGGCCGAGAGCACGCCGACTTCGTAGGCGGCCCGGGCGCCGCCACCGGCCAGCACCAGCGCGCGTGGTGGGAGCGGGCGTGCCTCGCTCGCGCCCCCTAGCCGCTCGGCGCCCTGCCGTGTATGCTCGCTCATCGAGACAGAAGCGTCATGACCGCGTTCCTGAAGGCCACCGAGGCCTACCGGCAAGGGCAGCGGACGCTGCCGGGTGAGTACTACACGTCGCCCGAGATCTATGCGACGGAGCTAGACCTCATCTTCCTACGGCGCTGGCTGTGCGTGGGCCGCGCGGCGGAACTCGCCAGCCCGGGCGACTTCGTGCAGCGGACCGTCGCCGGGGAGAGCGTCATCGTGGTGCGGGGGCAGGATGGGGCCATCCGCGCCTTCTACAATGTATGCCGCCACCGGGGCACCCGGTTGTGTGAGGCGGAGCGGGGACGGTTATCCGAGACCATCCAGTGTCCCTACCACGCCTGGACCTACACGTTGGACGGGGCGCTGATCGGGGCGCCGCACATGAATGAAGTCGTGGGATTCGACAAGCGGGACTACCCACTGCACGCGGTGGCGGTCGACGCCTGGGAGGGATTCCTCTTCATTAGCCTGGCGCGCGAGCCCGACCGGTTCACGGATGCGTTCGCGCCGCTGCGCGGACGGTTCAGCCGCTTTCAGCTGCCGCAGCTCCGCGCGGCGCGCCGCATCGAGTACGACGTCCAGGCGAACTGGAAGCTGTTATTCCAGAACTACTCCGAGTGCCTGCACTGCCCCGTGATTCACCCGGGGCTCGCCAAGCTGACGCCGTACACGAGCGGCGCGAACGATCTGGTCGAGGGGCCCTATCTCGGCGGGTACATGCTGCTCACCGAGGAGGGCGGCAGCCTCACGCTGAGCGGGCGCGCCTGCGGCGCGCCGGTCCCCGACCTCCCGGCGGAAGACCGCAACCGCGTCTACTTCTATTCGCTCCTGCCCAACATGCTGCTGTCGTTGCATCCGGACTACGTCATGTTCCACACGCTGTGGCCGGCTGGCCCGCGGCGCACCACCGTTACGTGCGAGTGGCTGTTCCATCCCGCCGCCTTCGGCCAGCCCGGGTTCGACCCGGACGATGCAGTGCGCTTCTGGGACCAGACGAACCGTCAAGATTGGCACATTTGCGAGCAGGCCCAGGCGGGGATCTCCTCGCGCGCCTATCAGCCGGGCCCCTACTCGCCGCGCGAGGGTATCGCCGCCGCGTGGGACCGCGAGTTCTTGCGCGTGATGGGCCACGCCGCCCCGCGAGCGCCAGGCGCTGACCAATGAGCGGGGAGCACCCAGTGAGCCAGGCCGAGCACGACCGCCGCATCGACTACATCGAACTTCCGGTCACCGACGTCGCCCTCGCCAAGCGGTTCTACGGGGCGGTGTTTGGGTGGACGTTCGAGGACTACGGGCCGGATTACACGAGCTTCCACGACGGCAGGCTGGGCGGCGGCTTTCGTAAGGAGAACAAGGTGGCACGCGGCGGGCCGCTGGTCGTGCTGTACGCCGCCGATCTCGCGGCGCTCGAGGCCAAGATCACACGGGCCGGTGGGAAGGTCGTGCGGGCCACGTTCGAATTCCCCGGCGGGCGGCGCTTCCACTTCACCGATCCGAGCGGAAACGAGCTAGCGGTCTGGACCGACCGCTGAGGCGCGCCTTGCCGGACCCCGTCGCGGCGCGGTAGCTTCGCGGGCGCCCGATCTGCTGGAGGACTGCCGATGCCATTGGCCCAGCTGCTGTTGCCCGAGTTCGACGAGGAGATGGCGGCCACGCGCCGCGTGCTCGAGCGCGTGCCGGACGGCAAGGCCTCCTTCGCGCCGCACCCCAAGTCGATGACCCTGGGCCGCCTCGCGACGCTCCTTGCCGAGCTCCCGACCTGGGCGGTGAACGCGGTCACGAAGGACGAACTCGACATCGCGCCGCCGGGGGCCCCGCCGTTCCGGCCGCAGACGCTTGAGCCGCCCGCCCGCATCCTCGCGTTGTTCGACCAAAACGTCCGGGCCGCACGGGACGCCGTGGCGCGGACCTCCGACGCCGAGTTCGCGAAGCCGTGGGCGCTCAAGCTGGGCGGCCGGGTCCTGTGGACCCATACGAAGTTTGACGTGTACCGCCGCACTGTGCTGAATCACGTGGTACATCACCGAGGCCAGCTCACCGTCTATCTGCGCCTGACGGGCGCCGCGGTGCCCAGCATCTACGGGCCCACCGCGGACGAGCCTGGGTTCTAAGGCGACCAGGGGAGGAGCGTGGCGTCCTGGGAACAGAGTAGCGCCCGGCTGCTGCGCGCCCTGCGGCTCGACAGCGTTCGGAGCAAGATGCTGGTCTTCGCCGTGCTCGCGACGCTCATTCCCTCGCTCTCCACGGCCTGGGTCTCCTATTCCGCAAACAAGCGGTCGCTGACGGAGAAGATCGCCGGCGAGCTCACCAGCGTGAGCGCGCAGACCGCCCGCGAGATGGATCTGTGGACGAAGGAGCGGTTCTACGACCTGAACGTGTTCGCCGGTTCCTACGAAGTGACCGAGAACCTCGACCGGATCCAGCGAGCGGGGCGTGCGTCTCCCGCTGCGGCCGCGTACCGCCGGCTCACCGATTACCTCAACTCCGTGCGCGAGCGGTTCGCCGACTACGCCGAGCTGCTGGTGCTCGACCCGGCCGGGCACATCGTCGCTACTACCGCGAAGCAGGACCATCGCGTCCGGCTGCCGCCCGACTGGCTCAGGGCGCTGCGCGAGCACAACACGCTGCTCGGCGACGCGTATCACGACGACGCCGCCGGCGCGGGCGTCGTAGTCTTCGCCGTCCCGATCTACGTCACGCGGGGGCGCTTGATAGGGGCACTGACGGCGAAGGTCCGCCTCCGCGCCGTCGGGGACGAGCTGCGGCGCTTCGCGGCGGGCGCCGCGGCCGATGTCTCCCTGCTCGATGCCGACGGTCGCTTGATCGCCGGGTCCCGGGCCGATACGGCGCGCTTTTTGAAGCCGGTGGTCGATGACCGGACGCTCCACCAACTCGCGGCGCGCGACGGGGTCGCGGTGGATTATCGGGGCGTGAGCGGCGACCCGGCGGTGGGGACGCTGAAGCCTGTGCCCTCGCTGCCCTGGACGGTGCTGGCCGCCGTGCCGGCGCTCGAGGCGTATCGCCAAATCCGCCACCTGCGGAACGTCACGCTGCTCATTGTGGCAGCGCTGCTCGTGGGTGTGGGCCTGCTCGGATACGTCCTGGGCCTCCTGATCACCCGCCCGCTCGATCGGCTGACCGAAGGCGCCGCGAGGGTGGCGGCAGGGGATCTCGCGGTCGACCTGCCCGTGGTGGGCGGTGGCGAGTTAGGGTACTTGACCGAAGTCTTCAACGACATGGTGACCCGGCTGCGTGGGGGTCGGCGCGAGCTGGAGCGTCTGTCGGCGACCGACGACCTCACGGGGTTGTACAACCGTCGCCACCTCACGGACATCCTCGCCGGCGAGGTGCGCCGCTCCCGTCGGTTGGGGCACAGCTTCGCCCTGTTCATGGCCGACGTCGACCACTTCAAGGAGTACAATGACGCGCATGGCCATCTCGCCGGGGACGCGGCGCTCACCTGTGTCGCGGGGATCCTACGGGAGTGTACGCGGGACGTGGACTGCGCCGCGCGCTACGGCGGCGAGGAGTTCGTGGTGCTCTTGCCGGAGACCGACGCGGCGGGCGGCGTCGAGATCGCCGAGCGCATCCGCGCCCGGCTCGCCGCCGACGAGCTCATTGTGGGGCAACTGACGCTGAGCATTGGCGTCACCGAGTTTCCCGACGGGGGCGACACTTCCGAGGCGCTGGTCGCCAGCGCCGACGCGGCGTTGTACCAGGCGAAGCACCAGGGTCGCAACCGTGTGGTGCGCGCCGCGCCGCGCACGGTCGCGAGGCGGCGCGAGGGCTAGCGCGAACCGTCGGCCCGTAGGCCGACCAGCGTGACGTGGATCCAGCCGCTGCGCCCGGTCTCGTCCGCCACGCGGACCCAGGGCTCGACGGCCGAATACCCGACGAGCGGCGTCCCCGGCTCGACGGTGAAGAGGATGGGGAAGCCGGGGCCCGGTCCCTCCCGCACGTTCCCGCGGGCCACCGCTTGCAGCTTGAGCGGTACCGCGAGCGGCGTCTCCCCGGGGCGCGGCGGCCCGCGTCCGGGATCGTCGAGGCGTCCCTTCCCGACTCCTGCCACGCTCTTCGCTTGGTTCGCGCGATAGAGCGCCCCCCCGTAGTTCTGCTTTCCGAACTCCGCGGTCCCCTGTTGCAGCAGTTGCGTGGCCGGGGCCAGGTTGGGCCCCGGCTGCGTCCCCGCCGCCGCGCGCAGCGTCTGCAGCGCCAGCTCCGCTTCGGCGAGCGCGGACGCCGCCTCGGCCCGACTCGCCACGGTCTGGAGCTTCGCCATGGCCCGCACGACCTCGCGCCGCGCCTCGTCCAGCCGCGCGTCGAGGTCCGCGACCTGCGCTTCCCGCTCCAACACGCGGAGCTCGAGGCGCGCGAGGCGTTGCTCGAGCAGCGTGTCGCGCGGCGCGGCGACGCCTGTCGCCTTCTTCGCCGGTGTGGGGGCGCCCGACGGCTCCGGGACAGGACAGGCGGCCAGCGCCACGCCGAGCGCCAGGAGCAGGAGGCGAGACGAGCGGAGGCGTGGGGGTGGAGGCATGGCTATCGGACGCTTGTTCGGACAAAGGGCCCGCGGCAAGCATGCGTCCGCGGGCCCTCGCGCCGATCGGGGCGGGCGAGCTCTGCGGCCGTCACCCAGCGGCCTCGTCCGCACTGGCCTGCCGCTGCATCGACTCATGCGCCTGGGCGCTCACCCATACGCCCGGATGGGGGATCGTCACCACGAAGCTCTCGGTGACGCGCAGTGGTCGCTCGGCGTAGGCCGCGATCGGGTTGCGCCACTCGGGCGGGACCGCGGCCTCGGGGCGGAGCGGCAGGGCGATGGCGGAGCCGAGGCGCCCGACGACGTTGTTTTCGACCACGTCGGTGAGCGACTGCCCCAGGGGATCACGGAGTTTCGCAAGCGCCACGTGCCGCGCGGCGGGATCGCCGGCCGCGATGATCGCGGTCGAGTAGTACAGCAGGTTCGACTCGATGTGCTCGAGCAGCCGGCCTCGCAGCCCGCCAGCGCCGGGCTCCGCGCCGAGCAGCCGATCCAGGTCGGGCAAGAGGCCCCGATCGAGCAGCGTGCGTCGAAAGATGTAGCCGAAGCGTTGCACCACCGCCGGCGTCGCCACATTGGGGAGCCGGAAGGGGACGAACAGCACCGGCCGTACCCGGGGGCTTCGCACCATCACCTTGAAGCGTTCGAGCGGCTCGAAGAAATGGAATGTGACGAGACGGTCGCGTGTGGTATTCCGCACCGTACGGATCGCTCCGCCGGCGGGAGCGTCTGCGGGCGCGTCGACCACGCCGAGCGGCCGGCGGCGCAGCGCCTGGCTCATGCGCTCGGTGCGCTCGCGGATCAGCTGCACCGTGTCCACCGCCGCCGCCTCGAGCCCCGGGGCGAACAGTGTGAGGGGATCGAGTTGCAGCTCGGGTCGCAGGGCGGTGACGAGGTCGCCGAGCATCGACGTGCCGACCATGCGAGCGAGGATCTGCAGGGGGCGCTCGCGGGTTTCGGCTTCGCGACGCCAGCGACCGTCGAGCACTGCGAGCTTCGCTTCGTCGCCGGGGGTGAGCGACACGCTATAGAGGAGTTCGCCCCACTGCACGCCAAGCGACTGCCAGTACTGCTCCACCTCGATCAGCACGCCGTAGCGCATCGCCGTCGGCCCGTCGCCTGGGGGCGAGAAGAAATCGGCGGCGCCCGCGCGGGGGGCCAGCGGCCCGGCGGAAGCGGACGCCGTGCGCTCGGCGAACATCGCCAGCCGCTGGAAATAGAGGACGTGGCCGGGGACCTCCGGATGGTCCAGCGGTCGTGACGGCGCCGGGACCGGGGGGTCGCGCTCGCCGCCCGTCCCCACGGTTGGCGGAAGCTGTGTCGGCGCGGCGAGCGGCGTGGGGCTGTCGCCGAGCGTCGCCGTCGCGAGCTCGATCGGGTCCTCATTGCGGAGGCCCACGCGCAGCCGAAGCTTGGCGGTGTCGCGTCGCGGGATCGCGACGGTCCCGTCGGCGTCGCTCACCCAGTACCCAGCGGGATTCCCAGCCGAGTCGAGCACCGTCACGGGCACGCCCTGCGCGGGCTTGCCCGTGTCCTGGTGCACGATCTGGAACAGCCACACTGCCTTGGGGCCGTTGGTCATAGGGGGCACCAATATGCCATTTTCCGGACGCCGCGAACAACACTGGGCTAACTGTTTGGCGTGGCGCGAGCTACGCAGGTGGCGGAGACAGGGGTGAGCCGAGGCGTTGCCTATGCGGGGGGTGAGGAGCGGCGCATCTCCCACCGCCAGACCGGGCCGTCCTGCGGGTCAATGATTGCCCCGACGTGGATGAGTTCGCACTTGGCGAGGACCCGCGTTGAGGCGTTGGCGAGCGGGAGCGTGTGGGCGCGAATCACTGCCACACGTGGCGTATCGAAAGCAGAGACGATGAGCGCGCCAACCGCCTCGGCGGCATAGCCGCGACCCTCATAGCGCGGCGCGATGCCGTACGCAATCTCGACCATTCCGGCGGAGCCTGGTGGTCCCTTGAAGCTGGCACTGCCGATCACCGTGCGGGCGCCACGATGAATTACGGAAAAGCCATAACGCCATGGGGTCCGGCGCGTTGGCGTGTTGCAGCGGGCCGAGCCAGTCGCGCGAAACGTCATCCGATACGAACATGTCACGGAGGCCGGCAGCCGCGGGCAAGCCGACCACCTGCTCAAAGCGTTCCGGGTGCTCGATCAACGTTAGGAGGTGTGCGGGGACCCACGGCTCGAGGATGAGGTGCGGCGTGTCGCGTGTCATCGGCCATCGTGTAGGGGACCCGGGAGCGCAATCGCGTCAAGGTGTTGGCGGCGCGCCAGCCGGCGCAAGGGAAGGTTCCAGCGGAGTCGCTCGAGTTCAAGCGATGGGCCAGCAGTAGCCCAGAAGCGTGGTGCTCGGTATCTTGTCGATTCCCGAGTGGTTAGGACGTTGGCGTAATCGACGGGACGTAGCGCAGTCCGGTAGCGCACCTGAATGGGGTTCAGGGGGTCGCGGGTTCAAATCCCGCCGTCCCGATTGGAGTTAAACGGTCTATTCCGGAGACATGGGTAACAGTTTATGCCGGGGACATAGGTAACACTTTCGGGCCAAACGGGTTCTCGATCGGTTCGAGCCTGCAGGTCT
>DATBCS010000176.1:0-10386 GCA_036270315.1 Gemmatimonadales bacterium
CAGCGCGCCCTGTCCTAGCCCTCAGGTTGGCGGGATCGTCAGGCGGATCACGTCCCCCGGATGCACGGTCACCGTTTCGGACAACGGGTGGGCGTTGCTCCCGATCGGGTGCACCTCGAATTGCAGCGTGGTGCTCGAGCCCACGAGATCCGGCCGCAACATGATGATGCGCGACGAGATGCCGGGGACCATCCCCACGCGGATGCGCTGACCGGCACGCACGATGAACACGTCCATGTCGTGGAAATGCTGATTCTCGATCGCGAGCGCGATCTTGGCCCGCGGACTCGGCGCCGCATCGGGGCGCGGGTGACATCCCCCGCGGCGAGAGGGAGCCCCAGGGCGGCCACCGTCCGGCGAGCCGTGCGGTACATGCCTCACGCATAGGCCCGTTGCTGGCGCGCCGCCCGGCCTCCCCCTACCTTGTCCCCGCCACTCACCGGCGCGGTGCATGATCGACTGGCTGCAGACCCGGCTGGGGATAACGCCCGAGCTGCAGATGAAGCTGCTCGCCACCCTGCTCGTCATCTTCGGGCTGTGGCTGCTGCACCGGATCGTCCTCGCCCTGGTGTACCGCCGGGTGACGGACCCCTGGAGCCGCTACCGCTGGCGCAAAGGCACCACGTATGCCGCCCTCGCGCTCGGCGCCATCGTGTTGGGCCGGACGTGGATTCCCGGACTCCAGCTCGAGACCTTCCTCGGGCTGTTCGCAGCGGGCGTCGCGATCGCCCTGAAGGATCCCATCACCAATCTCGTCGGCTGGGTGTTTGTGCTGTGGCGCCGGCCGTTCGAGGTGGGCGATCGCATCGAGATCGCCGGGCACAAGGGCGATGTGATCGACATCCGCCTGCAGCAGTTCACCCTGAACGAGATCGGCAACTGGGTGGAGGCGGACCAGTCGAGCGGGCGCATCATCCACATCCCGAACGGCAGGGTGTTCACCGAGCCGGTCGCGAACTACGACCGCGGGTTCCGCTATATCTGGAATGAGGTGCCGGTGCTCGTCACCTTCGAGAGCGACTGGAAGAAGGCGAAGGAGATCCTCACGCGGATCGCGTTCAAGCACGCGGAGCACCTCACGACGCAGGCGGAGGAGGATCTCCTGGCGGCGTCGCGCCAGTACCTCATCAACTACACGAAGCTCACCCCGATCGTGTACACGAGCGTCGTCGACTCAGGCGTCCGGCTGACGGTGCGCTATTTGATCGAGCCGCGGCGCCGTCGCGGGACGGAGCATGCCATCTGGGAGGACATCCTCACCGAGTTCGCCGCTTGCCCGGACGTCGACCTCGCCTACCATACCGTGCGCTCGTTCAAGCTCACCGACGAAGGGAAGGGGGCGGCGCGCGCGCCCGGCCGCGCTGCGGGGGCCGCGGCGCGGCGCGACGCCTACGACTCCAGCACCTCGTAGTGCAGGACGGTGGGCTCGAGCTCGACCAAGTACGCGCGGTCCTCGGGGTAGTAGCGCGCCCGCTCCACGTCGTCCCCCGCGAAGCGGCGAATCGCCTCCATCGAGTCCCAGACCGAGATGAACACGAAGTGGGTCGCGTCGCCTACCGTGCGACGCAGCACCTGGACGCTGCGGTTTCCGGCGGTGGCGCGACAGTCCGCCACGCCGGTGGACTGCAGGTACGCGCCGTAGGCGTCGCCCCGGGCGGTCGGGACGACGCCGTGCCACACCCGGGCGATGGCGCGCCGAGCGCCCCGCTTAGAGCCGTTCGAGGTCGTCGAGCGTGCGCTCATTGCGGACGTTCCCGGTGTTGAGGGTGGACTTGGGCTCGAGCAGCAGCACGTGCGCTTCTTCCGGTGCGATCGGGAGGTGGTCAACGCCCCGGGGAACGATCGCGAACTCCCCTTCGTCCAGCCACACCTCGCGGTCGCGGAACCGCAACAGCAGCCGGCCCTTCACGACCAGGAACAGCTCGTCCTCGGCGTCGTGGTGGTGCCACACGAACTCGCCTTTCAGCTTCACGACCTTCACGTAGGACTCGTTGATCTCGCCTACGATCTTCGGGCTCCAGTACTCGTGGAAACGCGCGAACAGGGCGGCGAGGTTCATGCGGCGCATGGCGTGACTCCGAGCGCGGCGAGCACGGCGGGCGTATCGATGATCGTGGCGAACTCCCCGTTCAGCTCGGCGAGCGCGACGGCGTGGACGGTTGCCGCCCGATGCCACCGGCCGTCCGGGCCGCGGCGGTCGAACGTGGCGGTCGCGTCCGAGACCACGTAGGTCGTGAACCCGACGTTCGCGGCCTGGCGCGCCGTGGTGGAGACGCAGCGATCGGTCGCGAGGCCCGTGAGCACGAGCGTCGCAACGCCCCGCCGCCGGAGCTGCCCTTCCAGATCGGTGCCTACCAGCGCGCTGTAATGGATCGGCGCCCCTGGCCAGCGGGCCTGGTGCGCCACTCGAATCGCCGGCCGGCCGCTGGCCCGCCACGCGGACTCGAGGCGCGCGATATTGGCCTCCATGTCGGGGTTGTTGCGGCCCGGCCCGGGGGGACGGTCCGCCGTGGCCGCCGGCACATCGATGACGAGGAGCGCGGTGTTGTGGGGCAGCGCCGGCATCGTACCTCCTAGGACGCCGTCTCGGGGAGCGTCGGTGCGGCCGCGCTCGCCGGGGTCGCCTCGAGCGGTCGGCGGCCTTCCGACCCGCGTGCCCCGCCCGCCCGCAACTTGTGCGAGAATTGAATCCACACCACCGCCCCGAGGATCAGCGCCATCGCGCCGAAGGTGCGCGTGTTCACGGGCTCCCGGAGAATCAGCCACCCGAGCAGCACGGCGATCACCGGGTTCACATAAGCGTAGGTCCCGACGATAGTGGGCGAGGCGTGCCGCAGCGCGTAGGTGTAGGCGCTGTAGCCGAGAATCGAGCCGAACACCACGAGATAGGCGATCGCGCCAACGCCGCGGCCGCTGAGATGCCAGCGGCTCCATTCCCCCAGCACCGAACCCAGCACGCCGACCGCCAGGCCGCCGGTGAGCATTTGCAACGCCGCCCCCACGTACGGGCTCGTCTCGGTGTGGTGGCGTTTGCCGTATACGGAGCCGAGCGACCACGAGGCGCTGGCCGCGGTGAGCGCGATCGGGCCGCGCAGATCGGCGTGCACGATCGCCGCCGGGCTGGCGCCCACGAGGAGGGCCGTCCCGAGAAACCCGATCAGCAGCCCCACCACGACGCGCCAGTTGAGATCCCCTGAGCCCCCCGGAATGATCGCGTCGAGAAACGCCATCCACAGCGCGACCGTGACGACGAAGATGCTCGCGACTCCGGAGGCCGTGTATTGCTCGGCCCACACCACGAAGGCGTTGCCGCCCGCGAGCAGCAGGATCCCGACGATTGCCTGCGTGCGCCAGTCGGCGACGCGGCGCGGCAGCCGGTCCCCCAATGCGAGCGCGACCGCGAGCAGGACCGCCCCGGCGATGAAGAAGCGGATGCCGGCGAAGAGAAACGGCGGCAGGACCTCGACGCCCATGCGGATGGCGAGGTAGGTCGAGCCCCAGAACACGCACACCACGAGGTAGGCCACCAACGCCCTGCCCCGCAACCCGGCCATTAGTCGGGCTCCACCGGGACGAATCCCGGCTTCTCGAACACCGTGCTGAGCACGATCGTCGTGCGCGTGCTCATCTGCGTCTTGGACGAGCCGCGCAGATTGCGCAACACATCCTGGAGACTCTCGAGATCGGGCGCCGCGACCTTGAGGATGTAGCAGTCCTCGCCCGCCACGTGGTGGCATTCCAGCACGCCGGAATGCTTGGCCATGTCGCGCATCCGCGGCTCGTCGCCCACGTAGTCGGAATTGGCGTAGCGCACGGCGACGAACGCCGTCACCGGAAACCCCACCTTGGCGCGGTCCAGCTGCGCGCCGTACCCCGTGATAAAGCCCGCCTCCTCCAGACGCTTCACCCGCTCCATCACGGCCGGGCGCGACAGTCCGACTTCGTCGGCGATCGCCTGGTAGCTCGCCCGCCCGTCGCTCGCGAGCAGCCGCAGTGACTTGCGGTCGACGGCGTCCAGCTCGGTCTTGTTCGTCATTTCGGAGCCTCACGAGTCTGATTGCCTACTAAAAGTCTATCCACTCCCACTTTCTTAAACGTATCATCAGGGTAACGGGTTTCGCACCTACGGAACATCCGTTTCTTGCCGCGCAGGTTTGTCCTTTGATTGGGACAGTGGCAGTCGTTAGTATTGCGCCGTGGCTCCCGTACTCCCCGCGCTGCGGGCCTTGGTGCGCAGCTTCGGCTCGGCCTTGGTGGGCTATTCGGGCGGCGTCGATTCGGCGCTGCTCGCCGTAGTGCTCCGCGAGGAACTGGGGCGCGAGCGGATGCTCGCGGTGATCGGCCGGAGCGCCTCGCTCTCGCCCGCCCAGGCGGACGCGGCGCGGGCGCTGGCCCAGCGCCACGACGTGCCGCTCGCCGAAGTCGACACCCACGAGCTCGACGACCCGCGCTACCTCGCCAATGCGCCGAGCCGCTGCTTCTTCTGCAAAGCCGAACTGTGGAGCCGGCTCCTTCCGGAGGCGCACGCGCGTGGCCTCGCGGTAGCGTGCGACGGCACGAACGCCGACGATCTCGCCGAGCACCGACCCGGGTACGCCGCGGGCCGCGCTGCGGGGGTCCGCTCACCGCTCGCCGAAGTCGGCCTGACCAAGACCGAGATCCGGGCCGCGGCGCGCGCCCTCGAGCTGCCGGTGTGGGATGCGCCTGCCGCGCCCTGCCTCTCGAGTCGCGTGGCCTACGGCATCGCGATCACCCCCGAGCGCCTGACGCAGGTGGAGCAGGCGGAGGCGTACCTGCGCGGCCTCGGCGTGACCGGCAATGTGCGGGTGCGCCATCACGGCGACCGGGCGCGCATCGAGGTTGAGGGGTCTTGGACCGCGTGGGTAAGCGCGCGCCTCGCCGCCGTGCGCGCCGAACTCACCGCGTTCGGCTTCGCCCACGTCGAGGTGGATCCGCGGGGGTACCGCCGCGGCAGCCTGATCCTCGAGCACCGGCCGAGCCCTTGAGGCTGTTCCTCGCCCTCAATCTTCCTCCTCCCGTGCGGCACGCCCTGTGGCAGGCGACGGCGCCGCTCCGCGACCTCGAGCTGCCGGTGAAGTGGGTACCGGCCGAGGGGATGCACCTGACGCTCAAGTTCCTGGGTGAGGTGGCACCGGAGCGGGACGCCGAACTCGGGGCCGCGCTGGGGCGCGCCAAGGCGGGCGCCCGGGCGGTCTCCCTCGCCCTCGGCGGGTTCGGCGCGTTTCCCGATGTGACGCGCCCCCGCGTCGTGTGGGCGGGGGTCGCATCCGAACCCGCGCTCGAACTGCTGGCGCATCAGGTGGAGCAGGCGTTTGGGCCGCTCGGGTTCCCGACCGAGGCGCGCGCCTTCCGCCCGCACCTCACCCTGGGGCGGACGGCGCGCACGGCGCGCCCCCGCGATTTCGCGGCCCTTCCCGCCGCGCTCGACCAGCTGCGCTTTGCGGAGACGGTCTTGGTCGAAACGCTCGACTTGATGCAGAGCACGTTCCAATCGAACGGGGCGGTGTACAACGTGAGGCACAGTGAACGGCTGCCTTAAGGGCGTCCTGCGGCTCGGATGCCTGGTCCTCGTCCTCGCGGCGGCGCTCGCGGTCTGGTGGTTCCGCGAGCCGCTCGGGCGCACCGCCCGACGCGTGCTCGGCGTCCACCCCACCCAGCTCCCGCCAATCGCGGACACGGTGGGCGCCCCCACACCGAAGGCGCTCTCATCCACCCAGACCAAGCTCGACCGCTTGAAGAAGACCGCCGGGCCCGATTCGATCGTCCTCTCGGCGAACGAGATCGCCTCGCTCGTCGGCAGCGGGATCGACTGGTCCGTCCGCAAGAGCTTTGATTCGCTGCGGGTGGAGCTGCTGGAGGGCAAGGTCGCCGTCGACTGCCGGCTCGATACGCGGGTCATTCCCCCGGAGGCGCTGGGGCCGCTCGCCGGCATGTTGCAGCCGCGCGAGCCGCTGCGCATCGCGGGGCCACTCACCGTGGCGCGGCCGGGGATCGTGCGCTTCACGGTGGAAGAGCTGGCGCTGCGCGGCTTCCCCTTCACGCAACCGGTCATCAAGCAGCTGGCCCAGCGGGTCGCCGGCGCCGACTCGACCGGCTCCGTGTTGTTGCGCGTGGGCGCCGATTCTACCCGCGCCGCCCCGCTCCGCCTGTTGCCCCTGTTCACGGACATCGCGATCCACCCCACCGGGGTGGTGTTGTACCGCACCAAGCGGAGGAAGCCGTGAGTCGCCGGGTGCTGGTCGTGGATGACGAAAAGGGGGTGCGGGAGGCCCTCCGGCAGCTGCTCGAATACGAGGAGTTCGAGGTGCAGGCCGCGGCCTCGGGCTCCGAAGCGTTGCGGATCTATCCCGAGTTTCGGCCGCACCTCGTCTTCCTGGACGTGAAGATGCAGGGGATGGATGGGCTCGAGGCGCTGCGCCAGCTACGCGAGATCGATCACCACGCGCAGGTCGTGATGATCTCGGGGCACGGCACGATCCAGACCGCGGTCGAGGCGACCCAGCTTGGGGCCTACGACTTCCTGGAGAAGCCGCTCGACACCGCCCGCATCCTGCTCACGCTCCGGAACGCCCTGCAGCACGTCGAGCTCGCGAGCGAGAATGTGCGACTCAAGGCGGAAGTGCACGCCCAGTACGAGATCGTCGGCTCGAGCCGGGCGATCCACCAGGTGATCGAGCGGCTGGAGAAGGTCGCGCCCACGGCCGCCCGGGTGCTCATCACCGGGGAGAACGGGACCGGGAAGGAGCTCGTCGCGCGGGCGCTGCACGCGCTCTCACCGCGGGCCGCGGGGCCGTTTGTCGAAGTGAATTGCGCCGCGATCCCGACCGAGCTGATCGAAAGCGAGCTGTTCGGGCACGTGAAAGGGAGTTTCACCGGCGCGTTCGCCGACCGCGCCGGGAAGTTCGAGCTGGCGGACGGCGGCACGCTGTTCCTGGACGAGATCGGCGACATGAGTCTGTCCGCACAGGCCAAAGTGCTGCGCGCCCTCGAAGAAGGCGTGATCTCCCGGGTGGGGTCGGGGAAGACGCTGGCGGTTGATGTGCGGGTCGTGGCGGCGACCAACAAGGACCTGAAAGCCGAGATCGCCGCCGGCCGATTCCGCGAGGACTTGCTGTACCGACTCAATGTGGTGCCCATCGAGGTGCCGCCGCTGCGGGCGCGCCGCGGCGACGTGGCCCAGCTCGTCGAGCACTTCGCGGCGCAACTCGCCGCGCGCGGGGGCCTGCCCCCCAAGGGGTTCGCCGAGGAGGCGGTCGAGCGGCTCGCCGCGCACGACTGGCCCGGGAACATCCGCGAGTTGCGCAACGCCGTCGAACGCCTGCTCATCCTGGCGCCGGGCCCCGTCGTCACGCTCGCCGACACGGAACGGATCGCGGGGCTCGGGAGCGGGGCGGGGGACGGGGGACGCCGCGCCGGGGACGTCGATCTCGCGGGGGCGCCCTGGATGCGCGCCAGCACGTTCGAGGAGTTCAAGCAGGCGGCCGAGCGGACCTACATCCTCGCCAAGCTCAAAGAACACGACTGGAATGTGTCGGAGACCGCGCGCACATTGGATATGCCACGCTCGAATCTCTACAAGAAGATCGAACGCTACCGGCTGGCCCGGGAGGGGTAGTGGCGGGAACGCCGAAGGAACGCGACTGGGACAAGGAGATGGCGGAGGTGGACCGGCTGCTCAAGAAGCTGCCGGACGCCGACCCCAGCCTGGGCCGGGGCGGTGGCGTCGCGCCGACCGTGAAGAAGCCCGCCGTGGCGGCCAGCACGCCCGAGGCGTTCGACGTGCGGGGGGGCAGCCAGTGGCTCGGTACCTGGACGCGCGTCGTCCTCGGCCTCCTGATCGGCATCGGCATGACGCAATGGCCGTACACGCACGGCTGCGGCCTCAAGTTCATCTTCTACATGATGGGCGTGTTCGCCGTCCTCGCCGCGGGGTGTTGGAGCAGCATCTCGTCCTGGAAACGCCGGCTCGGCGTCGCCCACATCCTCTCCCAGGGGCTCATCGTCTGGGGGCTCGTACTGGCAGCGCGCGAAATCCTGCCGCGCATCGGCTATGCCAAAGTCCCGGCCCCGTGGCTCTGCGCGGATGGCGCGCCCACCCACACCGACGACTGACGCGCGATGCCCGAAACCTTTAAGAACTTCATCGCCGGCGAGTGGGTCGCCCCCGCCACCGGCCAGTACTTCGAGAACCGCAACCCGGCGGACTGGGACGACGTGATCGGGTGCTTCCCCCGCTCCGGCCCCGACGACGTGGCGCGCGCCGTCCGGTCCGCCCGGGAGGGGTTCGCCCGCTGGTCCACGACGCCCGCGCCGATCCGCGGTCAGGTGCTGCAGCGCGTGGGCGACCTCCTCACCGAGCGCAAGGAGCCGATCGCGCGCGCTATGAGCCGCGAGATGGGCAAGGTGGTGACCGAGACGCGCGGGGACGTGCAGGAGGGGATCGATACCGCCTACTATGCGCATACCGAAGGCCGGCGACTGTTCGGCCGGGTCGTGCCGTCGGAACTGCGGCACAAGTGGGCGATGAGCTATCGCCGACCGATCGGGGTCGCCGGGCTGATCACGCCGTTCAACTTCCCGCTCGCGATCCCCACCTGGAAGATGTTCCCCGCGCTGCTGTGCGGGAACGCCGTGATCTTCAAGCCCGCCGAAGACGTCCCCCACACGGCCCACCTGCTGGTCGAGGTGCTGCTCGACGCCGGGCTGCCCCCCGACGTCGTGCAGCTGGTGCACGGGGAGGGCGCCGTCGTCGGACGCGCCATGGTCGAGCATCCCGACGTGCCGGTCATTTCGTTCACGGGCTCGACCGAGACCGGCGCCGTCATCGGCGCCACCTGCGGCAAGCTGCACAAGCGGCTGTCGCTCGAGATGGGCGGCAAGAACGCGATGATCGTCCTCGCGGACGCCGATCTGGACCTGGCGCTCGACGGCGTGTTGTGGGGCGCGTTCGGCACGACCGGCCAGCGCTGCACGGCCACGAGCCGTCTCATCGTCCAGGAGGCGGTCCATGACCGGCTAGTGCAGATGATCTGCGCGCGGGCGGAGCGGCTGCGGTTGGGGGCGGCGGCGGACGAGCGCACCGAGGTCGGCCCCTTGATCAACGAGGACGCCCGCAAGAAGGTCGAGTACTACGTGGGCGTGGGGCGCGACGCAGGGGCGCGGGTGCTCGTCGGGGGCGAGCGCGCGACGGGCCCGGGGCTCGAGCGGGGTTGGTTCTACCGCCCGACGGTGCTCGGGGGCGTGACGCCCGGCATGCGCGTCGAGCAGGAGGAAATCTTCGGTCCCGTCCTCTCGGTGATCAAGGTCGGGTCCCTCGATGAGGCGATCCGCGTCAACAACGACGTGAAGTACGGGCTGTCGAGTTCGCTCTACACGCGCGATGTGACGGCCGCGTTCCGCGCGATGCACGAGCTTGAGACCGGCATCACCTACATCAACGCGCCCACGATCGGGGCGGAGGCGCACCTGCCCTTCGGGGGCGTGAAACAGACGGGGAACGGTCACCGCGAGGGCGGCTGGGAGGTGTACGACTTCTATTCCGAGACGAAGGTCGTCTACGTGGACTTCTCCGGGAAATTGCAACGCGCCCAGATCGACACCGAGGCCTGACGCCCGCGCGATCCCGCGGCGTCCCCGCCCGGTGACGTGGCTCACACCGGAGACCGGGGCGACCCGGGGGACCCGCGATCCCGGGGCGGGTCGGGGGCCGGTCCGAGCCGCTTGACTGTTGCGCCGCGCTGACGGCCTCGCTAAAGTAAAAGCCATGCTTCACTTGGGGGACCCGAGAGCAGACAATGGCGCGCCGGGCGCGTCGCTCCCGATCGCCCCCACAGAGCGGCAGCGGTCGCGGTTGGGCCGCTGGTTCGACAGTTGGATGCGCTCGCTCGGCATGGCGCTCGTCCTCTTCCTCATCATCAAGACCTTCCTCGTTGAAGCGTTCCAAATCCCGAGCGGCAGCATGGAGCGGACGCTGCTCGCCGGGGACTTTCTCTTCGTCAACAAAGCGGTCTACGGCGCCCAGATCCCGGGCACGAAGGCGCGCCTGCCAGGCTTCGCGTCGCCCCGGCGGGGCGATGTGATCGTGTTCGCGTACCCGAAGAACCCCGAGCTCAACTACGTCAAGCGCGTGATTGGTGTCGCGGGCGATACGGTGGAAATGCGGGGCGGCGAGGTCCGGGTGAACGGCGAGCCCCTCAAGGAACCCTACGTCCAGCGGAGCCAGGCCTCGCCCGACATGTATGACCCGGAGTTCAACTGGCAGCGGCCTTACCTGCTCGGCGGCGCGTTCGCCCACCGCCCCACGCGCGATACCTGGGGTCCCCTCGTCGTGCCGCCCGAGAAGTTCTTCGTGCTGGGCGACAACCG
>DATBCS010000177.1:0-5850 GCA_036270315.1 Gemmatimonadales bacterium
GGCCGATGGACGAGGAGGATATCGGTCTCGGGCTTCGTGGGCGGCGCGGGGAGCGCGGGGCTCGGGGGTGGGGCGCCGTGCCACGTGCCGAACGCGCGCTCGACGAGCGCGCGCACCTGGGGCTCGGTCACGTCCCCTGCGACGACGAGCAGCGCGCCCCGCGGACGCAGTCGCTGGCCGGCGAACTGCGTGACGTCCTCGCGGGTGATGGCCTGGTAGCTCTCCCGGGTGGCGCTCTTGCCGTAGGGGTTGCGGCCGTAGATCTCGCGCGCGAAAAGGCGGTGCGCCACGGCGGCGGGCTCCGACAGCTCGAGGGCCAAGGCCGACAGGGCGCGGGTGCGCGCCAGCGCCAGCTCCGGCTCGGCGAACCGCGAGTGCAGCGTGACGTCCCCCAGCAAGTCGAACACCAGTTCCAGCTGGTCGCCGAGGGCGTCCGCGGATATCGTGAGGAAGTCGTCGTCCGCGCTCGCCCCGAGCGAGCCGCCCGCGCCTTCGATCGCCGCGGCGATCTGCTCGGCGCTCCGCGTCTCGGTGCCTTTGGCGAGGAGCTCCGCCACGAGCGTCGCGAGCCCGTCTTTGCCGGGGGGATCGTAGATCTCCCCGGCGCGGAAGCTCAGCGTCACCGAGACCACCGGCTGCGCGTGATGTTCGATGATGACGAGCTCGAGCCCGTTCGCGAGGGTCGTCTGCTGGAACGGCGGGAACCGCGCGGGGGAGAGCGGGGTGGGCCGCGGCGGTGTCGTGGGGAACCCCTGCGCCCGGGCCGCGCCCGGCCGGGCGGCGAGCACCAGGGCCAGCGCCAGCAGGTGCCCGGCCGTGCGGCCGCCCGCGCGCCCGACCGGCGTCATTCGGCGCCGCCCGTTTTGCCCGCCGTGGCCGCGCCCGGTCGCAGGAGCACGATCACCGCGTTCGCGGGGTCCAGGTACTGCCGGGCCACGCGCTGGAGGTCGGCCACCGACACCGCGAGGTAGCGATCGAGGTCGGTGTTGACGTCGGCCACGCCGCTGTGGAACAGGGTGTAGTGCTGCAGCGCCTCGGCGCGCCCGAATGTCGTCTCGCGTTGCCGGATGAAGCCCGCGCGGAACTGGTTCTTGGCCCGCGTGAGCTCGTCGGCGGAGACGCCGCCCGAGCGCACGCTGTCCAGCGCGGCGCCGATCAGGCTGTCGACGCGCTGCGGCTCCACCCCCTGGTTGGCGATGCCGTAGGCGAACAGCACGCCCGGCCCGCGGCGTTCGTCCAGGCCGCCGAGCCCGGCTTGCAGCGCCGCTTGGGCATGGCGCACCACGCTGACGTTCAAGCGCGCGCTCTCGCCGTCGCCCAGGATGACGCTCAACAGCTCCAGCGCCGGCGTGTCGGCGTGATCGTGGGGCGGCAACCGGTAGAACCGGAACGCGGCGGGCAGGGTGGCGTGCGCATCCGTCACCTCGCGGCGGACCGTGCCGGGGGAGAACTTGAAGTCGCAGCTCACCGGCGGGGGTGCCGCGCGACTCGGGATGTCGGCGAAGTATAGGTTCACGAGTCGCCGCAGCGCGCCCGGCCGGAAGTCGCCCGTGACGACGAGCGTCGCATTGTTAGGCGCGTAGTAGGTGGCGAAGAACGCCTGCACGTCGCCGAGCTGCGCGGCGTCCAAGTCGTCCATCGAGCCGATCCCGGGATGCGCATACGGGAAGCAGCGCGTGCTGTCGTACGGCCAGATGATCCCGTTGCGGAACGTGGGCGCGTAGGGCTGGTTGTCGACGCGGAGCCGCTTCTCCTCCTTCACCGTCGCGCGCTGGTTCTCGAGGTTCTCGGGGGTGATGGCGAGCGAGCGGAGCCGGTCGGCCTCGAGCCACAAGGCGAGGTTGAGTCGGTTCGACGGCACGGTCTCGTAGTAATTGGTGTAATCGTCGTGCGTGGAGCCGTTAAGCGTACCCCCGGCGCGCTCGACCAGTCGGAAGTGCTCGCTCTTCTTCACGTGGGCCGACCCCTGGAACATCATGTGCTCGAACAGATGCGCGAATCCGCCGCGTCCCGGCCGCTCGTTCCGGGCGCCGGTGTAGTACCAGACGTCGACGGTCACGATCGGCGCGGCGTGGTCTTCGGAGTAGATCACCCGCAAGCCGTTGGGCAGCTTGAACGATTCGAACGGGATGCGGCCGGACTGGCCGGCGAGCGCGGCAGGCCGTGCCGCGGCCGCCACGAGCAGCGCGCCAACGAGCGCCCAGCGGTGGGCGGACGTCATTCGGGCGACGCCAGCACGGGCCCTGAGTGCACCAGTTCGAAGGCGAACGCGCCGTCCAGGGTTTCACCCTTCACGACGCGGCGGGGGGCCCGCCGCGTGACGTAGACCCGGAAGGCTCCGGTCCGCAGGGGCAGCACCTCGAAGCGGCCCGCGGGGACCTCGATCGTGGTGGGTCGTTCCGCCACGAAGCTCAGGGTTGTCAGGGAATCGTCGAATTCGCCGTAGGCCGGTGCGGCGAGCGAGTCCCCGGGCGCGGCGTTCGTCACCGCCGCGGCGAGCAGCGCGTAGTCGTCGTGGAGCACCGTGCCCGGAGCGATGTGGCGCCGCACGGGCACGGTCTTCACCTGGCCACTCTTCGTGCCGACGCGGCGGCGGCCGGTGATCTCCTCGGGCTTCACGTCGAGCTCGTGTTCCAGCATCACGGTGTCGCTCGTGGGCGAGAAAAGGTCGATGTGGTGGAAGCTCGCGAGCGGCGCCCCGGTCCGGCGGTCGAGCACCACGCGGAGCCGTTCCGCCTCGACCGGCTGCAACTCCGAAGTCGCCGTGTAGAGCAGCTCGTCCGTCATCTCACGGGTGCGGATCTCGTACTGCCACACCGCCCAGCCGCGCACGGCACCATTCAGGCGGAACAGAAACGAGTCGCGGGTCGCGGGGATCAGGGCGAGGTCGAAGCGCAGGCTCGGGGCGCCGGCGGACTGGGCGGCGGCCGCCGGGCTAAGGAGCAGCAGGAAACAAAGCCAGCGCATTGGTTTCGAGTATGGCCTGCTTGTGCGCGTCGTTGAGCGGAAGCGCCAGGAACTGATCCAGGTTGCGGCGCATGTCCTTCACCCCGGGGCTCGGCCAGTCCGTGCCCCACAGCACCCGGTCGGCCACCTCGGCCAGGCGAGGAAAGTACTCGAGCAGCCGAGCGGGCGGTATCCCGGAGACGTCGAGCCACACCTGCTGGTGGCGGCGCAGCACGAAGAACGCTTCGGCCATGTAGAGGGGACGGCCGCCGTGCGCCATGATGATCCGCAGGTCGGGGAAGTCGATCGCGATGTCGTCGAGCTCCAGGGGATTGCCGTACTTGGAGCGCGCGCCGGGAAAGATGCTCGTGCCGGTGTGAATCATCACCGGGAGACCCCGCTCCGCGGCACGGCGGTAGATCTGCCCCAGCGTGTCGAGGCCCGCGGTGTAGGCATTCGCCGGGAACCCTTGGTGGGGCGGGTGGATCTTCAAGAGCCGGATGCCCAGGTCCACCAGACGGTCCACGTCGCCCGCCGCATCTTTCGTGAAGCGCGGGTGCACGCCGCCATAGGCCAAGAGCCGCGCAGGATCCGCCGCGGCGTAGCGCGCGGCGAACGTGTTGGTCGTGTCCGTGAAGCCCATGATGTCGGGGGACGGGTAATTCACGAGGCCCACGCGCCACACGCCGGCCCGGTCCATGATCTCGAGCAGCGCGCGCGGGTCGTCCATGAGGGCGAGCAACAGGTCCCAGTCCGCCTCCTTGTCGCGGCGCAGGGCCTCGAGCACGCGGGGTTTCACGTCGCGCCACGGCTGGATATGGATATGGACGTCGGTGATCCGGGTCAGGTGCTCCAGGTGTAGAACCCCTTTCCCGTCTTCTTCCCGAGCTCGCCTTTCGCCACCTTGTCGCGCAGGATGCGCGGCGGCTCGAACTGCCGCTCCTCCAGGGTGCGGTACAGGTAGTCGGCGATCGCCAGCCGGACGTCGAGCCCGACGAGGTCGGTGAGCTTGAGCGGCCCCATCGGGTGGTTGTAGCCCAACTCCATCGCTTTGTCGATGTCCTCGGCCGAGGCGACGCCCTGCTCAAGCATCCGCATGGCCTCGAGCCCGAGCGCCAGGCCCAGCCGGCTCGACGCGAAGCCGGGCGAATCGCGCACCACGATCGGCTCCTTGCCGAGCGCGCGGGCGAACGCTACCGCGCGGTCCACCGCGGCGCTCGCCGTGCCCGAGTGCGTCACCACCTCGACAAGCCGCATCGCGTGCACAGGGTTGAAGAAGTGCAACCCGACGACGCGCCCGGGCGCCTGCAGGCCCGCGGCGATCGTCGCGACCGACAGCGAGGAGGTATTGGTCGCGAGCAGCGCCTCCGCGGGCGCGGCGCCGTCGAGTTGGGCGAACACCCGCTGCTTGGTGGCCAGGTCCTCGTTCACGGCTTCGATCACGACCGTGGCGTCCCGGACCGCCTGGGCGAGATCGGGCTCCGCGCGGATTCGCTCGGCGGCGGCGGCGCCGGCGGCGCGGTCGACCTTGCCGCGCTCGACGCCGCGCGCCAAGAGCGCGGTGATTCGGGCCAGGGCGGCGGTGAGCACCTCGGGGCGGCTATCGGTGAGCGCGACGGGCATGCCCGCGAGCAGCGCCGCGTACGCGATGCCCGAGCCCATGGTGCCCGCGCCGACCACGGCGACGCGGGGGCCGCTCATGCGGCGCGCGCGTCCACCGCCTGCCGCGCGCGGTCGGGGTGGTTGGTGCAGAGGCCGTCCACCTCGAGCGCCAGCAAGTGGCGCATCTCGGCGGGATCGTCGACGGTCCACACCAGGAGCCGCGCGTCGGCGCCGTGGAGCAGGTCGACCAGGGCGCGATCGACCAGTGTGCGCTCCTGCCACAGCGTGGTGGCGCCCGCGGCCGCGAGGGCCGCGAGCGGGTCGACCAGGTAGGACGAGCTCAGCACGCCCCGGGGCAGGGCGGGGCGGGCGTGTCCCAGCCGCCGCACGACTCGGTGGTCGAAGCTGTGCACGGCGTATCCCGCAGGGTTGGGGCCGTGGTCGAACGCATCGAACAAACGCCCGTCGAACTGGGGCGGGAGCTCTTTCACCTCGACGAACACGCCGAGGGGGCCCGCCGCGTCGAGCGCCTCGGAGAGGGTCGGCACCGGTGCGCCGTTCGGGAGGGCGAGCGCGCGCACCTCGCGGGTCGTGAGCTGCGCGATGGGGCGCGAGCCCGCGACGGTGGCGTCGTGGTGGACGATGAGGGTGCCGTCCACGGTGGCGTGGATGTCGAGCTCCACGGCGTCGGCGCCCAGGGGCCCCGCCGCGCGAAAGGCGGCGAGCGAGTTCTCGACCTCGCGGGCCGACGCGCCGCGGTGCGCGATGACGAGCGCCGGCCTCACTTGAGCAAGCTGTCCGCCTTCTTCGGCTCGATCCAGCCGGGCTCTTTCTCGAGGGCGCGCACCGTCTCGTAGTGCTCCGGCTGCGGCAGCACAGTCTTCAAGTACGCCTCGTAGGCCGCGCGGTCGTCGAGCGGCTCGCCGTCGACCGTAAACATCTGGCGCGCGTACATGCCGATCTTGCGATTGAACCGGACGTCGGGCACGCGCAGCCAGCGCTCGCGTTCCGGGATGAACATGTTCAGCCGCTCCACGAGCTTCGCGATCTCCTGGCGGTACAACTCGCGGCTGTACGCGTTGAGCTGGGCCTTGTCGGGCTCGACCGCGTTGTCGCGTTCGTCGTAGCGTCCTTTCAACCCCCACACGTAGGCCCAGTGGGCCGACGACGAGTTGTCCTTGCCGAACAGATCGAACGCCGTGGGGATCCACTTATAGAAGAAGCGCTGGATCGCCTCGGGCGGCATCACGCCCGCCTTCACGATCCGCAGCAGGCCGTTGTTCCCGGTGCCCAAGTGGAAGG
>DATBCS010000178.1:0-8663 GCA_036270315.1 Gemmatimonadales bacterium
CTGACACATGATGACGTTGACGGCGCTGTCGCACCTGCTGGCGCCTTGGGCGCACTTCTACCGACACACGACCGGGGTGAGCACCACGGTCACCTACTTGCATCTCGCTGGCATCCTGTTGGGGGGCGGGTTGGCCGTGGCCACGGATCGCGCCTCGCTCCGACTCGCGCCTGGCACGATGCCGGATTGGTCCCAGGAACTGGCCCGGCTCGCCGGCGTGCACCGCTGGGTGGTTGCGAGCCTGGCAATCATCTTCGTGAGCGGCGCCCTAATGATGCTGGCCGAGATCGAGACCTTCGCCCCCTCGGTCGTGTTCTGGAGTAAGATGGGGCTCATCGTGCTGTTGCTCGGGAACGGCTACGCCCGGATGCGCGCCGAGACGGCGCTCGGGCGAGGCCGCTCGGCCGCCTGGCGCGGCTTTCGGTTGACCTCGATCACGAGCTTGGCACTGTGGTTTCTGATCCTGCTGGCTGGCACGCTCCTGCAGTCCTCCCATTGAGCGTCGGGCGGGGTTGGGGGGAATGAACCAGCGGGAGCCCGGTAACGGCTCGGGTCCCGGGGGGGTCCGGTGTACCTAGGTCTTCCCTCGCACGAGCGTGCCCCCAGTATCGTTACGAGGGCCGAGGCGCCGCCCGCCTGCGCAATGCCCCGGGAATAACCCCGCCGCACGCCCGGTCCCTACTCGAAGGCGTGTCGCGCTACTCTCTGAGGACCGGTTGGAAACGAGCGACCTGGTTCGATTCGAAACGATCGTGCTGCCGCACCTGGACGCCGCCTATACGCTGGCGCGCTACCTGATCCGTGACGACCAGGATGCGCAGGACGTCGTGCAAGAGGCCTACCTCCGGGCCCTCAAGTACTTCGACGGGTTCCGGGGAGGCGCGGGTAGCGAGGGGCGTGGGTGGCTGCTCGCGATCGTCCGCAATACCGCCTACACCTGGCGGCAGCGCCATCGCGGCGACACGCTCGCGACCGAGTTCGACGAGGCGCTACACAGCGACGCGGTGGCAGACGAGCACCCCGAGGCGGTGCTGGAGCGGGAGACGGCACGTGAATCCCTCCGCCAAGCCCTCGACCGGCTGCCGCCCGAATTCCGCGAGGTGATCGTGCTACGGGAACTCGAGGGCTTGTCCTACAAAGAGATCAGCGAAGTGGCGGGTGTGCCCGTGGGCACCGTCATGTCACGGCTCTCACGCGCCCGGCGACGACTGGCGCGAGCGATGGGCGCCACAGAGGAGCGGTGAGATGACGCATCAGGAGTTCGAACAGCAACTCGACGCGTATGTGGACGGTGAACTGGCGCCCCGGGAGGCGCGGGAGCTCGAGGCGCACCTCGCGAGCTGCGGCGAGTGCGCCCGGCTGCACGGCGCCCGCGTCGCCTTGGGCACCGCGATCCGGGCGCAGATCCCCGCCCTGCGAGCGCCGGACGAGCTCAAGACTCGGGTCCACGCCAGCCTACGAGGGGCCGCCCAACGCACCGGCGCCCGCCGCGTGATGCCCGCCGCGGTCGGGCGCTGGCTCGCTTTGGCTGCGTCGCTCGCGGTGGTGGCGGTGGGGGGCTGGCGCCTCGGGCAGCGCCGCGCCGACGACCAGGCGCTCGCCGGGCAGGTGCTGGCGAGTCACGTGCGGTCGCTTATGCCGGGCCATCTGACCGACGTGGTCTCTTCGGACCAGCACACGGTGAAGCCGTGGTTCAACGGCAAGCTCGACTTCTCGCCCCCGGTGTACGACTTCGCGGGGCGCGGGTTTCCGCTTGTCGGTGGGCGGCTCGACTATCTAGGCGGGCGGCCGGTCGCGGCCCTCGTGTACGGGCGGCGCCAGCACTTGATCAACGCGTTCCTCTGGCCCGCGGCGGGGGGCCCGGTCGGTGGGCCCGCCGCGTTCGACCAGCAGGGCTATCACCTGCTCCACTGGACCACGCCCGAGTACACCTACTGGGTTGCCTCGGACTTGGGATTGGCGGAGCTGCACGACTTCGCAGGTCTGCTCGCGCGCGGCGACTCGGCCGCCACCGCTCCGGCCCGATGACGCCAGGGCGTCCGCGCCGCTAACTTAGCGGGCACCGCCACGCCGGGCGCGCCCCCCGTCCGGCGGCCCTTGAACCTCCCGGCCGGGGCAAGCGTATACAGAATGGCGAACCACCGCGTGGCGCGGGAACCGCGCCGCCGCCGGCCCGCCCGTCGGGCGGCCGCCCCAGATCGCTGCGAGAGGAGCACCGGATGCGTGTTGCGTTGTGGAGCAGTGCGACGGTTCTGTTGTTGGGGGCGTGCGTGGCACCGACGCCGGGGGCCATCCGTCCCGGGCCCGACCCCGTCGCCCCGCGCTATGTCAATCCAGGGACACTCGCCGCACTGCCGGGGTTCACCCACGCCGTACGGGTGGGCGCGACCGTGTACGTATCCGGCGAGGTGGCCCTCGACAGCACGGGCCGACTGGTGGGGGCGGGCGACGTGCGCGCCCAGGCGGCGCAGGCATTCGCCAACCTCGCGACCGTGCTGCGGATTGCCGGCGCGACGCCTGCCGAGGTCGTGAAGCTCACGCTCTACGTGGTGAATGCCTCGCCGCGCGATCTGGAGGCGATCCGCGAAGCGGCACCGGAGTTCTTCCCGAGCCGCAACGCGCCCGCCGGGACAGTCGTGGGCGTCCAATCGCTGCCGCGCGAGGGGTTACTGATCGCGGTGGACGCGACAGCGGTGGTGCGAGCCCTGTTCCACCCGCGCGACGAGCGGGACCGGCCCTAGGGCGGGTACCACCACACCTCGGAGCAAGAGGAGCGAACCCCATGAGCTGGCGCAGCGTCTCGCCCGCCGTGCTACTCGGTTCGTGCCTCGCTGCCTGCGGGCGGGCCCCAGAGCCCCCCGTGCCGCTGGTCGGCGCCGCGGCCGACGTGCGGGCACTGGCCGGCCAGTGGGAGGGCTCCTACTGGAGCGCCGCCACGGGCCGGAGCGGCAGCATCTCGTTCACGCTCACCGCGCAGGGCGACTCGGCCGCGGGCGACGTGGTGATGATCCCGCGCGGGTTCGGGCGCCCCCTCCAAGCGTGGGATCGACCTACGCCTCCCGCAGGCGCGACGCCCGTCCGGCCAGCCGTGCTGACGATCAATTTCGTGCGCGTCGCCGCCGGGCGGGTGAGCGGTTCCCTCGCGCCCTATGCCGATCCCGAGACCGGAGCGAAGCTCTTCACCACATTCGAGGGGAACCTGCGCGGCGACACCATCGAGGGTGCGTACGCGACCCATGCCGCCGCGGGCGATACCCAACCGGGGCAGTGGAAGGTGATCCGCCACACGCGCTAGCCCCGTACCGCTTGACCGCACGACGATCTCGCCGTTAGCCCCCGCAAGGTTCCGCCTTTGTCGCGCGCGCTTTGCGCAGGTTCAACTCCTGCAGGGCCACGGCCTCAAGCGTCGGGGGAGTGCTGTTCGCGCGCCACCGTCGGCGTCGCGAACGTCGGGCGCGCGAGCGGCGGGAGGCCCAGATGTTGCCGGGCGCGATTCAAGGCGTCGTCGATGTTGCCGTGCACGTTGTCCTCGCCCAAATCGTCGTACAGACCCGAGCGTTCGAGCGCCACCACGGGTTGCGCGTGCACGTCGGAGAGCAGCACGAGCGTGCCATCCCGGCGACTGCGCGCCACCAGCTGCCGGAGCGCGTGGAGCCCGGTGGAGTCGATCGCCGGCACGTGCCGCATTCGGAGGATCAGCACCTTGGGCCGGACGGCGAAGCCGCCTAAGCGGTCCTTGAACGTCTCCGCCGCGCCGAAGAAAAAGGGGCCGGTGATCTCGTACACTTCCACCTCCGGCGGGACGACCCGCCGGCGCACGGCATTGGGATCCCGCTCGAAGTCGTCCACCGGATCGTGGAACTCGTGGGTGAGCACGCGGATGTTCGTCACTTCGGCCATGCGGCGCATGAACAGCAGGGCGGCGAGGACCATGCCGACCTCGATCGCGACGGTGAGGTCCCACAGCACCGTGAGTAGGAACGTCGTGAGGAGCACCGCGACGTCGCTTTTGGGCGCGCGGAACTCGGTCACGAACGTGCGCCACTCACTCATGCTGTACGCCACCACGACCAGGACGCCCGCAAGCGTCGCCATCGGGATCAGCCGCGCCCAGCGTCCGAAGAACAGCGTGATGAGCAGGAGCGTGACGGCGTGCACCATGCCCGCAACGGGGGTCCGCCCGCCGTTCTTGACGTTGGTCGCCGTCCGGGCGATGGCCCCTGTGGCGGGAATCCCGCCGAACAAAGGGGACGCGATGTTCGCAAGCCCTTGGGCCACGAGTTCCATGTTGGAGCGATGCCGCCCGCCGATCATGCCATCGGACACGACGGCCGACAGGAGCGACTCGATCGCGCCGAGCAGGGCGATCGTGCACGCCGGGCCGACGAGCGCGGGGAGCCGGGCCAGCGGCACGACGGGAAGGACGGGCGCCGACAGGGTGGCGTTGATGACGCCGAAGCGGCTCCCGATCGTCTCGACCGGGAGGCGCAGCACCTGCGCGAGGGCCGTGGTGACGATGAGGGCGACGAACGGGCTGGGGATGCGCCGGTTCACACGCGGCCAGGCGAGGATGATGATGACGGTGAGCCCCGACACCAAGACGGCCCAGGGGTTGATCGCATCCAGGTGGGCACCGAAGGCGCGCCACTTCCCGAGAAAAGCGGCCGGCACCGTTCCCATCGTGAGCCCGAGGGCGTCCTTCACCTCGCCGGAGAAGATGATCAGCGCGATCCCACTCGTGAACCCGACGGTGACAGGGTGCGGGATGAACTTGATCGCCCCGCCGAACCGGAGCAGGCCGAACGCCACGAGGACCACACCGGCCATGAGCGTCGCGACGGCGAGTCCGTCCACCCCGTGCTTCTGGACGATCGCGTAGACGATGACCACAAACGCGCCGGTAGGCCCGCCGATCTGGACCCGCGAGCCTCCGAGCGCCGAGATCACAAAGCCGGCGACGATCGCCGTGAATAGGCCGCGTTCGGGCGTCACCCCGCTCGCGATCGCGAACGCGATGGCGAGGGGGAGCGCAACGATGCCGACGATCACGCCCGCGCCGAGGTCGGCGACGAACTGACCGCGGGTGTAGTCTTTGAGGGTGGTGGCGAGCTTCGGGACGAACGAGTCCAGGCGGCCTCCCCACACGATGAGAGGCCGGGAATGTACATCGACCGGGGCATGGTCGGACCGTGCCCTTTGCCGCGACTACTGCCGGAGCAGGCCCAACCCGTGGCTCCCCGCCGCACGTCGCCGCGCGGCGGCGTGCCCTCGCCGCGCGAGAAGGCGGAGGCGGTGCGGCTGCTGCGCACCCTGGGGCTGGGCGCGGACCGAGTTGCTCGACGCGAACGAGGGTGACGCTCGCGCGCGTCCCTGCGGCCGCGCGCCGTCGCCCCGTCCGCCAGGTTAGCATTGAGGCGGGCCGGCCAGGTGCGCCGGCCCTTCCCCGTCTGCCGGAGACGCCGCGATGGCCGAACGTCCGCACTACTATCACCACCACGACCTGCCCCGCTTCGGCGAGATCGAGCGCGGGGCACCGGAGCTGGCGCGCAAGTTCTTCGACTGGTACGGCGCGGTGTTCGCCGAGGGGGCGCTCGGGGCGCGCGAGAAGGCCCTGATTGCGCTCGCCGTGGCGCACGCCGTCCAGTGCCCCTACTGCATCGACGCCTACGCCAAAGACGCGCTCGAGAAGGGTTCCAACCTCGACCAGATGACGGAGGCCGTGCACGTCGCCGCCGCGATTCGTGGTGGCGCGTCCCTGGTCCACGGGGTGCAGATGCTGAACCACGTCGACGAGCTGGGGATGTAGCGCGGTGGGGCGCATCCTGCCCACCCTGGCGAGCCAACACGCCTCGCTCGCGGACGGGGCGGCGCAGCGCGCGCGGCTCGCCGCGATCGCACTCCCGCGCAGCTTCGACGAAGCCCTGCGCGCGACTGGGCTGGCGCCGCTGCGCCCCACGAAGATCGAGATCTTGCAGCTCAACGTGGGCAAGCGCTGCAACCAAACGTGCCGCCATTGTCACGTCGATGCGGGGCCGGAGCGCACGGAAGTGATGTCCCGTCCCGTGCTCGAGGCCTGCCTCGCGTTCCTGGCGCGCAGCGGCATCCCCAAGCTCGACATCACCGGGGGGGCTCCGGAGCTCCATCCCGACTTCCGCGAGATCGTCGCCCGGGGGGCGGCCCTGGGCACGCACGTGATGCACCGCTGCAACCTGACCGCCATCCTGCTCCCCAACTACGCCGACATTCCCGAGCTGTTGGCGGCCAGGCGCGTTGAAGTGATCGCGTCGCTCCCGTACTACCAGGCGCGGGAGACCGACGCGCAGCGCGGTGACGGGGTGTTCGCAGAATCGCTTGCGGGCTTGCGGCGGTTGAACGCGCTGGGGTACGGCCGGGGTGCGGGGCTCGTCCTTAACCTCGTGACGAACCCCGTGGGGACGTTCCTGCCGGGGAATCAAGCCGCCCTGGAGCGCGACTGGAAGCACGAGCTGAAACGCCGCTACGACATCACCTTCGATCACCTCTACACCATCACCAACATGCCGATCAGCCGCTTTCTCGCGTTTCTCGAGGAGCGGGGGCGCACCGAGCAATACGTGACCCTGCTCGCCAACGCCTACAACCCCGGGGCGGCCGCGGGGGTCATGTGCCGCAACACGCTCTCAGTGGGCTGGGACGGGACGCTGTACGACTGCGACTTCAACCAGATGCTCGACCTCCCGGTGTCGGCCCGCGTGCCGCGGAACATCTTCGACGCAGATCTCGCCCTCCTCGAGGACCGCGCGATCGCCACCGGGCCCCACTGCTACGGCTGCACGGCAGGTGCCGGGAGCTCGTGTGGTGGGGCAGTCGCCTAGAGCCCCTGGCGGAACCTCAAGCCCAGCGTCCGGTAGCGAAACGCCTCGCTCCGCACCTGCGCCGCATTGGTCGCCGCAGCACTGTTGGTGATCGATCCCACGAGCGCGATCTCGTTGTCCGCCCCCCAGCCGCGCGACAGCGAGAACCCGAGGTGCCATTCCACCTGCCACGCGGCGCCCGAGAACACCTGTTGCGAGCCGAGCCCGCCATCCCCTCGGAATCCCCAGCCATTCCGCTGCCAGACGTACACTCCACGGCCTTCGATCACCGCGAAGCGGTCCGGGGCGAAATACCCCGTCCCAGAATTGAAGGGACGGTAGCCCATCACCCGCCCGAACGGGCCCACTTGGAGACCCGGCAACACGCGGCCCAGGACCGCCCCGACCGCCGCCAGCCGGCGATTGCCGTCCGAGAACCATGTCGGGCCGCCGCCGCCTGAGACCGCCCAGCCCGCGCCCGGGGACAAGTCCACGCTCACGTCGACCGCATCGAGCGTCAGGGGCAGGCCCATCAGCCGCGCCGTCTCATCGAACGCGCTGCGGGAGTACCCGACGCTCACCGCGGCATCGCGCGCGGGCCGGAAGCCAACGCCGAGCTCCCCAGTGAGCACCGTGCGGCGTTGTCCCAAGTCCGGGGCGATGTGCCGCGCGCCGAGCCCGCCGCGCAGCACCGCAGCCCCGCCGAGGGCGGCGATCAGGGTGCCCCCGCCCCCGTAGCTCGTGCCGGCAAGTCCTGGCGCCGTCGCCCGCCGCCAGCCAGCCCGCACCGTACCGCGCAACGCGGTGCCCAGAGACGCCGTGTAGCTGCCGTCCTGCGCGATGAAGTCGTTCTGGTCCGAGTCGGTCGCCCCGTCGACCGCCGTCGCCGCCTGCGGGCGCAGCGCCGCCCGCACGGCGCGCTCGAGCTCGCGCGCGGCCCGGTCCTCGGGCGCCACGGCCCGCGCGCGCGTCGCGTACGACTCGGCGAGCGCCGGCTGGCCTTTCCAATAGAGTGTCTGGGCGAGTCCCAGCAACACCTCCGCCGCGTCGGGGTGCTGAGCCAGCGCCGCGCGCCACAGCCGCTCCGCCCGCTCCAAGTCGCCACCCCACGCCACCGCCCGCGCCCGGCCCGCCAGGGCATCGGCCCGATTCGGGGCGTGCGCCAGCGCCGAGTCGTATAGGGCCTCGGAGGCCCCGGTCTTGCCGTCCCACGCGAGGACCTGCGCGTGCGCCACCATGAGATCGACATCGAGAGGGGCGCGCCGCCGGAGTCGGGCGAAACGCGCGAGGGAGCGGGACAGCTTGCCGTCCCAGCTGTCCAGCACCGCGAGGCGGTACTGAGCGCGTTCATTGAGGGAGTCGGTGGCGAGGACGCGCTCATAGCCCGCCCGCGCGACGGCGTAGGCGCCCCGATTGAACGCGGCTTCCGCCTCAGGCAGCTGGGCGGCAAGCGGGCCGCCGAGGAGCGCCGCCGTCAGCGCCAGGGCGCCGCTGCGCCCCACCAGCGTCACGCGTCGCACCACGGGCATCCACCGTCTTGACACGCTCGTGCCACGGGAGCACCCCTCCGGTCGGCCAGACAAGGGCTCGGGGGCGACCTCCCCCCCGCACCGCGCTGCCGGGTTGCCAAGCCCCACCCGCGAGCGCTCCATACGTATAGAGCAGGGCTGCCTCCACGCGCAATGCAAGCGGGCCCGCCCAAGGCCGGCGGCGGCGCCGGCCCGCACCCCCCCAGGGACGCGCCAAGGACGGTTCCGCGCACGCTAGCACGATGACACGGGATTCGTGCTCGACGAGCACCGTCAGGTAGTACAGGCCGCGGTGGTCTGA